>CP095846.1:2765668-3072965 GCA_023100825.1 Nocardioidaceae bacterium SCSIO 66511 | reverse complement strand
CCGACAGGTCGCCGAGGGCGTCAAATCGTGCGAGGCGATCGCCCAGCTCGCCGCCGCACACGGCGTCGACATGCCGATCGTCGACCATGTGGCCGCGCTGATCCGCGGTGAGCTGAGTCCGGAACAGATGTTGAAGTCGCTGATCACCCGCGAGACGAAGTCCGAATGGGCCTAGTGTCCTGAGTCAGAAGTCCGTCATCCATTGCTGGAGCTTCTCGGGGTTGAGCACGGTCCACAGTTGCTTGATCCGGTCGTCGACGATGTCGAAGGCCAACACGGCAACCGTGACGCCGCCGCGCTGAGCGACCAGGCCGGGCTGGCCGTTCACGGTGCGTTCGAGCACCGTGAGGGCGGCGCCCTGGGATGCGACGTGGACGCACGCCTGGGCGACCTGTTCACGTCCTTCGACCGGATCCAGGACCGCGTTGACGATGCCGCCGCCGTCGCCGATCGCTCGGACCTCGGGGTCGAGCAGACCGAGGAGAGCATCGATGTCCTTTGCCTGCCAGGCCAGCTTGAACGCCCGGACGATGTCGGCCTGCTCGGGCCGGGGAGCCGCTGTGGACTGCGCCGCACTGATCCGGCGGCGTGCCGACGAGGCGAGTTGGCGACACGCGGCGGGCGTACGGCCGACGATCTCGGCCACCTCGGCGAACGGATAGTGGAACACGTCGTGCAGGATGAAGGCGACCCTTTCGGCCGGCGTCATCGCCTCGAGGACCACGAGGAACGCCATACTGATCGACTCGTCGAGGGTCACCCGATCCGCGGGGTCGGTCCCGTCGACGGTGGCGGCCGACGGTCCGGCACCCCACTCCGTGCGGTCGGGTAGGGGCTCGGGGATCCACTCGCCCACGTAGGTCTCACGCCGCGCCCGAGCTGAACGCAGCACGTTGAGGCAGATGCGACTGGTGACGGTGCTCAGCCAGGCGCCAGGCGACTCGATGGCCGCCTGCTCCTGCGCAGACATGGCATACCACCGTACGTACGCCTCCTGGACGGCATCCTCGGCCTCGGACAGGGAGCCGAGAAGCCTGTACGCGAGATTGATGAGCCGACGTCGTTCCCTCATGATCGCGCTCAGGTGCGGATCGGATCCGTCGGGTTCAGTCTCGGATCTGGTCGCCATCGATATTCCTCTCCTCAGTCGCCGCTACGCCCTATCCATTCGACACGACAGGGCCAACGAACGTCAGGTCTGCACCAACCTGACATTTCGTCGAGCTGCATTGTCGTCCCGATCAGAGGAACCCGATCATGAGGAGACGACTGCATGACAACGACAGCTTCCGCGCCCGCGTTTGATGACCCGGCGTCGGCCGAGCGCCTCAACCGGACATCCGCCGCACTCGCTGCGAATGGTTTCACGGTTGACATTCTCGACGACGTGGCGTCCGCACGAGTCCGCATCAACGACCTGATCCCAGAGGGCGCGAGCGTACTCACCGGGGCGAGCGAGACCCTCCGGCTGTCGGGAATCGATGCGGACATCAACGGCAGCGGACGATACGACGCCGTCCGGCCGCGCGGGCTGACGATGGATCGCACCACCCAACGCGACGAGATGCGGCGGATGATCGCCAGCCCGGATGTCATCGTCGGCAGTGTCCACGCCGTCACGGAGTCCGGCAGTCTCGTGATCGCATCGGCAAGCGGAAGCCAACTGGTCGGGTACGCCGGCGGCGCCGCCCACGCCATCTGGGTCGTCGGTGCCCAGAAGGTCGTACCCGACCTCGATACGGCACTGCGTCGCATCGAGGAGCACTGTCTCCCGCTGGAGAACGACCGCGTCATGAACGCGTTCGGGAAGCCCAGCGCCGTCAACCGGATCCTGATCCTGAACGCACTCAGCCCGGAGTTCTTCCCCGGGCGCGGCACGGTGCTGTTGCTGCGCGAGGCGATCGGCTTCTGACGATCCCGACCCGGAAACCGACATCGCGTAGATGTCCCACGACCAACAGTCCGTTCGTCGCTTGTACGACGAGCTCTGAGCAATGGAGGAAGCGATGCAGTACGCGTTGATGTTCTACGCAGTGCCCGGCTCCGAACACGCGTGGTCGGACGCGGAGCGAGAAACGGCCGATGCGGAGTATGCCGCACTGGCCGACGACCCCCGCCTGCTCCATGCCGCGCAGTTGGCGACGCCCGAGATGGCCACCAGTGTTCGGGTCGGCGGCGGTCGGACGCTGATGACAGACGGTCCGTTCGCGGACACCAAGGAAGTTCTCGGGGGCGTGGCGCTGATCGAAGCCGCCAATCTCGACGAGGCGATTGAACTCGCCGTGCGGGTGCCGACTGCACGGCACGGTGTCGTCGAGGTCAGGCCCTTGGCGCAGCGCTGAGGCCGAACGTGCTGGAGCAGGTCTTCCGCGACGAATGGGGCCGGGTTCTCGCCTCCCTGATCGGCTACCTGGGCGACTTCGACCGGGCCGAGGAGGCCGCCCAGGAAGCGTTTGCGATCGCAGTGGCCCAGTGGCCGAGGTCGGGTGTTCCGTCGAACCCTGGTGGGTGGTTGGTGACAACCGGCCGGAACAAGGCGATCGACCGGATCCGGCGAGAGCGCACCCTGACCTCCAAGCTGCACTTGTTGGCGGCGCAGGAGGCCGCGACTGACGGGACAGCTGACACCGTGATCAAAGACGAACGACTCGAACTGATCTTCACCTGCTGTCATCCCGCGCTTCCTTTGGATGGGCAGGTGGCGTTGACGCTGCGGGCTCTCGGCGGACTGGAGACCGCTGAGATCGCCGGTGCGTTCCTGGTTGCGCCGGAGACGATGAAGCGGCGGCTCAGCCGGGCCAAGGCGAAGATCAAGGCCACGGGCATCCCGTTCGCTGTACCCGGAGAGCACGTGCTGCCGGATCGCCTGGATGCGGTGCTCGCCGTCATCTACCTGATCTACAACGCGGGCTACGGCGGCCGCGTCGACCTTGCCGCCGAAGCCATCAGCTTGGCGCAGGTACTGGTCGCGTTGCTGCCCGGCGAGCCGGAGGCACAGGGTTTGCTGGCCCTGATGCGGATTCACCATGCCCGCCGACATGCCCGATTCTCCGGCGACGACCTCGTGCTGCTCGAGGATCAGGATCGTTCGCTGTGGGACACCGACGAGCTCCTGGCCGGGCGGGCGATGCTCGACCGCGCGTTGGCATCGGGCGGTCACGGTGCGTACGTCGTGCAGGCGGCGATCGCGTCGTTGCAGACCCGGGAGCGAATCGACTGGCCGCAGATCGCCACGCTGTACGAGCGGCTCGCCGAGCTCACCGGTTCTGCGGTCGTGGAGCTCAATCGGGCCGTGGCCATCGCCGAGGCCGGTGACCCGCTCTCGGCTCTTCGTGCCGTCGACCACCTCGGTCTGGATGGCTATCTGTACTTCCACTCGACCCGTGGAGAGCTGTTGCGGCGCCTCGGGCGCGGTGATGAAGCCCGCGTTGCCTATCGCCAAGCACTCGAGCTCGCGACATCAATCCCCGAGCGCCGGTTTCTTGCCAACCGGCTAGAACGACTCTGATCGGCCTGTCCGCAACGGCATCTACCCGCAACCGATTTGTCGCCGGGTCGAGGCACCGATCCCGACCCCGGTTCCTGCCTCTTAGCCCGCGCATCCGGTCCCCTGACGGGCCCCGCGTTCGTCGATCAGGTACGAGCCCCATGCGGGCCGCAACGAAAGGAGCTCGGATGTCAACACCCGAGGAAGCAGCGAACACCGCGATCTACCAGCGGATGCTCGATGCGAGCAACACCCATGACGAGGATCTGATCGCCGAGACGATCGATGAGATCTTCGAACCCGACGTCGACATGGGCACGCCGCTGCCGATCGAAGCGACCGGGGCGGAGGCGGTGAAGCAGGTCAATCTGATGCTCCACCGAGCATTTCCTGACCTGCTCATCACCAGCGAGGATCTGATCGCCAAGGACGACAAAGTCGTCTCGCGACAGACCGTACGCGGCACGCACACCGGTGACGACTACATGGGCGTACCTGCGGCCGGTGCGTCGGTCACGTACGACGAGATCTTCATCCTCCGATTCGTCGAGGGACGAATCGCCGAGACGCGAGGCGTCGTCAACGTCCTTGCCCTGCTGAAGCAGCTCGGCTCGGGTGAGTCGTAGACGCGGCTCAGGCCCGACCCGATCAGACGGTTGCGCATCTCCCGCGCAACTGGCAATCACAAAAAAGGAGAAGTAATGGAACCGCGTATCAACCCATTCCAGAACGAGACGGCCATGAAGGTGTTCAAGCACATCGGCGCCGCCGGGCAGGCGGTCATCAACTCGAAACTGCCGGCTTCGACGCGAGAGCTCGTCAACCTTCGGGCCAGCCAGATCAACGGCTGTGGCTATTGCACCGACATGCATGCAAAGGACCTAGCGCATGCCGGTGAGACCGCCGCACGGATCAACCTGGTTGCGACCTGGCGGGAGGCAACGGTGTTCACCCCGGCGGAGCGCGCCGCCCTCGAGCTGACCGAGCAGGGTACGCGCATTGCCGACGGCGCCGGAGGCGTTACCGACGATGCGTGGGCGGACGTCGTTGCGAACTTCGACGAGGAAGAGGTCGGTGCTCTGCTCGCGCAGATCTCGATCATCAACAGCTTCAACCGTTTCAACGTCATCAACAAGCAGCCCGCCGGCGATTACCAGCCCGGTCAGGCGCACTCGGCATAGCCGACGTCGATCGGGTGCGAGCCGTACCACCGCGGCAGGGGGGTGGTGGTACGGCTCGCACGTTCGCATCAGCCAACTCGGATTGGGGCATCAACGCCGGACATCACGCCGCCGTGTCGAAGGCGTGAGTATGGCGTACGGCCCACTCGGCGAACGTGGCCGGCCGCCGCCCGAGGAGTCGTTCGAGCTCCGGGCCGACTGCTGCCGGCACACCGATGCCTCGCCGCATGCGGGCGAAGTAGGCGTCGACGAAGTCCTCGTTCAGGCCGGCGGCGAGCATCCCTTGACGGGCGATCTCCGGCGGCACCTCCTCGAAGGTCAGCGGCCGCCCGAGCGCCTGTCCCAGCCGGTCGACGAGCTCTCTCTGATTCAGTGACTCGGGCCCCGTCAGCGCTACCTTCCGGCCGACCAGGTCGCTGTGCGTGAGCGCGAGCGTGGCGACCTCCGCGAGATCGGCGAGGTCGATAGGCGACTCGGCGAAGTCCGCGTACGCACCTCGTACGACGTCGCCCGAGCGAATCTGGGGGGCGTACATGCCGATGGCGTTGGTCGGGAACCACGTCGGTCGCAGAGCGACCCACTCCATCCCCGAGTCGACGACGGCTCTCTCGACCTCCGCGTTGCGGTCGCCGTTGAGTCGGGACGGTTGCTGTGCCGGATTGTCGTCCACATTGGTCGCGGAGAGCACGACCGCGCGGCCGACCCCTCGTTCTGCGGCCATGGCAAGCAGTCGGTCGGCTCCCATTCCGACCGCGCGTGGATTCACGAAGATCGCAGCCGCCCCGTCGATGGCCTCGCCGATGATGTCCGGGTTACTCGGGTCACCGAGGTGAATCTCGGCCTGGTCGGGTAGCGCCGACGCACCGAGGCGGCTCCGGGTCACGGCACGCACCCGATGGCCTCCCGCGATCAGCTGCCTGACCAGCAATCGGCCGACGTTGCCGGTCGCCCCCGTCACAACGATCGTCATCTGTCTTCCTCTCCGTCCCGGACGCCCGGGAACTGATACCATTTAGTGTGAAACCAATAACGTATGAAAACCGTAACATATGACATCAGGACGAAGTTCGGGAGATGCCAACCGACGTCGGCTGCAGCAGCGGGTGAAGGACTCGCTACGCGCGCTGAACAACGAGCTGACCATGCTCGATCTGCGGGTGGGTAGCGGCGTCGGGCTGAAGTCCATCGACCTGGAGTGCCTCGATATCATCTCCCGCCGTGGGCCGATGACGCCGAGTGCGGTAGGCCGGTTGTCCGGGCTGCACCCGGCGACCCTGACGGGGATCCTCGACCGACTCCAGAAGAGCGGCTGGATTGAGCGGTCCCGTGATCCCGATGCCGCCGACCGTCGGACCGTCGTCGTACGCGCGCTGCCGGATCGACTCCCGGAGCTCTACGCTGGTTATCGAGGGATGAACGACTCGGTCGACGCGCTGTGCGCCGACTTCACCGCCGAACAGCTCGAGACGATAGACGCGTTCTTGAGCCGCGTGGCGCAAGCGGGGAGCAATGCCGCGGGTGATCGCCGGACCTGAGCATCAACGTGCATCGGTGTGGGCGGGCGTACGGCACCAGCCTCAGTCGGGCAGCCCATCCAGGGCGGTCTCCAGATCTCGCCATAGGTCGTCGACGTCCTCGATGCCGACCGACATCCGGATCAGGTTCTCGGGAACGGTGTCGGACTCCGATGACCATCGGCGCCGGCGTTCCCAGGTCGACTCGACGCCGCCGAGGCTGGTGGCGTTCACCCACAGGAGTCCCGACCGCGTCAGGAGTTCCGCAGTGGGTGCGCCACCGCGTACCTCGATCGCGATCATCGAGCCGAAGCCCGGGTAGCGTACGCGTTCGATCGCATCGTGCGCGTCGAGTCGTCGGGCGAGTTCGGCGGCGTTCGACTGGGCGCGCTCGAGGCGCAGATGGAGCGTACGTACGCCGCGGGCGGCCAGCCAGGACTCGAGTACTCCGGGCGTCGACCCGAGCGTGCCCCTCCGTTCGTCGATGGCCTTGTGCACCTCGTCGTCGCGGGTGACGACCGCGCCGATCACGGCGTCGCTGTGACCGGCGAGGTACTTGGTCGCCGAGTGCACGACGATGTCGGCGCCGAGGTCGAGCGGACGCTGCACCAGGGGAGTGGCGAAGGTGTTGTCGACGACGACTCTGGCGCCCGCCTCGTGGGCCGCCGCCGCGATGGCCTCGATGTCGGCGACCTCGAGCATCGGGTTCGTCGGCGACTCGAGCCACACGATCGCCGCGTCGTCGCAGGCGGCAACCACCTGTGCGGTGTCCTCGACGTCGACTCGTACGACGTTGAGCAGGCCGCGTTGCTCGCGTTCGCTCAGGATGGTCAGCACCCCGAGGTAGGCGTGGCGTGGCACCACGACCTTCTCGCCCGGGGTGATCAGGTCGACGATCGCGCTCACCGCTGCGAGCCCGCTGGCGAAGGTGAGCGCGCGACCGCCCTCCAACCGCCCGAGCACCTCCTCGAAGGCCTCCCACGTCGGGTTGGCATATCGCCCGTACTCACGGTCGCCACCGGCGACGTACGTGCTCGCCGGGGTGATCGCGGTGTTGAGCGGGTTGTCGATCTCCCGGGCCGGGCGGCCCGCGGTGACGGCGACGGTTTCGGGCGAGAACGGGTCATCCATGGCCACATTGTGTCGCGCGGCCCGCGGCCGCCGCGGGCGGGTAGTCTCGTGCGGGATGAGTAGCGAATCCACCCACCGCCCCCGTATCGCCGTCGTCTTCGGCGGCAAGTCGAGCGAGCACGGCGTCTCCTGCCTGACCGCGCGGGAGGTGATGCGCGCCATCGACACAGATCGGTACGAGGTCGTGCCGATCGGCATCACGAGGGAGGGCCGCTGGGTTTTGCAGCCCGGTGAGCCGCAGGTACTGGAGGCCGGCGGGCTCCCTGAGCTCACCGAGGACGGTCCGGACATCGCGATCAGCAACGACCCGCGGCGCAACGAGGTCGTCGTACGCGAGTCTGCGTCGGCCCCGTCGACGTTCGGCGCGGTCGACGTGGTGTTCCCGCTCCTGCACGGGCCATGGGGCGAAGACGGCACCCTTCAGGGTCTGCTGGAGATGGCCGGCACCCGCTACGTCGGCCCGGGAGTGCTCGCGAGCGCCGTTGGTATGGACAAGCAGTACATGAAGCTCGTGTTCGCCGCCGAGGGGCTGCCACAGCTCCCGTACGTCGTGATCCGTCCACGGGAGTGGAAGGACGACCCCGACGCCGTGCGCGAGTCGGTGGCGTCGCTGCACTATCCGGTGTTCGTCAAACCGGCACGGGCAGGCTCGAGCTTCGGCGGGTCACTCGTACGCACACCCGATGCGCTCGGCGACGCGGTCGCACTGGCGCAAGAGCACGATCCGAAGGTGATCGTCGAGGCCGCCGCACAAGGTGCGCGCGAGGTCGAATGCGGCGTACTGGAAGACCTGACCGGGCGGGCGCATGCGAGCGTTGCCGGAGAGTTGGTCGTCGCGTCGGGTGAAGGTCACGACTTCTACGACTTCGACGCGAAGTACCTCGACGGGTCGACCACATTGAACATTCCCGCTGACATCCCCGACGCCGTCGCCGACCGAATCCGCTCCTACGCCGTACGCGCGTTCGAGTCGCTCGGATGCGAAGGGCTGAGCCGGGTCGACTTCTTCGTACTCCCCGACGACCGGGTCGTCATCAACGAGCTGAACACGATGCCGGGCTTCACGCCGACGTCGATGTTCCCGCAGCTGTGGGCGGCGTCGGGCATCGACTACCCGGCACTCGTCGAGCGGCTGATCGCGCTCGCATCGGCCCGCGACACGGGTCTGCGCTGAGCGTGCCGCCGCGCCCGGTGGTCAGATGTGGACGACCGGGCAGGTGAGCGTACGGGTGATGCCGTCGACGTTCTGGACGTTCTCGACGACGAGGGCGCCGAGCTCATCGACGTTGGTCGCCTCGGCGCGCACGATCACGTCGTAGGGGCCGGTGACGTCTTCGGCCAAGGTGACGCCCTTGACTCCGGCGATGGCCGCCGCGACATCCGCCGCGCGACCGACCTCGGTCTGGATCAGGATGTACGCCTGCACCACCATGGGAAATCCTCCGCTCGTCGACTGGCCCCGTCACCCTACCGGACAGGTGCCCGGATGGTGGGACAAGATACTCGCATGAGTTCTGCATCGGGAGCGGCAACGACCATCTCGGATCTCGGCGAGTTCGGCTTGATCGACGCGGTGACCGCCGGACGCTCGGACGCGCCGCAGGTGCTGATCGGTCCGGGCGACGACGCGGCCCAGGTCGCCACACCGGGCGGGTCGATTCTGATCTCGACCGACACGATGGTCTCTGGCCGGCACTTCCGCTTCGACTGGTCCAGCGCGTACGACGTCGGACGACGTGCCGCTGCGGCCAACCTCGCCGACATCGCCGCGATGGGCGGAGTCGCGACGGCCCTGACGATCGGCTTCGCCGCTCCCGGAGATCTCGAATCCTCCTGGGCGGTCGACCTGTCGCAGGGCATCGCGGATGAAGCCGCGCTCGTCGGCGCGCATATCGTCGGCGGCGACGTCACCGCTGCCGACGAAGTGATGGTGTGCATCACGGTCATCGGGCGCGCGGGTGAGCGGGTCGTACGCCGCAGCGGTGCGCAGCCCGGTGAGGTCGTCGGACTACGTGGGCGTATCGGCTGGGCCGCCGCCGGACTCGCCGTGTTGGGGCGAGGGTTCCGGTCACCGCGGATCGTGGTCGAGGCGCATCGGCGGCCGGAGCCCCCGTACGACGCGGGGCCGCAGGCGGCCGATGCCGGCGCGACGAGCATGATCGACGTCAGCGACGGACTGCTCGCCGACCTCGGTCACATCGCCGACAGCAGCGGCGTCGCGATCGACGTCGAGTCGGGGGCGTTCGAGGTCACCGAACCGCTCGTGTCGGTGGGAGCTGCGATCGGGGTCGATCCGAGGTCGTTCATGCTCACCGGCGGCGACGACCACCCGCTGGCGGCGACGTTCCCGGAGGGCACACCGCTGCCGGATGGCTGGACCCGTATCGGTGAGGTACGCGAAGGCACCGGTGTCACCGTCGACGGCGAGGAGTACGAGGACGCCGCCGGCCACGAGCACTTCAGATAGTCCGCCGACTCGCGCCTGGGCCGACGTTGCCCCGTGAATTACCACGGGCCCGTGGTAATTCACGCCGCTACGTAGCAAGTTTGCTGGTGAGTGGCGGGGTTTGCTATGGGCCCGTGGTATTCCGCGCCGCTACGTAGCAAGTTTGCTGGTGAGTGGCGGGGTTTGCTGTGGGCCCGTGGTATTTCACGCCGCGAGCGGGCATACGAACGGCCCCGCCGGTGGCGGGGCCGTCGTGGATGTTCAGCTCAGCGGGTGACCTTGCCGGCCTTCAGGCAGGAGGTACACACGTTGAGGCGCTTCGGCGTGCCGTTGACGGTTGCCCGCACCCGCTGGATGTTCGGGTTGAACCGACGGCGCGTACGCCGATGCGAGTGGGACACGTTGTTGCCGAAGCCAGGTCCCTTGGCACAGATGTCGCAGACCGCAGCCACCGCACACACTCCCAGTTGATCGAAAAGACTCGTTCGGATGTCGCTCGAAGCGGCCGAGTCGGCCGATCCCGTCGCGGGATCATGCGAGCAACCGGAACAGGATATCCGATCCACCACTCGGCACGCCAATCGGCATCCGGTCGGTTGCGGTGACTAGTCTTCATGCTCATGGCCGTGACGCTCACTCCCGACGGATTTGCACGCTGGGCGCGTGCGTGCGTCGACGCATTGGGTGCGGCGCGGGCCGAGATCGATGCACTGAACGTGTTCCCCGTGCCCGACAGCGACACCGGCACCAACGTCTATCTCACCTTCGAGGCCGCTGCGTCTGCGGCCGGCAAGGAGCATGAGCTGGCGCCCATGATGGCGGCGTTCGTCGACGGCGCACTGCTCGGCGCCCGGGGCAACTCGGGCGTGATCATGGCGCAGTTCGTACGCGCGGTCGCACGCGATCTGACCGAGACGATCGACCCCGGGGGACTCGCGGCGGCACTCGAGCATGCCAGCCGCGCGGCGTACGACGCGGTCGGTACGCCCGTCGAAGGCACGATGCTGACGGTGGCGCGCTCCGCCGCCACGGCCGCCAGCGCACGTGCAGCTGCGGGTGCCACTCTCGTCGAGGTGCTGACGGCGGCCTCGGGCGCTGCCCGAGAGGCGCTGACGCACACCCCCGAGCAACTCGACCGACTTCGCGACGCAGGCGTCGTCGACGCCGGCGGGCGAGCGTTGGTGGTGGTCCTCGACGCGACCGAGAAGGTGTTCACCGGCCGTTGGCACGCCCCGCCGGCTGGCGCGCTCGGCGATCGGGAGATCCCCACTCCCTCGCTCGACGCCCCGGGCGACCCCGATGGCCCCAGCTATGAGGTGATGTACCTCCTCGACGCACCCGATACCGCTATACCCGACCTGCGGGATGCCCTTGCGCCGTTGGGCGACTCGCTGGTCGTCGTCGGCGGTGACGGGCTGTGGAACGTCCATGTGCACGTCGACGATGTCGGTGCCGCGGTCGAAGCCGGTATCGCCGCAGGTAGACCGCACCGGATCGAGGTCACCCATTTCGCCGACGCGGCGGCAGGTCGTACGCACGACGGCCGATCGACCTCCGGTCGGGCGGTCGTGTTCGCGGCGGCCGGACCCGGCCTTGCAGCCTTGTGCGCGGAGGCGGGCGGCCACGTACTCGAGTTCAGCCTCGGGCAGCGGCTCGTGGCGGCCGACGTGCTCCGCGAGATGACCGCGAGCGACGCCGCCGAGGTGATCGTGCTGCCCAACCACGGTCCGTACGTGCCGGTCTGCGAGGCGGCCGCGATCCAGGCCCGGGCGGCAGGGCTGCGGGTGGCAGTGATTCCGACTCATACCCAGGTGCAAGGTCTCTCGGCGCTGGCGGTGCACGAGCCCGGCCGCGGCTTCGACGACGACGTCGTGGCGATGACGACGGCCGCCGGGCACACCCACCACGGCGCCGTAACAGTGGCGCGAGAGCACGGTATGACGATGGCCGGGCCTTGTGAGCCGGGTGACGTGCTCGGCGTCATCGAGGGTGAGTTCGCGATGGTCGGAGACGATCTGGTCAGTGTCGCGTACGACGTCATCGACCGCCTCTGGACGGGCAGCACGGAGATGATCACGGTGGTGTGTGGCGAGGATTGCCACGACGGTCTCGTCGACGCGCTGCGTGAGCGGTTGCACGGCGTACGCCCCGACGTCGACACAGTCGTGTACGAAGGCGGTCAGAGCCGCTACCCGATGCTGTTGGCAGTGGAGTGACGCGTACGTGAGCATCGACCTGGCGACCAGCCTCGAGCGCGAGCTCGGCGCGCGTACGGCCAACCCGCTGAAGAAGAAGCTCGAGCTGGAGACCGTCGGCGACCTGCTCCACCACTACCCGCGCCGCTACCTCGACCGCGGCTCGCTCACGGATCTGTCGGCACTGCGTGAGGGTGAGCACGTCACGGTCATCGCCCGGGTCCTCAGTGCGAAGGACTACCGGTTCAAGAACCGCCGCGGCATGCGCACCGAGGTGGTCATCACCGACGGCACCGGACGTCTGCTGCTGACCTTCTTCAACCAGCGCTGGCTGACCAAGACCGTGCACGAGGGCGTTCAGGGACTCTTCGCGGGCAAGGTCGACTCCTATCGCGGCAACCTGCAGCTGACCCATCCGGAGTTCGAGATCCTCGGCGGCGACCAGGAGGGATCCCGCCTCACCCGGTCGGTGATTCCGATCTACCCGGCCGCCACCAAACTCGCTTCGTGGCAGATCGCGAAGTCGGTCGAGATCGTGCTCGACCAGGTCGGCGACCTTCCCGATGTGCTGCCCGCCGACGTCCGCGAGCGCCATGGTTTCGTGGGCGCCAAGGAAGCGCTCGAGGGCGTACACCGCCCCGAAGACCGGTCTCAGCTCAAACAGGCGCAGCGCCGGCTGCAGTACGAAGAAGCCTTCGTCACCCAGACGGTCCTGGCTCGCCGCAGGTACGCGACCGCACACGAGTCCGCCGTCTCGCGGCCGGTCACCGCCGACGGGTTGCGTACGCGTTTCGAGGAGCGGTTGCCGTTCGAGCTCACCGACGGCCAGCGTGAGGTCGTCGCCCAGTTGAGCGACGAGCTCGCGGGCACGGTTCCGATGCAGCGCCTGTTACAGGGCGAAGTCGGGTCCGGCAAGACGATCGTCGCACTGCTCGCGATGCTGCAGGTTGTCGACTCCGGCGGCCAGGCTGTTCTGCTCGCGCCGACCGAGGTGCTCGCGCAGCAGCATCAGCGCTCGATCACCGGCATGCTCGGTTCACTCGCGGCGGGCGGCATGCTCGGCGGCGAGCCCGGAGCCACCCGGGTGCGGTTGCTCACGGGTTCGATGGGGGCGAAGGCACGTAAGGAGTCGCTCCTCGACGCGGCGTCCGGTGAAGCCGGCATCGTCATCGGTACGCACGCACTTCTCGAAGACCCCGTCCAGTTCGCCGACCTCGGGCTGGTCGTGATCGACGAGCAGCACCGATTCGGTGTCGAACAACGCGCCGCACTCGCGGAGAAGGCCGCCGCGAAGCCGCACGTACTCGTGATGACGGCGACGCCGATACCTCGCACGGTGGCCATGACGAGCTTCGGTGACCTCGAGACGTCCACGCTGCGCGAGCTTCCCGCCGGGCGACAGCCGATCCAGACGAACGTCGTCTCGGTTCGAGACAAACCCGACTGGCTCGTACGCGCGTGGCAGCGCGTACGAGAGGAGGTCGAGCGCGGCCGGCAGGCGTACGTCGTGTGCTCGCGCATCGGTGACAACGACGGGCCCGCCTCCGAAGAGCCGGCCGATTCGCCAGACCTCGAGGACGACGAGGCCGAAGACCGCCCGACGCCGATCTCCGTACTCGCGCTGTACGAGCAGCTGTCCGACGGCCCGCTGTCCGGTCTGCGCATCGCCGTGCTGCACGGCCGGATGCACGCAGACGAGAAGGACGCCACGATGCGTCGGTTCGCCGACGGCGAGCTCGACGTCGTCGTGTCGACGACCGTGATCGAGGTCGGGGTCGACGTACCCAACGCGTCGGTGATGGTCGTGATGGACGCCGACCGCTTCGGCGTCTCCCAACTGCACCAGCTGCGCGGCCGAGTCGGTCGCGGCGACGCGCCCGGCCTGTGTCTCCTCGTCACCGCCACCGAACCCGACGGCCCGTCCCGAGAGCGCCTCGAGGCGGTCGCGGCGACCACCGACGGGTTCCAGCTGGCTCGCCTCGACGTCGAGCTGCGGCGCGAGGGCGACGTGCTGGGGTTCCGACAGTCCGGTGGGCGGTCGGCGTTCCATTTCCTATCGGTCGTACGCGACGAAGACGTCATCGAGCAGGCCCGGGCCGACTCCTGGCAGACCATCGAGACCGACCCCGAGCTCGACGGGCAGCCGGCGCTGCTCGACGCCGTGCTCGACCTCGAACGCACCGACCAGGCCGACTATCTGGAGCGCTCGTGACGCGCATCATCGCGGGTACCGCGGGTGGTCGCCGCATCGCCACACCGCCCGGCGACGCAACCCGCCCGACGACCGACCGCGTACGTGAGGCGTTGTTCTCCTCGCTCGAATCCCAGCTCGGCGGCTGGGACGACGTACGGTTCCTCGACCTGTTCGCGGGCTCTGGCGCGAACGGCCTCGAGGCCCTGTCGCGCGGAGCCGTCCACGCTACCTTCGTCGAGGCCGACCGAAAGGCAGCGGCGCTCATCTCCCGCAACGCCGAGAGCTTGGGTCTCGGGGCTGCCGCAGAGGTCGTCGCGGCATCGGCTTCGACGGCCGTCGAGCGGCTGAGCGCCGCGTACCACGCTGTGCTCCTCGACCCGCCGTACGACTACGCCGACGAATCGCTCGGCACGCTGTTGGGCGCGCTCGAGAGCCGGGGAGTCCTCGCCGAGGACGCGATCGTGGTGGTCGAGCGTGGCCGACGTTCGAACGAGCCGCAGTGGCCCGACCACGTCGAGGCGACTCGTTCGAAGAAGTACGGATCCACCGTGCTTTGGTACGGTCACCGTGCCTGACGTCGAGCAGGAAGGTCGAGAATGCGCAAGGCGGTGTGCCCGGGATCGTTCGACCCGGTGACGAACGGACACCTGGACATCATCTCGAGGGCCGCGAAGCTGTTCGACGAGGTCGTCGTGCTGGTCGGCGCCAACGAGAGCAAACGTGGACTGTTCGACGTCGCGGAGCGGATCGAGCTGCTCGAGTCGGTCGTCGCGGACTACCCCAACGTACGCGTCGACTCGTTCACGGGGCTGCTGGTCGGCTATTGCACCGACAACGACATACACGCGATCGTCAAGGGTCTTCGCGCGGTCACGGACTTCGACTACGAGCTGCAGATGGCGCAGATGAACGGCAGCCTGGCCGAGGTCGATACGGTCTTCGTACCGACGAGTCCTGACTATTCGTTCCTGGCGTCGAGCCTGGTGAAGGAGGTTGCGCGCCATGGCGGAGACGTCTCGGCTCTCGTACCTCCACAGGTACTCGGTGCCCTCAGAACGCGGCTTTCGAGCGCCTGACCGTGCACGCTGTCGGCCCCGATCGGTAACCTGGACGGTGCCCAGAACCGGTCCGGACCACGGACCCCTAACTCGGAAGTGAGATTTGGCGACCCTCGACTCGCGAGCACCGCTGGTGCTCGACACCCATGAACTCGGCCGCCGGCCCGGAGCCGAGCGCGAGGTCGTGCTCGACGCACCCGCACCCGCAGATCTCGGCGTCGACATGCTGCGCGTGCCCGAGGGCGACCCGATCGCGCTCACGCTGCGGCTCGAATCGGTCATGGAGGGCGTACTCGTCACCGGCACGGCGAGCGTCGACCTGGTCGGTGAATGCGTGCGCTGTCTGACGGCGCTGACCGACTCGTTCACCGCCGACATCCAAGAGCTCTACCTCTACGACGACGCCGATCCCGACGAGGACGAGGAGACCAGCCGGATGGAGGGCGAGCTGCTCGACCTCGAGCCCGCCGTCCGCGATGCCATCGTGTTGTCGCTGCCGCAGAACCCCCTGTGCACCCCTGACTGTCAGGGGCTGTGCCCGGTGTGCGGGTTCCGCCTGGCCGACGATCCGAGCCACAGTCACGAAGCGGCGCTCGACCCCCGATGGGCGGCGCTGCGCGATCTCGACGTCGGGGATGACTCCGCGTCCACTCAGGGGGACACACCGGAGGAGAAGGAGTCATCGTGACCGCAGGCGACGTCGCACCGGGCCATCTGGAGGACACTCGCGAGCTCGCCGAAGCACTCGGCGTGCCCTCGCTCGAGCCCGAGCGGCTGTCGCATGCGCTCACGCACCGTTCGTACGCGTACGAACACGGCGGAGTGCCCAACAACGAGCGGTTGGAGTTCCTCGGAGACTCCGTGCTCGGCGTGATCATCACCGACACCCTCTACAACGCGCACCCCGACCTGTCGGAGGGGCGGCTCGCGAAGCTTCGCGCGGCGGTCGTCAACGCACGCGCGCTCGCCGACGTCGCTCGCACGGTCGGCATCGGCGCGTACATCCGGCTCGGCCGCGGCGAGGAGACTACGGGCGGGCGCGAGAAGGCGTCCATCCTGTCCGACACTGTCGAGGCGCTGCTCGGCGCGATCTACCTGCAGTTCGGATTCGACCGGGCGGCTGAGGTCGTGCATCGGTTGTTCGACCCGCTGCTCGACGTCGCCGCGAACCTCGGCGCCGGCCTCGACTGGAAGACGAGCCTGCAGGAGATCGCGGCCGACAACAATCTCGGCGTTCCGGAGTACCTCATCTCCGAGAGCGGGCCCGACCACGCCAAGACGTTCACGGCGAAGGTACGCGTCGGCGCCGAGGTCTTCGGTGAGGGCGTCGGGCGTTCGAAGAAGGAGGCCGAGCAGCAGGTCGCCGAGACCGCGTGGCGCACGATCAAGGAGCAGCTCCCGGTCGCTGAGCCGGGCGCCAATGCCTGAGCTTCCCGAGGTCGAGGTCGTACGCGCCGGCCTCGAACGATATGCGGTCGGCCACAGCATCAAGCGGGTGAGCGTCCTGCATCCGCGGCCGGTGCGCCGACACATCGCCGGGCCGCGAGACTTCGCGGACCGCCTCGTCGGGCGCTCTTTCACCGCCGCCCGCCGTCGCGGCAAATACCTCTGGCTGCCGCTCGACGACGGCGACGCCGTGCTCGTCCATCTCGGCATGAGCGGCCAGGTGCTCGTACGTGATTCATCGGAGTCACCGGAGAAGCACTTGCGGGTCGTCTTGGAGCTCGATGCGCCGTACGACGTGCGCTACGTCGACCAGCGGATGTTCGGTGGGCTGTCCCTCAGCGAGGAGGGCGCCGTGCTCCCCGCCGAGATCGCGCACATCGCGCGTGACCCGCTCGATCCGCAGTTCGACGACGCGGAGTTCACCGAGCGGTTGCGGAGTAAACACACGGGGCTCAAGCGTGCGCTCCTGGATCAGTCGCTCGTTTCGGGCATTGGCAACATCTACGCCGACGAGGCGCTGTGGCGCGCCCGGCTGCATTACGCCCGACCGACGGAGACCCTCCGCCGTACCGAGATCGCGCGCGTACTCGACGCGGTGCGCGCAGTCATGAACGAAGCGCTTGCGGCGGGCGGCACGTCGTTCGATGCCTTGTATGTCAACGTCAACGGCGAGAGCGGCTACTTCGAGCGCTCGCTGAACGTCTACGGTCGCGATGACGAGCCTTGCCGTCGTTGCGGTACGCCGATCCGGCGTGACGCGTTCATGAACCGTTCGTCGTACACCTGCCCCCGGTGCCAGCCGCGGCCGCGACGCGCACGCTGGTAGGGATTCGTCAGCGGCGGAAGCTTCTTTGGCGGGGTAGGCAGCGGCAACGCCTAGATGTCGCTGGCGACGGAGTACTCGAAGGCGATGAGGCGCTGATTGGTGTGGTCGTCGACGGTGACGTGGGCATGCAATGCTGAACCGCCGTTGCTGGCTGTCCAGATCTGCTTGTCGCGCCCGTCGTAGACGTGCTGGGCGTCCCAGGCGCGCTGAAACTCGCCGCTGCGTTCCATCAGAGCGCTCACGAATTGCCGGCCGCGTGGGTCTCCGGCGAGGTCGCGGCGAGTGGCCGCCGCGCGCAGTTCGCCTGCCTGCGCTGCGGAGTACGCATCGCGCTGGTCGGCGGGGAAGGCGGCGCGGACTGGCTCGTGGCAGAACCAGCGCTCGTAGACGTTGGCGCGGCCCAGCCCTTCTGCGACGATCCAGGGGAACAGGCGATCTGCGGCGGAGTTCTGGGCGAGTACGTCGCCGAGGTCGTTGACTACCTGGGCGGGGACGTCGCCGAGGTTGTCCATCAGGAAGACCAGCCCGGGCACGGGCGAGTCCGCTTGGGTGGCTTCAGGCGCAGCGCGCCCGGTCAGCCTGTGCAAGTGCGCCCGCCCCGCAGCGGTAAGTTCGAGTGCATCGGCCAAGGCGTCGGTGACGGCGGGGGAGGGCATCGATGCTGCCCGGCCTTGCTCCAGCCGCGTGTAGTAGTCCACCGAAATGGCCCCCAGGGCCGCGACATCTTCCCGCCGCAGGCCCGGAGTCCTGGCGCGGCTGCGCGCCGGCGCGGGCAGTGCCTCGCGCCGAGCGCGGAGGAACTCACCGAGCTGTTGGACACGGCTCGGGCCTTTGACGGTCATTGGACAAGCCTACGTCCGGAGCGACCCGCAGCACCGCTGAGCAGCACCACTGCCGCGCCGACCGCCGAGCAGCAGGAACCCGCCGTAGGCGACAGCGTAGGCCGACGTGACCCAGTGCGTGCGCCAGCGCGATGATCGGCGGGAGC
Organism: Nocardioidaceae bacterium SCSIO 66511; assembly: GCA_023100825.1. NCBI lineage: Bacteria > Bacillati > Actinomycetota > Actinomycetes > Propionibacteriales > Nocardioidaceae > Nocardioidaceae bacterium SCSIO 66511. Next base: position 3,054,499 of record CP095846.1, on the reverse strand, counting down.
GATCAGGCCGTCACGGCCGGCCGGGGAGCGCGAGGGCGAAGTCGGAGACGAGCTCGGTGAACTCGTCCGGCCTCTCGAACGTCATCACGTGCCCGCTGTCCAGCGTCGACGTGCGGCTGTCGGGGATCAGCCGGGCGAGTGCTGCGACGGCGTGCGCAGGGATGGTCGCGTCATGGCGGCCGGCGATCAGTAGCGTCGGGACGCTGACCCGCTGCGCGTACCCGGTGACGTCGATGCGTGAACCCAGCCGGATCTGCCGCATAAGCGCGGAGGTCGGGGTCAGGTTCGGCACCAGAGCCTCGACATCGGCATGGGGCATTCTGGCCAGGTGTGCCGGACTGAACCCGGTGAGGGTGGAGAACCTGCCGAAGGCATCGGCATCGGAGGCCGTCCGCAGCCACACGTCGTAGAGCAGGGACAGGTAGGGGTCGTCTGCTGTGTTGGCCCAGCTGGCCGCCACGACCAGGCCGTTCACCCGGTCCGGCGCTGTGGCCGCGATGGTGACGGCGACGGGGCCGCCCAGGGAGAATCCGAGGACGACGAAGTCCGACAATCCGCTGGCATCGGCGACCCCAAGGACCTGCGCGGCCAGCAGCTCGACCGTGAGCTCGGCGTCGCCGTCGTCCACGGCTGGCGTGCCGGATAGTTCCGGCATCACCACGGTGAAGGACTTCTGCAGATCACCGAGCAAGTGTCCGAACGCGATGTCTGCCCCCGGTCCGGTGCCGTGGACCAGCACCAGCCCGGGACCGTGGCCGGTCTGCTCGTAGGGGATGTCGACTCCGTCCACCGTGGCCATGGATTTCATGCGTCTCTTCCTTCGTTTTGCGGGTCATCCTCGGAAAGCCTCCTGCAGTTGGGCGATCGCAACCAGGCCCGCGCTATCCCAGGACATCCTGGCCCTGGCATGTGTTTGAGAGGATGCAAGTGTGAGTCAGCCCGGGCCGGTCAGATGGTCGTGGTCCCCGCGCGCCCAGGCTGCGTGCCGGTGTGCGGACCTTCGTACTCGGGCTTTCGCATCGCGGGTGATCGATCGACCGAAGTTGCCGTAGATACGGTCGAAGTCGTAGCGCTCGATGTGGTCGGCGATGCGAAGGACGACCGTTGGGGAGAGCGGGATCCGGTTCGGATAGGACCGCATGAACGCCAGCGATTCGCCATCGGGGTTGACGGCCACCGTGTCGCCGGTGTGCAGCACCCCTGCGCCGTCTTCCCCCGACCAGTGCACCACCGCGCTGCCGGGGAAGTGCCCGCCCGGTTGCGAGGCGACGACGCCCGGGACGAGCTCGACTTCCTTCTCCCAGATGACAACCGACGATGGCGTGAGACCGAGCCACTCCCGGTCGAGGGACGAGATGTAGACCCTGGCGTCGTCGAGCGCGCGGGACCACTGCGACTGGAGTCCGTACATGTGCGGGTGCGACGCGATGATTGCCCGAAGCGGGCCGAGTGCGCGCACGGCCTCGACCGCCTCGTCGGTGATTGACGCGGGCGCTTCGACCATCACGTTGCCTGCCTCGGTCACGATGACCTTGGCCTGCTGGCCGATTCCGGGACCGCCGTCGACGGCGATCGACCACAGCCCGGGCTCGCTGGGAAACACGTCGATCCCGCCGTACTCCGCGGGATCGACCCAGCGCTGTCGCCGATCGTCGGCCAGATACTGCCGCTCGTCTGCGCAGATGGGGCACACCTCCGGAAGAGCCTTCGCGTCGTACTCGACTCCGCACACCGTGCACTGCGACACGGAAAGAGGCCGTGTCGTCCCTGCCGAACCCGAATGATCCATCGCGTCTCCTCACGATCGGCACCAAGTCTCAAACCTCATGTTGACTTAAGGTCAAGCCGTCCCGGCGAGCACGTGTCCGGGATCGGGGAGTGAGCGGAGCCTCCAACAGATCGCTGTGCGGATACTCTGCATTCGATGAATGAGCCCATGTACGGCGACGAGGCGCGCGAGCGCCGCGTACCCGAGCCGTCGAAGCGACCGGACCGCACGCCTTTCGAGCGCGACCGGGCGCGGGTGCTGCATTCTGCCGCGCTTCGTCGGCTCGCGTCGAAGACCCAGGTCGTCGGTCCGGCGACGAACGACTTCGTCCGCAACCGGCTCACGCATTCGCTGGAGGTCGCGCAGATCGCGCGTGAGATCGGCAAGGCGCTCGGCTGCGACCCGGATCTTGTCGAGACGGCGGCGCTCGCGCATGACCTCGGGCATCCGCCGTTCGGACACAACGGTGAGCGTGCGCTCAACCAGGCCGCGGCGGAGTGCGGCGGGTTCGAAGGCAATGCTCAGACGCTGCGGATCATTGCGCGGCTCGAGCCGAAGACGTTCGCATCCGACGGGTCCAGCGTCGGGCTCAACCTCACCCGCGCGTCAATGGATGCCTGCGTGAAGTACCCGTGGCTGCGCTCGGATGCGCCGACACCAGCGGGGTCGCACGCCGACGGTTCACCGAAGCTCATCCGCAAGTTCGGGGCGTACGAGGACGACCTGGACGCGTTCCGCTGGGCACGTAAGAGTGCCGAAGGTCGGGCGCGTTGCATCGAGGCGCAGGTGATGGATCTGTCCGATGACATCGCGTACTGCGTACACGACCTCGAGGATGCCGTGGTCGGCGGCCGCATGCGCCTCGACCAGATCGACGACGACCGCAATGGTGTGTGGGAGACGGCGCGCGACTGGTACGTACGCGACGCGACCGCCGACGAGCTTGATGCCGCGCTCGACCGGCTGCGCGGGATGGACGAATGGCCGACCGCGCCGTACGCCGGCTTGCGAGGCGACCTCGCGGCGCTGAAGAGCCTGACGAGTGCGCTGATCGGGAGGTTCGCGCTGTCGGCGCGTGCCGCGACGCGTGAGGCGTACGGCAACCACGGTCTGAGCCGCTACGCGGCCGACCTCGTCGTGCCCGCGCCGACGCGCGCCGAGATCGCCGTCCTGAAGGCGATCGTGGCGCACTTCGTGATGCGAGCAGATGACCGGATCACCCAGCTGCGTGATCAACGAGCGTTGATCCACGGCCTCGTCGACGTCGGCCGAGCACGCGGCGCCGACGTGCTGGAGGCGTCGTTCGCGGCCGACTTCGAGCTCGCGGCAGACGACTCCGCGCGCCTGCGGGTCGTGGTCGACCAGGTCGCCTCGCTCACCGACGACTCCGCTCGCGACTGGGCGCGGCGACTGCTCTGAGCGCATCCCAGCGGGGATGGTCCGTGTGACTACCCGCCTGCCCGGCTCGGCGTTCGTTGTCGGCTCTCGCTGCTACTTGGGCTAGGCAAAGGACGCGGCGACGCGCGGAGGCGGCTCTTCGGCTCGGGTTGCTTGGCGGCGTACGTGCCACTTCAATATTGGAGCGGGCTAATGTTCGGTTTTCGGGGTCACATCCGTACCGGTAGTCGCTGGCGTACCGACGGGCACGGCAACGTGTCACTTTGCACGATGTCCCTGCCATGCAAAGCGGTACTTCACCATGTTTACTTGGTGAACCACCACCCACCGACCCCGCAACAGCCGACCAGAGCGGGTTAGCCGGCAAGGAACCCGAAATCGTAGCTGCGGCTCCCGCGTCGCCGCGTCTTTTGCCTAGCCCGAGTAGCGGGAAAGCCGACAGCGGGCCGAAATCGGGCAAGCGGGTAGTCGTGCGGTTAGAAGCGGCAACGCCGACAGCGAGCGGAGTCGGGCAAGCGGGTAGTCGCACCGCAGAAGCCGGAAAGCCGACAGCGAAGCCGAGTCGGGCAGGCGAGTAGTCGTACGGTACGGAAGCGGAGACGCCGCGCCTCATCGGGCGCACTACACTCCGATTGTGGCCGGCCGGATTCGTGACGAAGACATCGCACTCGTACGCGAGCGCGTGCGCATCGACGAGGTGATCGAGCAGCACGTCACGCTGCGCAACGCCGGCGGCGGGAGCCGCAAGGGCCTCTGTCCTTTCCACGACGAGAAGTCGCCGTCGTTCAACGTAACGCCCTCGCGGGGCATGTACTACTGCTTCGGCTGCGGTGCCGGGGGTGATGCGTTCACATTCCTGCAGGAGGTCGAAGGCATCACCTTCACCGAGGCGGTCGAGCGGCTCGCGGGTCGCGTCGGCGTCCAGCTGCGGTACGTCGACGGCGGGGGCGGGCCGCGTCGCGACCCGAACCAGCGCGCGAGGTTGGTCGAGGCAAACCGTCGCGCCGCCGCGTACTACGTCGAGCAGCTCACCTCGGCCAGCGACGCGCGTACGGGCCGACAGTTCCTGACCGACCGCGGGTTCGACCGCGAGGCTGCCGAGACCTTCGGCGTCGGGTTCGCCCCGCGCGGCGGAGAGGCGCTGCTCGCCCACCTGCGCGCGGCCGGGTTCTCCGACGACGAGCTGCTCAAGTCCGGACTCGTCGCATCCGGGTCGCGCGGAGCGTACGACCGGTTCCGCGGCCGGCTGATCTGGCCGATCCGCGATGTCGCCGGAGATGTCGTCGGGTTCGGTGCGCGACGGTTGTTCGACGACGACCGGATCGAGGCGAAGTACCTCAACACACCCGAGACACCGATCTACAAGAAGAGCCAGGTCCTGTACGGCGTCGACCTCGCCCGACGGCCGATCTCGAAGGCATCGCAAGCCGTCGTCGTTGAGGGATACACCGATGTGATGGCCTGCCATCAGGCCGGTGTGACGACCGCGATTGCAACCTGTGGCACGGCGTTCGGCCCCGACCACGCGCGCATTCTGCGCCGGCTCATGCTCGATCACGATGAGTTCCGTGGCGAGGTCATCTTCACCTTCGACGGCGACGAAGCCGGCCAGAACGCCGCGATGCGCGCCTTCGAGGGCGACCAGCAGTTCGTTGCCCAGACCTACGTCGCGGTCGAGAGCGAGGGTCTCGACCCGTGCGATCTCAGGCTGCAGCAGGGTGACGCCGCCGTACGAGAGCTGATCGCCAAGCGGGTGCCGTTGTACCGCTTCGTACTCGCCAACGTCGCCCGCAAGTACGACCTCGACCGCGCCGACCAGCGGGTCGACGCGACGGCGGAGGCTGCCCGACTCGTCTCGGCGATCCGCGACCGTTCGAAGGTCGACGCGTTCGCGCGCGAGATCGCCTCGACGATCGGGGTCGACGTCGATGACGTACGTGCGCAGATCCGCCGCGCAGGTCAACGCGGCAGTGGCGATCGGCAGCAACGCGAGCAGGCCGACGTACGACCGCCGGCGCCCGATGCTCCGTCGCTCGGCGAGGAGCGGTTCGCCGACGAGCGCGAACTGCTGCAGGCGATCGTGCAGTACCCGCAGGTCGCCGCGGGCCGGCTCGACGGGATCGACGCGGACGACTTCGCCCATCCCACGGCTGCGGCCGTGTGGACCTTGATCGAGAAGCACCCACCGTCGGCGGCGTCCGATGCCGCTTGGGTGCCCGAACTGCGCGACGCGGCGTCCGACGACGCGACGCGGTCGGTGCTCGCGGCACTGGCGACGCAGCCGTTGCGCACGAACGGCGACGTCACCGAACCCCTCATGTCGGCCCTCGTCGCCCGGGTGCAGGAGCTCACGACGCTCCGTCGCATCGCCGAGCTCAAGTCGAGGTTGCAGCGCACGAACCCGGTCGACGAGGTGAGTGACTACAACCGGATGTTCGGCGAGTTGGTCGCTCTCGAGCAGCAGCGCCGTACGTTGCGGGAGCGCGCCGTCGGGGGAGTGGCGTAGACAAGGGAGGACACCATGGACGAAATGCGGCCGATCGTCGTCGGAACGGACGGATCCGCAACGAGTCAGCCGGCGCTCGACGTGGCGGCCGTCGAGGCGGCTCGTAGCGGCGCACCGCTACGAATCGTGCACGTGCTCATCTTGTCGCAGGCGTACGCCGCGCCCGAAGTCATCCTCGAGGCCGGCACCTTGGACTACCTCCGTGCCGAGGCGGAGAGGGTGCTCTCCGAAGCGGCTGCGTACGTGACCGAGCGCCACCCTGGCCTCACCGTGTCGACGGCTCTGGCGACGAGTCCACCGGCGCCTGCGCTGCGGAGCGAGTCCGAATCGGCGAGCCTCATCGTGCTCGGTTCGCGCGGACTCGGCGGGTTCAAGGGCCTCCTGCTCGGTTCGGTCACCGTTCAGGTCGCAGCGCACGCCGCATGCCCTGTCCTCGTTGTCCCATCGGGCGCCGGGGACGCTGACCAAGCCCGTGACCCTCGGCTCACGGGTCCGGTGATCGTCGGAGTCGACGGGTCGGATGCCTCGGGTCGTGCCGTCGAGCGCGCGTTCGACCGGGCCCAGGACCTCGACACCGATCTCATCGCCGTACACGGCTGGACCGACCCGGTCTCGACCGGACCGTACGATCCGCTGCCGACGGTCTACGACGTCGAGGTCATCGAACAGGAGGAGTCCCGGTTGTTCGACGAGGCGCTCGACGGCTGGGATGAGCGCTATCCCGAGGTGAGTGTGCACCGTCGCTTCGTACGTGATCACCCGGCCAAGGCCATCCTCGCTCAGGCGGTCGAAGGGTCGGTTGTGGTCGTCGGGTCGCGCGGCCGCGGCGGCTTCAAGGGTTTGCTGCTCGGCTCCGTGAGCCAATCGGTGTTGCAGCATGCCACCTGCCCTGTGGAGATCGTGCGCTAACCACAGGGAGCTCCACAGTCGGTCGCCGCCGTACGAGAGTCGGTCCACAGGCGGCCTGATGACGCTTTTGCCTCCGCAGTCCTCGGTCGAGACTTGGCGCGACGACACGATCGGGGAGGCAACGATGGCCGGCGAGACGGCACGCACCACGTACGACACGACGGATCCGGGGCTCCACGCGTACCTGAACGCGATCGGGCGGATCCCGCTGTTGTCTCCGCGAGACGAGCGCCGGCTCGGCGCGTTGGTGGCTGCCGGCCAGCGTGCGCGACGTCGGCTCGCGGCGTCGACCGGCGGCGACGAGGAAGAGCTGCGAGCCGCAGTCGCCGCTGGAGATGCCGCGCGGAGCGCGATGATCAGCGCGAACCTGCGACTCGTGGTCACGCTGGCGCGCCGCATCGGCGTACGCCAGGTCCCGTTGCTCGATCTGGTCCAGGAGGGCAACGTCGGGCTGATGCGCGCTGTCGAGAAGTACGACGAGTCGCTCGGCTTCCGCTTCTCCACGTACGCGACGTGGTGGATCCGGCAGGCGATCTCGCGGGCGATCCCGGAGCACCGCACGATTCGGGTGCCGCAGCAGTCGTACGAGCAGCTCAACCGCTGCCGCAAGGCCCGTGATGCGATTGAAGAGGCGACAGGTGTGCCCGGCACCTCGAGTGAGATCGCCGCGGCGGTCGGGTTGAGCGAGCATCGCGTCGAAGACCTGATGCGCTCCGACCAGCCGCTCCTGTCGCTCGAGTTCGGCGATGAGACGGCAGATGAGCTGATGGGCGACGCCGACGACCCCTGGGTGGTAGCGCATCGACGAGAGACCCGCCGACGTCTCGAGTCGATCATCGCCGAGCTCGTCGAGCCCGACCGCTCACTCATCCGGTTGCGGTTCGGCTTCGACGGCTCGCCGTTGACGTTGGCGCAGGCCGCGACGCGGCTCGGCATCACCCGGCATGTCGCGCGCCGACTCGAGGATGAAGCCCTCGACCGCATCGGCCGTACGCGATACGTCACCGCGCTCGTGGGTGATGATTGATCAGGCATCATGGAGACATGGGATGGAAGCCACGTCGAGACCGACTGCCTCGTGAGGTGCTCTCAGCGCTTGACCTGACCCGCGGAGAGCGGGTGCTTGCGTTCGGACGCGCCGACGACGGGGTATGGCTGGTCGGCACCGATCGATCCCTCTACCTCGGCAGCGATACGTTCGTCGGGATCCCCTGGGAGCACGTTGAGCATGCGACCTGGGACCGCGACGAATCCGCCCTGGTGGTCGACGAGGTAGCCGATTTCGGCGAACCGCACCCTCGCCACGTCGTACACCTCGATGACCCGCGGCGGCTCCTGCAGCTGATCAACGAACGAGTGACGGCAAGCATTCTGCTCACCCGCAACGTCCCCATCGAGGGCAGCAAGGGCCTGCAGATCGTCGCCCGCCGCTCACCCGTGCGTACCGGCGATGTGGAGTTCTCGTTCCTGCTCGCGAACGGCCTCGACCCGGCCTCCGGCGCCGTACGCGAGGCGCGCCGCCGCGGGCTCGAACTCGCCCGCGTCGACCTCGGCCTGTGAGCAACCGGCCGTTTTCACGTTCGGCCGACCGACTTGCTACGCTGTCTTGCGCACGGCATCACGATGCCGCGATCCCCTGTAGCTCAATTGGCAGAGCAGCCGGCTGTTAACCGGCAGGTTACTGGTTCGAGTCCAGTCGGGGGAGCACAAAGAGTTCGTCCGAAACATGCGACGCTGGCATGTTCCGCCTCAGTAAAGCTCCAAGCTACGAGGGAATGCCACCATCACGGCCGAGGACGTCCTGGAGTAATGGGGTGAGTGTGTCGTGCTCAGCCACTGGGGCGGGCAAATCGCCGCGGTCCATGCGGACGCGGTTGTGCCACCAGACAGGCATGCCCACAGAGGCAGCGCCGGGGAGGTCGAACTTCGAGCCGGCGACGAACAGGACACGCTCGGCGGGCAGCTCGAGTCGGCTCAGCGCCAGTTCGTAGGGCTCGGGGCGTGGCTTGTACGCTCCAGCCGCCTCCGACGTCACGACGACCTCGAGCGCATCGCCGAGCTTTGCCGCGGCCGAGCGACCCAAGGCCTCCGAGCAGTTCGTGACGACGCCGAGTCTGACTCCGGCCGCCGACAGCTCTCGTAGGACGTCGGGTACTTCGGGCCATGCGCGCAGCTCGCCCCATCGGTGAGTGAGCTCGTCTTGGAGCGCGCTGTCGAGCCCCTGCGCTGACGAGGCTTCAGCAACCAGTTGGTCGTAGGGGCGGTAGTCTCCAGCGGCGTAGGTTCTGCGCAGGTACTCGTCGCGCCACCTCCGGCCAACCGCAGGGCTCCCGGCGACATCGGTCCAAAGCGTCCATGAGTCCAATAGGGCAGTGAGTAGATCGAAGAGAACTGCGTCGTATCTGTGGACGGTCACGAACGTGCCTCCTGGGGCGTAGGGCCATTGACGAGTGCGACGAGCCGTTCGAACGCCACTGAAGTCTTCTTCCTACGAGTCGAGTCGCTCGGCAATCGCTGCTCCAAGTGAGGACGTCGTGCCGGAACCCCCGAGATCGGGTGTGATGACGTCAGATACACCATCGGCAAGCACTGATTCGATCGCGTCGAGGATTGACTGGCTGGCGACGGCATGACCGAGGTGCTCGAGCATCATCGCCGCACTCCAGATCTGCCCAATGGGGTTGGCGATGCCCTTGCCGGCGATGTCAGGAGCCGACCCATGCACGGGCTCGAACAGGCTAGGGTGCGTACGCTCCGGATTGATATTCGCGCTTGGCGCGACGCCGATCGTTCCCGTGCACGCGGGCCCGAGGTCGGACAGGATGTCGCCGAACAGGTTGCTGGCGACGACCACGTCGAAGTGGTCAGGGCGCAGTACGAAGTTCGCCGTCAAGATGTCGATGTGGAACTGGTCGCGTCGCACGTCGGCGTAGCGCGCGCCGACCTCTGCGACGCGCTCATCCCAATAGGGCATCGAGATCGAGATGCCGTTGCTCTTCGTCGCTGACGTCAGGTGCTTCGCCTCGCGACGATTGGCCAAGTCGAAGGCGTACCGCAGAACCCGGTCGACGCCCACCCGGGTCATGACGGTCTCCTGTACGACGAACTCGCGCTCGGTACCCTCGAACATTCGCCCGCCGATGCTCGAATACTCACCCTCGGTGTTCTCCCGGACGACGACGAAGTCGATGTCGCCGGGTTCGCGACCGGCGAGTGGGCTGGGTACGCCGGGGAGTAATCGGCACGGGCGCAGATTCACATACTGGTCGAAGCCGCGCCGGAACTTCAGCAAGCTGCCCCACAGGGAGATGTGATCGGGCACGATCTCGGGCCAGCCGACCGCTCCGAACAGGATGGCGTCGAACTCCGCCAGTACGTCGTACCAGTCTGGCGGAAGCATGGCGCCGTGCTTCTCGTAGTACTCGGCCGACGCGAAGTCGAACTCGGTGAACTCGAGCGCGAGGTCATATCGTTGCGCCGCGGCCTTGACCGCGCGTACCCCCTCGGGCATCACCTCTTTGCCGATGCCGTCACCTGGAATGACCGCAATCGAATGGGTCGCCATTACCGCTCCTTGTGTCGATTGGTGGGCATATGTGTCGCAAGGTCGGCGTGGTGGCACGCGACCGCCTGGCCGGTGTCGGCTATCTGGGTCTCCGGAACGATCTGCGAGCAGATCTCCGTCGCTAGCGGGCAGCGCGTGTGGAAATGACAACCAGACGGTGGGCTCATCGGACTCGGCAGGTCGCCGCTCAGCACGATGCGCTCGCGGGCGCGTTCCGCGCGCGGATCAGGCATCGGAATCGACGACAGCAGCGCTTTGGTGTACGGGTGCTTCGGCGACGCGTACACCCGCTCAGCGGGCCCGCTCTCGACGATCCTGCCGAGGTACATGACACCCACCTGGTGGCTCAGGTGCCGGACGACCGACAGATCGTGGGAGATGAACAGGTACGTGAGTCCGAGCTTCTCCTGCAGATCGCAGAGGAGGTTGAGTACGCCCGCCTGGACACTCACGTCGAGCGCGCTGACCGGCTCATCCAAGACGACGACGTCCGGTTCGACCGCGAGGGCCCGGGCGATGCCGACGCGCTGTCGCTGCCCACCGGAGAGTTCGTGTGGGTAGCGTCCAGCCCAACTGGGATTCAGCCCGACCTGCTCGAGCAACGTGCCCACGCGCTCATCGTGTCGACCGGGATGCAATTTGTGGATGATGAGCGGTTCGCGGAGGATCGCCTGGATCGACATCCGCGGGTTGAGGGATGCGAAGGGGTCTTGGAAGACCGTCTGCACCTTGCGACGTACCCCACGCAGGTGGGCACCGCGCAGGTGCGTGATCTCGGCCTGGTCGACAGAGACGACGCCGTCGTCGGGTTCGTTCAGACGCGCGGCGCACCTTCCGAGGGTGCTTTTGCCACACCCCGTCTCGCCGACGAGCCCGTACGTCGTCCCGGCGGGCACGCTCAGGCTGACACCGGAGACCGCTTGCACTGATGCGGTGCGGCGTCCGAGGACGCCGTGCCGCACAGGATAGGTCTTCACCACATCCGAGAGTTCGAGCGTCATCGCAGCAGTCCGTTCTGCAGTTCGTCGGCGCGTACGCAGTACACCGAGTGACCGTCGGACAGCATCGCCTCCGCCGGTGGTGAGCCAGTGCACGCATCCACGGTGTGTGGGCAGCGAGGAGCGAACCGACAGCCCGGAGGCAATACGGTCGAGTCAGGCGGTTGACCGTCGATCTGAAACAGGCGCTGACGGGGGTTCGTCGTTTCGAGCCCAGGCAGCGAGGCGAGTAGGCCGGCGGTGTAGGGATGCGCGGTCTCGTAGAAGAGCGAGTCGACATCAGCAACCTCGACCTGCCGGCCGGCGTACATGACGAGCACTCGATCGGCCACGCCGGCGACGACTCCGAGGTCGTGCGTTATCAAGATGATCGCCGTTCCTGTCCGCTCGCGAATACGGCGAAACACGTCGAGCACCTGTGCCTGCACAGTGACGTCGAGCGCAGTCGTCGGCTCGTCGGCGATCAGCAGGGCCGGCTCGTTGATGATGCTCATGGCGATCATCGCTCGCTGTCGCATGCCGCCGGAGAACTCATGCGGGTATTGGCCCATACGCTCCCGTGCTGCAGGGATGCCTACGAGCTCGAGTGTTTCGATCGCGCGGTCATGCATCGCGGCGCGGGACAGATCCGTGCGATGTGCGCGTATCGCCTCGAGTAGCTGGTCTCCCACTGTGTGCACCGGGTTGAGCGCGGTGAGTGCGTCCTGGAACACCATCGCGATTTCGTTGCCGCGCAGGGTACGCATCGAATCGTCCGAGCGGTCGAGGAGCTCCTCGCCGTGGAATCGCACCGAGCCCGTGACGCGCGCTCCACGAGGCAGCAGTCCGAGGACGGCGAGCGAGGTCATGCTCTTGCCCGAACCCGACTCACCCACGATGCCGAGTGTCTCGCCGGGAGCAACGGCGAAGCTCAGATCGTCGACAGTGACCGCCTCGTGTTCGGCCCGACCGTACGTGACACGCAGGTCGTTCACGGACAGCAGGGGATCATTCAAATCGGTACTCATAGGTTCTTGCCTTGTGGGTCGAGTGCATCTCGTAGCCCGTCCCCGACGAAGTTGACGGCGAGAACTGTCGTCAGGATCATCAGGCCGGGGAAGTACAGAAGGTAGGCCTCCGAAGTGCCGACGAGTCCGGACGCTGTGCTCAGCAACGATCCCCAACTCGACGACGGTGGTTGTACCCCGAACCCGAGGAAGCTCAAGGTCGACTCGATGATGATCGCCGTCGCCACGGTCAGCGACATGTTGACTGCGATGATCCCGGCGAGGTTCGGGAGGATGTGGCGTACGACGACTCGGGGCGTGGATGCGCCTATGGAGCGCGCGGCATCGACGAACTCCTTCTCGCGCAGGCTCAGCACCTGGGCACGCGCGATCCTCGCGACGTACGTCCACCCGATCGCTGCGAGTACGAAGACGATCGCTGGAGTCGACCGTCCGAGTGACTCCAGTGCGAGCGCGAGAATCGCGATCGCAGGGACGATGAGGAACAGGTCGGTCAATCGCATGACCAGCTCGTCGATGATCCCGCCCGCGTACCCGGCGATGGTTCCCACCAACGTGCCGAACGCTGTCGACAACACTGCCACCGCGAGCCCGACCGACAGCGAGACCCGCCCCGCGTACAGCAGCTCGCTCAGGTAGTCGCGGCCGAGCTCGTCGGTTCCGAACCAGTGCTCGGGCGACGGTGGTGTCGGGCCGAGTGCGAGATCCTGAGCGCCACGGGGCGATGGGGCGACCCATTCGGCGCCGAATGTCGCGATGGCGAGGACGATCAGGATGCCCAGGCCGACCACTGCCAGCCGATGTCGGGTGAAGCGGCGTACGAACGCCGCGCCGGCCAGCGTCGTAGCGGCTGACGTTTCAGCGGTCATCGCAGCCTCACTCTCGGATCCAGGATCGCGTAGCTCAGGTCAGCGATGAGGTTGCAGGCGACGACTGCCACCGCGACGATCATCATCCAGGGGATCAGGACGTACACGTCGCCTGCCTGCAGCGAGTCGAGGAACAGTCTGCCCATGCCGGGGATCGAGAAGATCTGCTCGGTGACGACAAGGCCGCCGAACAGTAGCGCCGCGTCGAGCGCGACGACCGTGACGAACGGGGCCAATGCGTTGCGGGCCGCATGGTTCCAAATGATTCGTCGGCGGTGGACGCCCTTGGCGCGGGCGGTGCGGATGTAGTCGCTCGACAGGCTGTCCAGCATTGCCGCCCGGCCGTATCTGCTCCAGCTCGCGACGAGTGCGATCGTCAGGGTGAGCACCGGGAGGACGAGATGACGCAGGTAGTCGAGATTGAATCCGGACTGGCCGGGGGAGTGCAATCCGATGAAGTAGAGGAGCGGCTCGTCGGTATCGAGGTATTGCAGCGGTCCGACCGCCAGCAGCTGGATCAGAATCAGGCCGAACCAGAATGCCGGCATCGCCACACCGACGTAGGAGAGCCCCGTCAGCAGATGGTCGCCCCATGAGTACCGGTGTACGGCGGAGAACACTGCGATCGAACCCGCGATCACTATGCCGAACAGCAGAGCCCAGGCGATCAACTGAACCGTCGGCCAGACGGCGTCAATGATCATCGGGCCGACGTCTCCGCTGGTACGCGTGCTGACCCCCCAGTTGCCGGTGACGAACTCCTTGAGCCATAGGCCGTACTGCTCGGGTATCGGCCGGTCCAAACCGAGTCGTTCTGTCTCACGTGCTACGAGGCCCGGGTCTCGCGACTGTCGTAGCTTCGCAAGCGGGTCGAATGCGGCGCGCACGGCGCAGAACAGAACGAACGACGCGACGAGCACGACCGGCACCGAGTAGACGAGTCGCCGGATCACGTAGCCGATCATGTTTGCCCCGTACTCATCGCTCGTCGTTCACTTGGCAAGTCCCCAGGCCTGCAGATTCCAGAACGGCCCCTCGGCCGGATTGATGCTCACGGGTCCGCCGATCTCTTGGTTCCAGAGCAGGATGTTCGGGATGGCGACCAATGGGAGGGATGCCGCTGAGTCGGCGAGCACGCTGTCGGCTTCCTTCGCTGCTTCGATCCGCTTGTTCGTGTCTAGGTCGGTGTCGACCTGTTTGAGGAGACGGTCGACCTCCGGATCGTCGACGCGGCTGAAGTTGAAGCCCGAGTAGTCGTTCGCCTTGGTGGGAATGTCGTCGGAGTTGAATGCCGGAGCGGGTTCCGGGAAGTAGTCGACCAGTGTCCACAGACCCATCTGTAGATCGCCGGACGGCGCGATCTTGGTGAAGAGGTCGGCAGGTGTCGTCGTCTTGATGCTCACCTCGAACCCGGCATCCGCGTACTGCTGCTGGAGGATCTGCAGCATCAGGTCGCGTCGCTTGTTGCCCGCGAGTGAGTGGATGACGAATGCGGCTTGTTGGCCATCCTTGGTCCAGACTCCGTCACCGTTCTTGCTCCAGCCGTCGGACTCCATCAGATCCGCGGCCTGGTCGAGGTCCAGTTCGTATTGACTGAACGAGTCGTTTGCGTACGTGGACACGAGCGGGGATGAGAAGCTCTGTGCCGGCTCATCGACCCCGACCGCGCCGTAGATCCGGTCGACGAGGGCCGCGCGGTCGACGGAGTATGAGGTGGCCTGCCTCACGGCCTCAGAGTCGAAGGGAAATGCTTCGTTGTTGACCCAGAGCGCCTCGAGGTTGCCACTCTGGGTGTCTACTTGTGAGTTGATGCCGGGCAGACCTGCTTCGATCTGGCTCATCGCGTTCAGCTGCGGAGTCGGGTAAAGGGCGTCGACCTGGCCGCTCTTGAGCGCCTGGAAGGCCGCTGCTGTGTCCGGGATGAACGTGAACGTCACCTTGTCGAGATGCGGTTTGTCGCCCCAATAGTTCTCATTGGGTACGAGGGTGACGCTGGTGCCGCGTTTCCACGACTCGATGATCCACGGGCCGCCGCTGAACGCGTAGCCGTCGCGCATGATCTCGGCGCGGTCTTTGCCCTCGAGTAGGTGCGAAGGCAGCACACCATAGGTGTTGCTGAACAATGTTCGCCAGCTTGCGTACTGCTCATCGAGGTTCACGACCGCGGTCTTCTCGTCTGGAGTCTCGACGTTTGTGATCTTGTCGTACCCGGTCTTGTCGAATATGTTCTTGCCGTCGCGGATCTGCAGGGCCGTGTACTTGAAGTCGGCCGATGTGATGGGTTCACCGTCAGACCAGACGGCCTCGGGATTGATCGAGTACTTGATCGTCATCGAGTCGCCGGTTGACTCGACCTTTGGCTCGCCCGTGAGTAGGTCGGATGGTTCGGCTGCCCAGTCGTCGCCCTCTTTACGAATGTCGAAGGTGACGGGGATCGTGGGCCGGCGCATGATCCAGTCGCCCCATATCGATCCCGAGCAAGTCGATACCCAGTCCGCGCACGCGGGTTCTTGTTCGGCGCCGATCACGATGTCGCCGCCGTCGCGTACGGGTACGTCCGCGGCCGCGCTCTGGCTGTCGGAGGTCGATCCTCCGCCGGTGCAGCCGACGACGCCGAGGATGGCGATCGTGAATCCTGCGGCGATGGTGCGGGGGTGGGCGAGTCGGCGGACAGTCTTGCGGGTCGTGGGCATCGTGGCCTCCATTGGTCCCCCGCGCCGAAGCGTGAATGACGGGAGCATAAGGCCGGCTATCGGTCGTATGCAATAGGTATGGGCAATTAGATAGTCAATGGCACTGATTTGTGGTCAGTGCAGTGAGAACGGCTGCGATCAGACGAGCACGGTCGGGGAGAGTCGCAATGTCGATCCATTCGTACGGCGTGTGCGCGCCGTGCCCGATGGCGCCGAGTCCGTCGAGGGTGGGTACGCCGAGTGCGGCGGTGAAGTTGCCGTCGGATGCACCGCCCACCGAGTGGCGCGTCAGGGGCTGCAGCCCGGCCTCCGCCGCTACTTTGGTCGCGAGGGCGAACAGCTCCTCACTCGCGTTCGCCTCAAGCGGTGGGCGGTTGATCCCGCCGTCGAGCCGCATTCCCACGTTGGAGTTGTGACTCGTCATGTCACGTAAAGCGGCGTCGACACGCTCCAGTTCGCTAAGGCTGCGAGCGCGTACGTCGATCCCCACCTGTGCATGCGCCGGAACGGTGTTCGTCGTCGTTCCGGCACGCGCGGTCGTGGGTGTGACCGTCGTACCGCGTTCCGGATCGGCCAGCTCGCAGACATGGGTCACTACATGGGCCAGCTCGACGAGTGCGTTGTGCCCGCGCTCTGGCTCTAGACCTGCATGTGCCTCGCGTCCTTCAAGTCGGACTTGGTAGATTCCGCCGCCCTTGCGTGCGGTCTTGAGCCCGCCGTCGAGGCTCGGCTCAGGAACGAGGGTCGCTCTCGCGTTCGCCGCGGCCTCCTCGATCAACTGTCGGGAAGTGGGCGAACCGACCTCCTCGTCACCCGTGACGACCATCGAGACTTGGTCGCGGTTCTCGATCTCGGTGAGTGCTTCGAGCGCGAGTACGATCCCCGACTTCATGTCGAAGACGCCCGGACCGTACGCGCGGCCGTCCTCGGTCCTGAACGGCCGAGAGCCGGTCGTACCGGCGGGGAAGACGGTGTCGGCGTGCGTCAGTAGCAGCACCGAAGCACGCTCCGCCGGCCAGTACAAGTGTGGGACGCCGTCGCGATCGACAATGCGCGCTTCCCGCCCGAGCCTTTCGGCGCCCCACTCCCGCAATGGTTCGTAACATGCGAGCAGCCGATCGGTGTCCCCCGAGGGCGTCTCGGCCATCACCAGCCGTTCGATCCGCTCCAGCAGGTGAGTCGTTGCCAGTGATTGGCTCGAATCCATTCGTTCTCCTTGTGCGAGTTGGATAGACTATGACATTGACTACGCGATTCGGCTAGGCTGTGTCTTTCTGGTCGGTCGCCGGTCGGCAGCACCGCGACGCATGTGACGGAGGAGATTGCTTGATGGCCGAGCCCGCACGTAAGAAGCGCCGAGCTCGCGACAGTCTCAGTCGAGACGTCATCCTCGAGGCAGCCGAGGCGGTCGCCGTGCGCGAGGGTTTGGACGGGCTGACGTTCCAGGCAATCGGGCGCGAACTCGATGCGCACCCGACGTCGGTCTATCGGCATTTCAGAGACAAGGACGAGCTCGTACTCGAGCTCATCGACGCATTGCGGTCGCGGTCGTACGGCGGTGACCTCGTACCGTCCGACGACTGGCGTGCCGACCTACGGCTCGCCGCGCACACCGTGCATGAGCACTACCTGCGCTATCCCGCGTTCGCGCAGCAGATGGCATCTCGTACGACGAGGCGCCCGCGAGAGTTCGCCAATGTCGACTTCATTCTCGGAGCCCTCCGGCGGGCGGGGCTGAGTGCCGAGACCGCGGCAAGCTGTGCTCGTGCCTACGGCAACATGACGCGCGCGATGTGTGGCATGGAGGCCTCGTTGAATGACCTTCCGGAGACGACTCGCATTGCGGACGAGACCTCATGGCAGGTCGAGTACCGCCAGTTGTCGGCCGACGACTACCCCAATATCGCGGCTGTCGGCGACCACCTCGCGAGCATCGGCGACCCACGCATCTTCAGCGTCGCGGTCGAGCTGATGCTCGACGGGATCGAGGCCGTCGTCGCCCGAGAGGCATCGAGCGGTAAGGGAGGTAAGGCCCGTTCGCGTACGACGCGACCGCGCAAGACCTGACGGCGTGCCGTTGACGCCGCATCCCGGCAGTGCAAGTCTTATAGTCATGAATGTTGACTACAACGATGATTGGCGACGCTGGTACGCCGGACCGTTTCTCCAGACCGTGCGGCCGAGCGCGGGAGGCCAGGATCTCGACCTGGTGATCGAGGAGCACCGCGACGCCTCGGTCGGACGGATCTGGAACGCGGGCGCCGGCACAATGAGTGACCCGTTGCCGTTCGCCGTCGGTCAGGGCGCCGCATTGTCGCCCGACGGCCAATGGGTAGTCGACCTCGACGACGACGGTGGCTCGGAGGTCGGCCGGCTCTACGCGGTGCGCGCCGACGGAACGAACCGCGTAGAGCTCACGCCTGAACATCCCGCATATGTGCTCCGCGGATTGGAGTTCAGCGCGGATGGCTCGACGCTGGCGGTGACGGCAGTCGACGACAACGGTTACCACCTGCTTGTGATCCCGACCCAGCCGTGGGGGAGCGTGCGAACGATCTACTCCTCGGCCAATGAAGCTTGGTACGGCCACCTGTCGGGAGACGGCGCGCTCGCGTGCATCGACTCGACCGACCACAATCCGGGCGTACGACGCACCGCAGTGACAGTCATCGATGTCGACTCCGGTCGCCAGGTAGACGTACTCGACGACCTGCCCGCTGGTCCGGTCCGCGCCGTGCGGTTCTCCGGCCGTGTTGGCGACCCGCGCGTCCTGGTCTGGACGGAACGCTCCGGCTTCGCCCGACCAGCGATCTGGAACCCGGTCACGGGTGACCGGTCAGATCTCGACCTTCCGGATCTGGCGGGTGAGGTGATGCCGCTGGACTGGCACGCAGACTCGCGCCGAATTCTCGCGGTTCATATCGACGGTGGCGTTCAGCGATTGCTGCTCCTTGCCGAGGACGGTGCGTCGAGGACGGTGATCAGCGACGGCGACGGCAGCTACGTTCACCCGGATGTCGCTGATGTGTACGCCGTGTATTCGGGATCGTACTTCGCGCCGGACGGCCAGGTACGCGTCGTCGGGTCGCGCTGGGACGTCCCCTTGCATGTGCGAGGTCATCGCCCGGGCCGCAGGTCGCAGGTTCTTCTGGCTCCGCCCGATGTGCCGGGCGGGCGACGGCTGACCACCTCGATGATCGAGAGTGTCGACGGCACGGGAGTGCAGCTGTGGTGGGCATTGCCAGACGGGAGTCCGCGCGGAACGGTGCTCGAGGTTCACGGGGGTCCCAATCTCGTCACGGTCGACGGCTTCGGATTCGGCCCCGCTGCGCAGGCCTGGCTCAGTCGGGGATTTGCGTACGCCTCGCTCAACTATCGAGGTTCGGTGTCGTTCGGACGAACCTTCCGGGAAGGCTTCTGGGCCGCCGGAGGTGACCGCGAGATCGAGGACATAGAGTCCGCCGTACGTTGGTTGCGGGAGTGGGGAGTGGCGCAGCCCGAGACGACGTTCATCACGGGTGCGTCGTACGGAGGTCACCTGACCCTCCTCGCGCTTGGTCGTCTCCCTGAGATGTTCGCCGGGGGACTTGCCCAGGTCGCGATGGCAGACTGGAAAACCGCGTTCGAGGACATGAACCCAGCGCTCCGCTCGGCGTGGACGGGCTTTCTTGGAGGTATGCCCGATGAGGTCACCGATCTCCTCGCCCGCTATTCGGCGATCAACCTCGTCGAGAACGTCACGGGATCCGTCTGGCTCAACCAGGGCTCGCGCGACACCAGAACGCCCGCGGCGCAGGCGCAGCGCTACGCTGATGCTCTCCGCTCGTGCGGCGGAGACGTAGTCATCGACTGGTTCGATGCGGGTCATGAACCGACCGGCCTGGCGGCACTCGAGCATAGCCAGGAGCGCATGTTCTGCCTCGTCGAGCGCACGCTCGCCGGCATCCGGTGGGACGCGACAACAGGCACGTAGCGCGACTGACGGCAACGGCCGTCCATTGCTCGGACAACTCGAATTGGCAGCGGCAGCTACTGATTCGAGTCCAGTCGGGGGAGCTCATCATCGCTCTGCGGACCGGCGGAGTTCGTACGCTTTCGTACCACCCAGCGCGCGTGTGGTGGTACGAAAGCGTACGAACTCTCGGATTCGTGTCGATTCCGGTCGGGTTCGCGTCCATGATTCCTCCGTGGCTCGGAGTGACCAGGTTGTCGCGACCGGTGCGGATCGCGCGTCGGCAGAACTACCCATCCTGGCGATCTGCGTACCTGGGTAGTCCCGGTCATCCCCCGGAGAGCGACTACGCCAGAGGCTCGGTGCGGAGCCGATGTACCGACCTGCGCTCGCGGGCGCCGTCGGCGGTCTCCACGGCCACGCCGATCGCCGTCATCGACACTATGAACCAGCCGGGTGACAGTCCCAGTTCCGCGGACAGCGCATCGAGATCGAAGGCACGAAACTGACGGCAAGAAAGTCCCATCGCCTGCGCCTGCACGGTGAGATGCGCGACGGCCTGGCCGAGGTCGTAGTCGGCGAACTCGGAGTACTCGATCGGGCTGTCTTCGACGAACCGATGCGAGACGTTGACGATCAGGGCCGATGCTGCCGGCGCCCATCGGCGTGAGCTCCGCGCCAGGTGTTGTACGAAACGTGCATGGTCGGCATCGCCGCGCAGTGCCGTGACGAACGCCCAGGGTTGCGAGTTGCCTGCCGACGGTGCCCATCTCGCCGCTTCGAGGAGCAGCTCGATGTCGTCTGGTTCGAGGATGTGGTGGTCGTCGAAACGCAGCGGGCTGAAGCGCGTACGAAGCAGGGCGTGCAGGTCGGCACGTGGCATCGGGTGGTCGGTCACAACTTGACCAGCGGGGAGCGTGGCGCTGGTATTCCGCACCACGCTCTCCGCCTGTGTCAGGCGACCTTCAGGAATCCACCGTCCACGACGAAGTCGCTGCCGGTCGTGCTTGCCGATCGCGGTGAGGCGAGCAGCGCGACCGCATCCGCGACCTCCTGTGGTTCGACAAGGCGTCCGGTTGCCAGGCCCATCATGGTCGGCGCAACAGAATCGAGGACCTCGTCACGGCTCGACCCGGTGGCCGCTGCGAGTACGTCGGCCGCACCGCCGTCCTCGGTCCACCACGGCGTACGTACGGGGCCGGGCGAGACGGTGTTGACTCGGATTCCTTGCGGCGCGTACGTCTCGGACAGCGATGCCGTCAGGTTGCGCAACGCAGCCTTGACGGCCGCGTAGTCGAAGTTCATCGGGCCGGGTCGCCTCGTGTTGGCAGTCGAGATGTTCACGATCGACCCGCCGCCACGTTCGAGCATCAGCGGGATCGCCGCGCGCGTCGAACGGACCGCGGACAGCAGGTTGAACTCGAACATCGCATGCCAGTCGTCGTCGGAGGTCTGCTCGAACGAGAAGCGGGGGAGTGTCGCCCCCGGCGGCGGTCCGCCGGCATTGTTGACGAGTACGTCGACGCCGCCGTACGTGTCCGCGGCGACTGTGATCGCGCGCTCAGGTGCTGCCGGATCAGTGAGATCGGCGGCAACATGCGTCAGCTCCTTCCTCCCCAACGTCACGAGCGCGCCCGGCGTACGCGATACCGCGACGACACGCGCGCCTTCGTCGAGCAGCGTTCGTACCGTCGCGAGGCCGATTCCGGCGCTACCGCCGGTGACGACGGCGACTTGATCGTGCAGTTCGAGATCCACAGTGCAGGCTCCAAATCGAGTCGGGCGGGCTCCATCGGCCCGCTCGGTACGTAGACGAGCGGCCCACAACGGATGTGAGATCCCGCTCGCGGAAAACTGCGTGCGTCGAAGTCGCCTGCGAGAATCGAACGGGTGAGTATGCGCGCGGAAATCGATCCGGGTTCATGGATCCAGGTCGCCGACCTGGCGGTCGCGTTCGTGCTTTCGACAGTCATCGGCCTTGAACGCGAGGTTCGTGCGAAGGCGGCGGGTCTGCGTACGCATGCGTTGGTCGGTATCGGAGCGGCCTTGTTCATGGTCATCTCGAAGTACGGGTTCGCCGATGTCGTCGGCGATGCGGGTACGAACCTCGACGCGTCGCGGATTGCGGCGCAGGTCGTCTCCGGCATCGGCTTCATCGGCGGGGGAATCATCTTCGTACGCCGAGATGCCGTCCGCGGACTGACCACGGCGGCGTCGATCTGGGTCACGGCCGGGGTCGGAATGGCAGCAGGGGCTGGGATGTGGGTGATCGCGGCGGTCGCGACGATCGGCTACGGCCTTGTGGTGTACGGGTTGACGGCGGTCTCGCGGCGACTGCCTCGATCGGGAACGGCTCTCAGCTCGGTCGACCTCGTGTACGTTTCCGGGCGCGGTGTGCTCAGCCGCGCCCTCGAGATCGCCACCGCGGGCGGGTTCGCACTCGACCGCGTCACGGTGCAACCGGCTCGGGGCCAATGGCGTATGGACGAGTCGGTACGCCATGTGCGGTTCGAGATTGCCGGAGTCGGCGCCCTTGCGGAGCTCGCCGCCGAGATCGAAGGCATCGACGGCGTGCTGCAGGTGCGCGTACGTGACGCCAACAGCGTTGCGGAGTAGTGCGTGCGACGGCGCTCAGCCGCCGCTGATCGAGAAGACCTCGAACCCGGTTGCGTGAGCGACGCCGAGGCGTGTTCCCGTCTGTCGAGAAATGCCTTCGAGGAACTCCGCAGGATCGAAGTTCTCCCAGCCGAGGCCGTCGATGTAGGCCTTGTGTGCCTTCAACGACTCGACACCAGCGTCGAAAGTGTCCGAGATGTCGACGGCGTACGTCGAGTCGGGCGATCCCGCTGCCCAGACCTGCTTGACGCCGTTCCATGGTTCGAGGCCGTCGCTGAGCTGCTCGTTGAAGATCCAGCGGTTGCCCGCGTCGCGTACGGCATCGAGTGTCGCTCGGCCGACCGCGATGTGGTCGGCCTGGTTGAGGAACTCGCCACCCCAGGTGTCGCGGAAGTTGTTGGTGATGACGATCTCCGGGCGGTGCAGGCGTACGACCCCTGCGATCGCTCGCCGCAGTGCGACGCCGTACTCGAGGATGCCGTCAGGCAGTCCGAGAAAGTCGACCTGGTCGACGCCGACGATCCGTGCGGACTCGATCTGCTCGGCGGTACGAATCTCCTTGCACTCATCGGGCGCGACGCCGTCGATCCCGGCCTCACCGCTCGTCACCATGCAATAGACGACCGACTTGCCCTGTGCGGTCCAGCGCGCCACGGCTGCTGCACCGCCGAACTCCATGTCATCGGGATGAGCGACTACCGCGAGCGCACGCGTCCAGTCTTCGCGTACGGGCTCGAGCGGGGATGGTTCTGTCATGACGTACCTCCTACGGCGAGCCTATCGATCCCGCGACCGCCCGGTACGATGACCGCGCTCGGGGCGGTAGCTCAGCTGGTTAGAGCAAGGGACTCATAATCCCTGGGTCGTGGGTTCGAGCCCCACCCGCCCCACACCGCACTTGTGCAGGTCGGAGCGAGAAGAGAACGCGCCAGATCGGCCTGGATCCGTCATACGTGACATAGCTCGTGACATGAGTGCGCGCTATGGCGCGTGTTATGACCAAGGCCCAGAACCGCACTCACCGCCAGCGAGGGTCTATCGACAAGCACCCTTCGAGTGCCGGTCTACGCAGGGCGAGACCCGGTCAGCAAACGAGATCTCTACCTGTCGGAGACTGTCCCGGGCGGCGCCCGGTGCCGACCGCGAGGCAGAGAAGGTCCGGACTCGGCTACTCACCCGGGTCGATCGGAAGCGAAGTCCTCGGAGCCGGTTGACCTCGGGGCATCTGACCTCAGGCGCGGTTATCGAGCGGCGTAATGGGTATCGGTGCGGGCACGTGCTTCCTAACGAAATGGATTCTGGGGCGCGGTCGACAGCCAGAGGTTCTCGCGATCTCGTGATGAAAAGCGGCTCTACACGGGTGACGACCTGATCATACGCGTGAGGTGGTTGGTGGCGTGAAAGTGAGCTGAAAGTGAGGTGAAAGGGTTCGCTACCACGCTCATGGGCAAGCCCGTAACCGACACCACGGGCACACAAAGTGAAGTGTCTAGAGCGACACCAGCATTCGCGAGGAGGAACGTATGATCAAGAGGACTCTGGCAGCTCTCAGCGTCGGTGTAGCGCCGATTCTGTTGGGAGTCGGCGCGACCCCCGCATCCGCGAGTGGCGGAATCGGCACGACCCCCACATCGGTGGGTGCCGACAGTGACGCAATTGTCGACTATGCGACCGTCACTACAGAGTCGCCGCCGTCGAGCTGCTTTCAGCGGTGGATGAGGGATAGGCAGGGTAACAGAATCGCCGCGTACTGTTTCCAGTCCTATGGGGACATGTTCTGGATCAGGGATTACAAGGCCGACGGGCTGGCCGTAAGAATGGTTGCAAATGTTGGGACATCCCCGTTGCTCCATTACGGTTGCAAGGCATCAGCGGGGGCCAAAGAGAACAAATGGCAGTATTGCAAATTCTCATCTCGGATGCCGGAAAACAAGGGAATTTCGTATTATGCCGCGTTGACCGAGGACGGCGTTGTCAAGGCGACGAGTGGGCGCGCCATCGGGAATACTTCCTAATCAATCACCGGACCTCGCTGACTTCGGCGCCGAGTCGGTTCTGTTCACCGTCTCGGCCGCCGTGTCGCTGACACGCACATGGATTGCGGGCCTGCTGTGGTTGGCTCAAGCCGAGGTACGGTCCGGGCTCGTGAGTGTCACCGGGGCGTGCTCATCCGCAAGGCTGTCAGCTCCTCATGCACCGGCGAGTGCACCTGCCTGTAATGACGGGGGAAACCCCTGTGCGCAAGGTGGCTCTTCCCAGATGAGGGTGTAGGTCGGCCGGGCGCGTCGGTCCGCAGGTAGACGTCGAGGTCTCCCGACGATGGAGGTTCCTACGCCATCCATCCGAAAGACCTCGACGTGACCGACGCTACCCCGCCGGCCGGCTTCGGCCGCCCTGACCTGACCGCCTTCGCGTCTCATCCCAATCGACCCTGATCGAGTCTGCTGACCCCCTCGACGAGAACGCAGCGACATCACAGCCACCCAACCCCGACCGTCCGGGAAGCCGGGACACGTCACATGGCCTGTGCTGCGGGCGTGTCGAATGGGTCGTCCAGGGGCGACGCAGGAGCGTCGACGCGACGTGCTGAGAGGTGGTTCCAGTCGAGCACTAGGACACCGGCTACAGGCATGGCGATAGGTCAGGAACGGCGTCGCTCCCTACGCAGGAGGGAGCGCAGAGTCTCGGCGTTCGCGTAGCCGACCCGTAGCGCGATCTCGGCGGAGGTGAGGTCCGTGGTTGCTGAGAGGTGCCGAGCTCGTTCGATGCGAAGCCGTTGGACGAAGCCGAGCGGAGTGAGGTTGAGCGCCGCACGGACTCGTCGTTCGAGGGTGCGCCGGCTGGTGCCGAGCGACTGCGCGACGAAGGCGACGTTGAACGGTTCGTCCAGGCGGGCGCGCACGAAGCGTTCGAACTCGACGACGATCGGGTCCTCGTGCCGGAGATGTTCATAGGCGACGAAGGCCGCCTGCGACGGACGCTCGTCGATGATGAGGAGCTTGGCGACATGTTGGGCCAGGTCGGGGCTGATCGATCGCACGAGTGAGAGCGCGAGGTCGATGTGGGCGAACGCGGCGCCGGCGGTGACGAGGTTCCCGTCGACCACGACCATGGTGTCGAGATCGAGGGCGACGGTCGGATAGCGCTTCAGGAACTCCGGCCCCAGGAACCAGCTGGTCGTCGCCCGCCGATGATGCATCCGTCCGGTCTCCGCGACGGCGAACACGCCGGTGCACGCCGCGGCGATCCGGGTGGTCGCGTCATCGAGGCGCCCGAGCGAGGCGATGACCGAACGAGCATCTCGGCTCTGGAGGGCGTCGTTGGTAGCGGCGGCCGTGAGGGTTCCAAGCGCAGGGACGACGACCACGTCGAACTCTCCGGACTCCGACAGCGGGTGGTCCACCGACAGGGTCATCGATGCCGTCGTGGTCACTCTCCGTTTCGGTCCGAGGATGGCGAGTTCGATCGGGTCGATCCGCGGGTCGACATCGCCGCGGGCTCCGTCGGCCACCCGCACGATGTCGATGACCGACGCGACAGCCGAACCGAAGCAGCCGTCGATCGCGATCAGTCCGATACGCATGGCGCGAACAATAGCAATACTGCCGTATACGCCACTTCTCACATGCCCTTGCTCGTCATACGCTGAACTCGCTTCACCAAGAAACCTCGACACCTAGGAGAACCCCTCATGTCCACACCCGCATCACTTCCGTATGCCTTCGTCGCCAAGGTCGTCGCGGCCGATGGACAGCACGACGCGCTCGCCGACCTGCTCGCCGGCGCTGTCGCGCTCGCCAACGAAGAAGTAGGAACGATTGTCTGGTTCGCGGTCAGGACCCACGCCGACACCTTCTGGATCTTCGATGCATTCCCCGACGAGGCCGCTCGCGACGCCCACGCCAACGGCGCCATCGTCGCAGCCCTGATGGCCAACCAGCACCTCCTCGGCGCAGCACCCGAGATCCTGGCGGCCGACGTCCTCGCGTCCAAGCTCCCGTAGTCCGCCAACGCACGAGACGATCGCGCCCCGCCGAGCCGTCGCCAGGTCGCGACGCAACGCCACGCTGCGTTGCCGAGCGGTGCGAGGCCTATCGGCACACGGACAGGATGGCGGCCGCGAGCGCTCAGCCAGCGAGGGGTCCGTCGCAGAGGAGAGCGACGTCGGTGTCGGGCAGAGCCGTGAGGCCAGCGCATCGCGCGACCACCAGAACCGAACCGCCCCTGCCCTGCGTTTCCGCAGGTCAGGGCTGTTCGCCGGAGCCGCCTGTCGGAATCGAACCGACGACCTAATCACGTCGGCTTTGCGTCTATCGCTTGATGCGCCCACTGGGCGAACGAGCCGCTGACCTGCGCAAACGCCGAGCGTGGGGGACGCCGCCATCCGGTGGTGACCGACGACGACCGACCAGTACCGACCGTTTCACCGGAGCTTGCGGCGGCGTCGAAGCCGAGCAAGCTCCATTCCTTTAGCTCACCGCGCCCTCCTCCTCGCCGGTCCCGTCGTCGTCGAAGACGTTTCAGGGGTCTTCTCAGATGACGGTGTAGGTCGGCCGGGCGCGTCGGTCCGCAGATAGACGTCGAGGTCTCCCGACGACGGAGGTTCCTACGCCATCCATCCGAAAGACCTCGACGTGTCCGACGCTACCCCGCCGGCCGGCTTCGGCTGCCCTGACCTGACCGCCTTCGCTCGACTCGACGGCCTCGGTCTGAGCGTGACCGGACAACGACTTGAACCGGATCGTGCGGTCCTCGCGTGCCGCGTGGTGGAACCAGATCAGTGGTGCCGACGGTGCGGCAGCAAAGGCGCTGCTCGTGACACCGTGATCCGGCGGTTGGCCCACGAGCCGCTGGGCTGGCGACCGACCGTGCTGGAAGTTGTAGTGCGCCGCTACCGCTGTGCCGACTGCGGACACGTGTGGCGCCAAGACACCAGCGCCGCGGCGGAGCCACGCGCGAAGCTCTCGCGCACCGGGCTGCGGTGGGCGCTGGAAGGGGCCGTGGTCGCACACCTCACCGTCGCCCGTGTCGCCGAGGGACTCGGGGTCGCGTGGGACACCGCCAACAACGCGGTCCTGGCTGAAGGCAAGCGGCTGCTGATCAACGACCCCACGCGGTTTGAGGGCGTGAAGGTCATTGGCGTCGATGAGCACGTCTGGCGCCACACCAGGCGTGGCGACAAGTACGTCACCGTGATCATCGACCTCACCCCGGTCCGCGATGGCGCCGGCCAAGCAAGGCTGCTGGACATGGTCGAGGGCCGGTCGAAGGCGGCGTTCAAGACCTGGCTCGCCGACCGCGACGACGCCTTCCGTGACGCGGTCGAGGTGGTCGCGATGGACGGCTTCACCGGGTTCAAGACCGCCGCTGCAGAGGAGATCCCGGACGCGGTCACGGTGATGGATCCCTTCCACGTCGTGCGCCTGGCCGGTGACGCCCTCGACAGGTGCCGGCGCCGGGTCCAACTCGCGATCCACGGGCACCGTGGGTTCAGGGACGACCCGCTCTACAAGTCGCGGCGCACGCTGCACACCGGCGCGGACCTGCTCACCGACAAGCAGAGCGACAGGCTACGCGCGCTGTTCGTTGATGACGCTCACGTCGAGGTCGAGGCGACCTGGGGGTGTCTACCAGCGCATGATCGCCGCCTATCGCCACGAGGACCGGCAACGTGGCCGTGAGCTCATGGAGAAGCTGATCACCGACCTCAGCGCCGGCGTCCCCAAGGTGTTCACCGAGTTCGCCACCCTGGGCCGGACCCTGAAGAAGCGAGCCGCTGACGTGCTCGCCTACTTCGAACGACCCGGCACCAGCAACGGGCCGACCGAGGCGCTCAACGGACGGCTCGAGCACCTGCGCGGCTCCGCACTCGGGTTCCGCAACCTGACCAACTACATCGCCCGAAGCCTGCTCGAGACCGGCGGCTTCAGACCCCAACTCCTACACCCCCGATTGGGATGAGCCCGCAAAGCTCTCGTAATCCCTGGGTCGTGGGTTCGAGCCCCACCGCCGCACAGGCGTATGCGCCGGTCAGGAGTCAGACACCCCTGGCCATGCCCACAGGCCGCTTGTGCGCGTACTAGAGCCTCGTGCGGAGAAGGGTGTTATCGAACTGCGACGAGCAGGTGCCGGTCTGCTACTTGGCTCAGAGGCGCGACTTCGGCGAAGCCCGCCTCGAGTAGCGCGGTTCGGAGGCTCTCCAGACTCAAACCCGCATTCGCGGTCTGGCGAAAGGCGAAACGGCGCGTACGCTCTGCGAACTCGGCTGCCAGCGCTGGCTCGAGGCGCAGCGCGTTCCACCACTGATCCCAGCTTTCGGAGTCGGGCTCGTCGAGTGCGTCGTCTCGCAGCCGCGCCCGGAGGGCATGTGCTGCCTGTTTTAGCCGCGGCACTGTCGGGGCGAGCTCCATCGTGTCGTAGTCGACGAAGACCCCGCCACGCCGTACAACGGCAGCAAGCCATTGGGACAACTGCGGGAGGTCCTCCTCGGAGAGCCAATGCAGGGCAGTCATCGAGACGACAGTGTCGACGGACGCCGGCGCGAGGTCGACGTCGTTGGCACGGCGTAGGTCGCTCTCGATCAGCTGCGCCGTGCCGCCGAGTGTGCTTCTTGCGAGTCGTAAGAGGACCGGGTCGAGGTCGATCCCGGCCAGTTGCGCGTGGGGCCACCGTTGCCGGGCCCGATTCAATAGTGTCCCTGGCCCGCATCCCAAGTCGACGAGCTGTCCCGGTGTGGCTTCGAGGTCATCGACGAGGTCGAACATCAGCCGTATGGTCGAGTCTCGGTTGGGGACGTATCGACTCTGCTGACGGTCCCAGCGTTCAACCCAGGCTGGCGCATCGAGGCCGCCGGCGTGGCTGTCAATCATGGTCGGGTAGATGTGCGCTCGTTGTCGAATAGCGCTTCACGGTGTGGATCACCTTCTGAATGGCCTCATCGATGAGCTCGGTGGGGCTGGCGAAATTGAATCGGACGAAACCCTCGCCACCGGCGCCGTGCTCGACGCCCGGGGTCGTGGCTACCTTGGCATCTTCGCGCAGTAGTGACGTGGGGTCCGATAAGCCGAGGCGATTGAGGTCGATCCATGCAAGGTAGGTCGCCTGCGGAAGGTGGACGAGCCCGGGCAGGCCCGCCGAGTCGAAGGCGTCGACGATCAGGCGACGGTTGACGTCAAGAATCGTTCGGATCTGGTCCAGCCACTCCTGGCCATCACGCAGGGCGGCGATCGTGGCCTGCACGCCGAGCGGCGAGATACCTCCTTTGGCAGCACGGGGGAGGAGATCCCAGGACTCCAGGTGGCGCGGGTCGGTCAACACCGCCATACTGCACCGCAGCCCGGGGATATTCCACGCCTTGGTCGCGCTGGTCAACGTGAGGGAGTGTCCGGCCGCGACCTCGTCGACGCTTGCGTACGGCGTGAACTCCTCGAAATGTAACGGTGCGTGGATTTCGTCGCTGATCAGTGCGGCGCCATGCCGGTCGACAAGCTCTGCTAGAGCGACGAGTTCGTTTCGCGTGTACGCCCGACCGGTCGGATTGCTCGGGTTGCAGAGCAGGACGACCCCGGCGCCGTCGTGCAGAGCGCGGCCGAGAAGGTCAAGGTCGATCCGGTATGCCGTGGCTCCTCGCTGCATCGGTACCTCGACGGGCGTACGCCCGGCTGCGGCGACTGCGTCGTGAAACCGGCTGTAGGTCGGCGTGATCAAGGCGACGGGGGTGTCCGGTGCGCTCAGGTGACGCAGCGCCAACACCATGCTTTTGATGACGTCACCCATCAAACGCACCTGCTCGGGACGAACGTGGAGACCTGTGTCCGACAGCCATTCGGCCGCGACCCCCGGGAGGTCGCTGACGTCATCGGGCTGTGGATAGCCGAACGACTGGCGTTCGACGGTGCTGCGGATCGCTTCCAGCACCGGCGGCGCGATCGCGAAGTCCATCTCGGCCACCGTGCAGTCAATGACGTCTGGGCCGTACACGGACCATCGCTTGCAGAGGCGGGCCCGAGAATCCTCGATCGTCCACCTCTCCAGGCTGGGAGCGGTCATGGTTGTGTCCTTTCAGCTGCAGAGGAGGTTGAGGGGCCCGAACGGTCGACCTGCGCGAGGAAGGCTGCGGTTCTTTCGTGCTTCGGCTCATGGAGAATCTGGCTCGGCGGTCCGCTCTCGCACAAAATGCCGTCGGCCATGAAGTGCACGTCGGTGGCGACGTCGGCAGCGAAGTCGATCTCGTGCGTGACCACGATCATGGTCACGCCGTCCTCAGCCAAGGAGCGCATCACGGTGAGGACCTCACCCACCAGCTCCGGGTCGAGGGCGGACGTCGGCTCGTCGAACAGAATGACCCGAGGGCTGGTGGACAGCGCACGGGCGATTGCCACGCGCTGCTGTTGGCCTCCTGAGATGTGGCCGGGGTAGGCGCCCTCCTTGTCGGCCAGCCCGACCCGGTCGAGTAACTCGAGGGCGCGCTTTCGAGCGGCGGCCTTGTCGGTGCCACAGCCGAGCTGTGCCTCCATGACGTTCTCGGCCACGGTCATGTGCTGCCAGAGGTGGAATTGTTGGAACACCATTCCCGTACTGCGTCGCTGAATGGCGAGCTGGCGGCCGCCGATCTCGCGCGGACGCCCGTCGCGGCGGGCGAATCCCATTGGCTTACCGTCGACCTCGATGTGCCCGCGAGTCGGTGACTCGAGCCGGTTGATGCAGCGCAGTAGCGTGCTCTTACCGGACCCCGACGGTCCAAGGATGCACGCGACAGCACCGCGGCGGACGTCGAAGTCGACGCCTCGTAACGCCTGGACCCCTCCCGCGAACGTCTTGTGGACGCCGACGGCTCGGACGACCATGTCCGGGTTCTCACTCATCGGGACTCCTCCGCAGCGGTGTCGGATCGAACGGCGTGCCCTCGCGCGGTCGCTGACGTCGGCGTGGCGTACCCGCGGGAGTAGCGGGCCTCCAGCCGACGTTGGCCGAACGTCAGTAGCGTGACGACGATGAGGTACCACGTGATGACGACCATGAGGAGGGCGATCTGCTGGAAGTTCTGGGAGTAGATCAGTTGCGCTTCGGTCATCATGTCGCCGGCGCCGATGACGAACAGGACGGATGTGTTCTTGAGCGTGATGATGATCTGGTTTCCGTAGGACGGCAGGACGATCCGCGTAGCCTGCGGCAGAACGACGCGTCGAAAGGTGCGCATCGGCGTCAAACCGCACGCCTGCGCAGCCTCGATCTGGCCGCGGGGCACGGCCGAGTAGCCTGCCCGGAAGTACTCCGCGAGGAACGCAGCCTCACCGAGAGCCAGACCGAGCATCGCTGCGACGAACTTGGTGATCAGTTCGTTGGTATAGAACGAGACGAGGTCCGGACCGAAGGGCATCCCGATGGACAGTGTCGGCAGGACGGCGGCCAGGTAGTACCAGAACAGCATCTGCACCACGGTCGGCACTGAACGGAAGACCGTGATGTAGAGCCGAGCGACGGCAACGAGCACGGGGTTGCGCGACAGCGTCATCGTCGCGAGCACCAGAGCGAGCAGCGTTCCGAGCAGAGTCGCGATGACTGTCATCGCGAGGGTCACTCCGAGTCCGCGGATGATCCGCCCGTCGAAGCAGTAGTCAGCCGCCGTATCCCACGGCAAGTTCGGATTGGTCGCAGCAGAGAACACCAGATCGGCGGCGAAGACAAGGACGATCGCTCCGACCACCCATCGGCCGACGTGCCGTCGACGAGCGATGTCGAGTGCACCGCCAGGGCCTTCGGAACCCGGGCTCGAGGTGTCGGACAGATCTACGGTCCGAGAAGGAACGCTCACGATTCGCCCAGCCCGTTGCCGTCGTTCACCGTGATCTCGGTCGGAATGAGCGCTTCCTCGTCCCACCGCGCGGCGATCTTTTCGTACGTGCCGTCGGCGAGCATGTCTTCCCAGGTCGCCTTCAATACATTGACCAGGTCCTCCTGGCCCTTCGCGACAGGCATACCGAGCGGGTCACCGGCGATCGGAAGTTTGCCGAGCAGCTCGAACTTGTCGCTGTTGTGAGCCACCATGTAGGGCGTCGCGGTCAGGCCGTCGACCAAGGCGTCGGCGCGACCGCTGAGCAGCGCCTGTTGTTGGGTCGAGTCGCTGTCGAACGTCTGCATGGCGATCGGGTCGTTACCGGCCGCCTCACACTTGGGGTTGTACTCCGACAGCGCTTGGTATTCGTACCCTCCGGCGGTGACGGCGACCGAGTGCCCGCAAAGAGTTTGGGGGTCGGGACCGATGTCACCGGCCTCACCCTTGCGCACCACCACGACTGAACCTGAGGCCGCGTAGTCGACGAAATCGACCACCTCGCGCCGGTCCGCGCTGTCACTGAAGTTGTAGAGCGAGGTGTCGAACCGTTTCGACGCGATTCCGGCCAGCACGCTGTCGAAGGGAACTTGCTCGAGCTCGACCTCGACATCGAGACGTTCGGACAGCTCGTCGGCGATGTCGACGTTGAACCCGACGAGCTTGCCGTCGCGTAGGAAGTGTGTCGGCACGGTTGAGGCGCCCGTGGCGATGACCATCTTGCCTCGCTGAGCGATCTCGTCCGGCAATCCGGAGGCAGAGGCTGCGCTCTCGTCATCCTCGGTGACGACTGCGGAACAGGCGGAAGTCGCTGCTATGAATGTTGCACCTGCCAGCACGGCCAGGCATCTGGTGACGCGGCTGTGGATGTGCATGTTTTGTCACTCCTGTGATTGCTGGTGGACCACGCCAGTCTCGTGAGGATCGGTGTGCGGCGGTAGACCCTCGTTGGCTCCATCGCGCGTTAGGCTGCGCCTGTGACCATCGAGCCCAGCACCGACGAGCGTGTGGAGACGGCGGATCTCATCGCTTTCCTTGCGGTCGCTCGCTGCGGGAGTATGGGTGCGGCCGCGGCCGAGCTGCGACAGGCAACACCTTCGATCTCTGCCCGCATGACCGCGTTGGAGCGCAAGTTCGGAACCGGTCTGTTCACCCGGAGTACCCGAGGATCGACCCTGACCGCGGCCGGCGAGCGGCTCGTTCCGTACGCTCGCAGGTGCCTGACTACGTTGCAGGAAGCGCATCACTCGGTAGCTGCGCCGATGCACGATCGCGTGATCGTTGCCGCGCCGGCGAGCCTCGCGGCCGTCGCCTTTGCGCCGGTCCTTGACGTGCTGAGTCGGGCGTCGATCACGGCGCATTGCCGGGTCGCGCACAGTGTCGAGGCGCTCGGTTTCCTATTGGACGGGACCGTCGACGTTGCCTTGACCATCAACACCGTTCTGCCTGCGCGGCTCGAATCGGTGAACGTCTGCCGGTCAGAAATGGTCCTGGTATGCCGACCGGATCATCCGTTGAGCGAGCAGCGCTCGATCACGGTCGACGATTTGCGTGACACTGCGGTCGTCGTGTATCGATGGGCCGCCGAGGCAGAAGCGCTCGCCCACATGTTCGGCCACGCCGACCCGCCTCGTACCCAGCCTGTGCAGCTGACCGGCCTACCCGCTGCGGCCCTGGACACGATTGCCAGCAGCGACCTCGTTGCGGTCATGCCCGAGTTCGCTGTCGCGCAGAGCCTGGTGGCCGGGCGCTTGAGCCAGTTGCCACTCTCCTTACCCACCTGGGGCCTGGACATCCAACTGGCATACACCCGGACCGCGGCACGAAGCCGGGGTATCACCACGCTCTTGGACGGGATCGGCGAGCTGGTGACTGTCCTGTGTCCGGCAGGCGAAGCGACGTCCTGACTCGAGGATCCGCCGTCGAGTCCCGGTCGCAGCGAGGTCGGACGCGCGAGACCGTGTCCGAACGACCCAACGGGGTTACCGTTGACGGTATCCGGGTGTGACGGCCGACTGGTCGCACAAACAACGTGAGGGTTACGAACTCGGGACCCTTCAAGGATTGACATGTCTGACGACAAGCGCGACAAGGCAGAGCACAAGGCCGAAGAACTCAAGGGGCAGGCCAAGGAGAAGGCCGGTGACGTCACCGGCAACGAGCAATGGCAGGCCGAGGGCAAGGCCGAGCAAGCCAAGGGCAACCTCAAGCAGGCGGCCGACAAGGTGAAGGACGCGTTCAAGGGCAAGTAGTCACGAGCCCGGGCCTCGTTTCGATCGAGTAGGTGGGACGCTTCGCCTACGGCGCGGCTGTCAGTTCTTCAATGAGGTGCTGGACGCGTATTTCGATCTCATCGCGGATCGAGCGGACGTCATCGATGGACTTTTCCGCTGGGTCGTCCAACTGCCAGTCGAGGTACTTCTTGCCGGGGTAGATGGGGCACGCGTCGCCGCAGCCCATGGTGATGACGACGTCGGCTTCACGTACCAGTTCATCGGTGAGAGGTTTCGGGAACTCCTTGGAGATGTCGACGCCCATTCCGACATCGCTTCGACGACGGCGGGGTTGAGCTCGTTGGCGGGCTGCGAGCCGGCCGACCGTACGTGGACTCGTCCGTGTGCGTGGTGGTCGAGCAGCGCGGCAGCCATCTGGGAGCGACCGGCGTTGTGGACGCAGATGAACAGGACTTCAGGCGTCATGGACACGATTGATCCTCTCCATTGTGGTCATGGAGGTGTCGCGGTTGCGCAACCACAGCGCGACGTAGACGAGTGCGACCAGGACGGGCACTTCGATGAGCGGACCGACGACTCCGGCAAGCGCCTCGCCCGAGGTGACGCCGAAGGTGCCGATGGCGACTGCGATGGCCAGCTCGAAGTTGTTTCCGGCTGCCGTGAACGCCAGGGTCGTCGTCTTCTCGTAGCCGAGCCGCAGCCGGGCGCCTAGTGCCCACGACCCGGCGAACATCACGACGAAGTACGCCAGCAGCGGCAGTGCGATGCGTACGACGTCGAGGGGCTGATGGGTGATGGCGTCACCTTGCAGTGCGAACAGCATGACGATGGTGAATAGCAGGCCATACAACGCTACTGGGCCGATCCGTGGCAGGAATCGGTCTTCGTACCACTCACGACTGCGGCTGCGTTCACCGATCGTGCGGGTGAGGTAGCCGGCGAGCAACGGGATGCCAAGGAACACCACCACGCTGAGGCCGATCGCGCCCATGGAGAAGTCGACGCTGGTCGTGGAGAGCCCGAGCCAATCCGGCAGGACCTGCAGGTAGAACCACCCGAGTGCGGCGAACGCAACGATCTGGAAGACCGAGTTGATCGCCACCAGTACTGCCGCGGCTTCGCGGTCACCACACGCCAGGTCGTTCCAGATCAATACCATCGCAATGCACCGCGCGAGGCCGACGATCACCAGACCGGTGCGGTACTCGGGCAGGTCGGGTAAGAGTAGCCATGCGAGCGAAAACATCAGTGCAGGCCCGACCAGCCAGTTCAACACCAACGATGCGACGAGCAGCCGACGGTCGCCGGTTACACGTGCTGTCTCGCAGTAGCGAACCTTTGCCAGCACTGGATACATCATCAACAGCAGCCCGATCGCGATCGGCAGACTGACCGAGCCGATCGTGATCGCGTTCAACGCATCGTCGAGGCTTGGGACGGCGCTGCCGAGCACCAGCCCGAGCGCCATTGCAGCGATGATCCAGACGGGCAGAAGTCGGTCGAGACGGGAAAGGCGTGCAAGGACGTCGGTCTGCGGACGTTCAGCGTCCACGGCGTCGGTCATCGGCAGCGGTCCTCACGAGATTGATGAACATCGATGTGTTCAGGATCGCGGAGACATCGACGACTGTCAATATGATGGTGCATACTGGCCCAATGGCTGCGATCGACATCGAGATCTCCAGTGCGGCGGACGCGTGCGCGACGTCCCTCACGGCAACTCCGATTGCCGCTGACGAGGCCGTCGACCTCGCGCGTACGTTCAAGGCCGTTGCCGATCCGGCACGGCTGCGACTGCTGTCGATCATTGCCTCACACGAGGGCGGCGAGGCCTGTGCCTGCGATTTGAACGAGCCGGTGGGCCTGAGTCAGCCGACGGTTTCGCACCATCTCAAGGTGCTCGTCAGCGCTGGCTTGCTCGACCGGAAACAGCGCGGTGTATGGGCGTTCTACTCGCTCGTACCGGAGCGCCTCGACGCACTGGCTGCGGTGCTCAGCGCCCGGACCTAACTGCTCAGCAGCACGACTGCAGGTAGGCCTGCAGGTTGTTGAGTACGGCGGCAGTGCCCTGCGCGTCGGCGCGATAGTAGACAGTCTTGCCCTCGCGTCGCGAGGTGAGGATATGTCCGCGTCGAAGCATCGCAAGTTGTTGCGACGCTGTCGACTGACCGATTCCGGCTCGATCTGCGACATCGCCGACCGACAGTTCCGCACCGCCTGCGAACAGGAACATCACCTGCTGACGCGCGGGGCTCGCGAGTGCCTTCAGGAAGTCGTTGGTCGACTCCGCCAGCTCGACTCCGGTCTCCGTCATGGGTTCATGGTAGCTCGGATCGTCATTTGATCATATTACGAAATGACGATATGTTTCGATTCATGAATGCACCCATCGTCATCGTCGGCGGCGGCCAGTCCGGCCTCGCCGCAGCCCGCCAGGTTCGCGCCGCCGGTATGCAGCCCCTCGTTCTCGAGGCTGGTGCCCGACCGGTCGGCTCCTGGCCCGATTACTACGACAGCCTTACTGTCTTCTCGCCTGCGCAGTACAGCGCGCTCGACGGAGTCGCGTTCCCCGGAGACCCTGAGCATTACCCCCATCGCGACGAGGTTGTCACCTATCTGGAGCGGTACGCAGCATCGCTCGACCTCGAGATTCGTACCGGTACGCGAGTCGAGCGCGTTGAGTCGGATGGTCCCGGGTTCGTCGTACACCCTGCGCACGGGGACGCACTGTCGGCCAGCGGCATCGTGGCCGCGTCGGGTTCGTTCTCGAACCCGTACGAGCCGCCGATTCCGGGGCGCGAGCGATTTGCCGGCGAGGTGCTGCACGTCGCCGCATATCGTGAGCCGACGAAGTACGCCGGGCGGCGTGTTCTCGTGGTGGGCGGCGGCAACTCGGCAGTCCAGGTTGCGCACGAGCTGATCGAGTACGCCGACGTCACGCTCGCGACCCTCGAGCCAGTTCGGTTTCTACCGCAGGTCCATGCGGGGAAGGATGTCCATTACTGGACCGAAACCACCGGCTTCGACCAATTGCCGCCCGAGTGGCTCGCCCGACTCGTACCCGGCCCACTGGTGTCCGACGACGGTGTGTACGGCGCCGCGTACGCCTCGGGAGTGCTGCAACGACGGGCGATGTTCCAGCGGTTTGAAGACGACGGCGTTGTCTGGTCGGACGGCACGCCTGAGCAGGTCGACACCGTCATCCTCGCGACCGGTTATCGACCGAGCCTCGGATACCTTCGCGACCTGGGAGCGCTCGACGAGAACGGACTGCCACTCCATGCCGGTGGAATCTCTGCAACGCACCCAGGTCTGGTCTACCTCGGGCTCGAGTTCCAGCGTTCCTTCGCATCCAACACACTGCGCGGGGTCGCCGCCGACGCCGCGTACGTCGTGCCCCCACTCGTCGCGTACGCCGCCGGTGCTTCGGCCATCGTCGGACTGCGAGGCGATGTTCGCGATCGTTTCCTGCTAGCAGCAGGTGGCGTTCAGGACGCCGGCGATCGCGCTCAGTGATGCGGGCGTGAGGCGGTAGTGCACGTTCATGCCGTCGCGACGCTTGCTGACCACGCCGGCGTTGAGCAGTTGCTTGAGATGGTGGTTCGTTGTCGAGTCGGCGAGCCCGACGACCGCCGAAAGACTGCTTGCGCTGTCTTCGAGGCCAGGTCGTGCGGCCAGGTGGTCGACCAGACGCAACCGCACCGGGTCGGCGAGCGCCTTGAGCCGAACGGCGACCTCGGTCGCCGCTTCGATGGTCAGTCGTGAGTCGGACGATCCCAAGGGGGCGCAGCACACCGGGCCGGCGTCGGTGAGGAGCGGGAGCGGCTTCGGCACTCTCTCAGTCTGCCAAGTTGTTTGACATATATCAAAAACCACTTATTCTATGAATGTCGAAAAACTTGGATGGTTTGTGATGTTGCCCTACCGAATTCTGGAAGACCTATCCCGCATACGAGAGCAGGAGCTTCGTCGAAGCGTGCGTAGTCGGCACGTGATCTCGGGGGCGCGTGAGGACCCCGTCCGGACGCGGGTGAGCGGCCTGATCCGTCGCGCCCAATGTGCATTCCGGTGTGGCCCCGTGCAATCGGCCCGTCCCGCAGCCCAGGTCAACTGCTGCGCCTAGCCCGAACGTCAGTACTTGTACCTCAACCCAAGGAGATGACCCATGTCCCGCTTGCAGCTCGCTCTCAACGTCGACGACATCGACAAGGCGATCGAGTTCTACTCGGTCCTGTTCGGTACGGAGCCCGCCAAGCGCCGGCCCGGGTACGCGAACTTCGCGATCGCCGAGCCGCCGCTCAAGCTCGTGCTCTTCGAGGGCGGGGAGACGGCGACCCTGAACCACCTCGGCATCGAACGCGAGTCGATGGACGAGATCGTCTCCGAAGCAGACCGTCTGGAGGCTGCCGGCCTGTCGCTACGCACCGAAGGCGACGTCGAGTGTTGCTACGCGCGTCAGTCGAAGCACTGGGTCACTGGCCCCGACGGCCAGTCCTGGGAGAACTACGTCGTACTCGCCGACGCGCAGCCCGATCTTGAGGGCGTCACCACAGTATCGCCGCAGGCGTCCAACTGTTGCGGATGAACCGCTAACGCCCTGCACTAGAGCACAGCGACCCATGCGGAGAGCAATGCCCAGGCGGCCTTCTCGGCCTCCGGCTCGTTCGCGGCCGCCGTTTCGGCGAGCTCTTCGAGGTCGATGCCCTCACTGGCAAGGCGAGTCGAGTCCCAGGTGCGTACGCGCGCGGCGTACTGCTCGGGGTGGAACTGGACACCCCATGCGGCGGGGCCGACCCGGAACGCCTGGATCGGGCACGCCTCTGAGGACGCGAGATGCACGGCGTCAGGTGGTAGCTCGGTGATGCGATCGCGGTGATGCTCGATCATCGCGATGGTCTCCGGTAGTCCGGCGAAGATCGGGTCCTGTGCTGCTGCGGGAAGGATCTTGATGGCCGTTGAGCCCCATTCCGGGGCGCCGAACGATGCCTTCACCACGCCGCCGGAGACCTGGGCGAGGAGCTGCGCGCCCAGGCAGATGCCCAGGAGCGGCGTACCTGTTTCGACTGCGTTCGCCGTCAACGCGCGTTCGCGATGGAGCCACGGCGCCCGCTCATAGTCATCGGGCATGAAGCTGCCGCCGAGCAGGATGATCCCGTCGTACCCGTCGGTGGTGGCCGGCACCTCGGCGCCGCTCACGAAGGTGACGTGCCCTCCGAGTTCGGTCAGCCAGGGCTCGAACCGACGGAGCGGGCTTCCCTCGTCGTTGACGACGACGAGCACCGATCGCGACATGGTTGCTTCCTTCGCAGGCACCGTCCCATTCCTATCAGCGCCTCGCGTACGTTCGGACGGTGGTATTGATTCTGCTGGCCGTGATCGGGTTCGTCGGAGGGGTCGGCATCACGGCAGTCGGCCCGGGCGGCGTACTGCCGACGATCGGACTCTTCGCGCTGACAGGGTTGTCGCCCGCCGAGGTCGCAGGCACCTCGATCGTCACGCACATCGCGACCGGTGTCGTCGCGACGGCCGCCTTCACCCGATCGGGGCAGCTTCGCGACCCGGACACTCGGCGTACTGCCTGGACGCTGGCCGGAACCGCCTTGGTCGGTACGCCGGTCGGCGTACTGATCAACGCACACGTCTCGGAGCGCACGTTCGGTGTCGTGCTCGGCGTCATCGTCGCCGGAGTCGCCGGGCTGGTCGTCTACCGCGATCAACGACATGCGCACGTGCCGCATCGTCATCCGTCGACGTACGTCGTCGCAATCCTTGGCGTGGGGGTCGCCGTCCTGGCTGGGATCGTCGGCATCGGGGGTCCGATGCTGACAGTTCCTCTGCTGGTCGTGCTCGGTGTGCCGCTGCTCGAGTCGCTCGCTGCCGCTCAGGCGCAGTCGATCGTCATCGCGAGTACGGGCACGGTCGCGTACGCGACGAACGGCTCGATCGACTGGGCGCTGGCGGCACTGATCGGTATACCCGAGCTCGCCGGAGTCCTCGTCGGCTGGCGCCTCGCCCGCAAGCTTCCCACCCGCACCCTGAAGATCGCACTCGTCGCGACTCTGCTCGCGCTGTCGCCGTATCTCGCGCTACGGGCATGATCGGGCCGACCCCTCCGGTCAGTACGATCGGCCCGCTATGTCTCAGACCAGAAGGTGGACTGAATGAAGGGCAGAATCCGTCGCATCGCTGTCGCCGTGCCATTGGCGCTGGCGTTGTCTGGTGCGACCCTCGTCGCCTCGAACGCCGACGACGCCAGCGCGCCGAGCGATGCAGAACGAAGCCGAAAGTACGCGTTCATGTCGAAGCACTTCGGCTACAAGTACATTGCGCGATGGAACCCGTGTCGCACGATCCATTACAAGATCAACCCGCGTAAGTCGCCGCGTAAGGGCGCGATCAAGGACGTACGTAAGGCGATCAAGCGCGTACACGGGGCCAGCGGCCTGAAGTTCAAGTACCTCGGCCGAACGAAGGTCGTACCCAAGAACGGCGCGAACAAGTACCGCGGCAAGACCGACCTGGTGATCGCCTGGACGACCCCGAAGAAGCGCAACTTCTCCGGCAACGCTGCCTGGGGCGGCGGCCAGTGGTGGCACCGTCGCGGCGCGCGCTATGGCGAGATGCGCACCGGCTTCGTGATCGTCAACGGGAAGTACCGATACAACTACCCGAAGGGCTTCGGCGCCAACGGTAAGTACGGCACTCGCGGTCAGCTGTTGATGCACGAGCTCGGCCATGCGATGGGTCTGTGGCACGTACCGTCGAAGAAGCAGCTCATGTACCGCTACACCCGGCACCGCAAGGCGAAGTGGGGCGGTGGTGACCGCAAGGGTCTGCACAAGGTCGGCCGTCGCGCCGGCTGCGGTGGCTTCAGGGCTCCGGACAGCGCCAAGGGCGCCGACGTGAAGGTCGACACGGGGTCGTTCAGCGCCGCCTGACGAGGTCACTTTGACAGTGTGCTGTCATTCAGTAGTATGACAGCACACTGTCAAAGGAGTGAGCGATGCAGAACGTTGTGCTGTACCTGACCGAGACGATGGCCGACTGGGAGTACTCGTACGTGACCGCCGGTCTGGCGATGGCCGAAGAGGAGATGCCCGGAAGGTTCCAGCTGGTCACTGCCTGCGAGGGCGATGCCGAGACGGTCACGACGAAGGGCGGCCTGAAGGTCCGGCCAGATACGACGATCGACGCGCTCGACGAGGCCGACATCGCGATGCTGATCCTGCCGGGCGCCGACACTTGGGGCGAGGGTCACGACGCTGCGCTCGGTCTCGCGGGTCGGCTCCTCGAGGCAGGTACGCCGGTTGCGGCGATCTGTGGTGCGACGCTCGGCTTGGCTCGAAGCGGCCTGCTCAATGGGCGCGCGCACACCAGCAACGCAGCCGACTTCCTCGACGGGGTAGATGGGTACGAAGGTGCGAGCCGGTACGTCGAAGAGAAGGTCGTCACCGACGGTGCGTTGATCACCGCGCCGGCGGTCTTCCCGGTCGACTTCGCCCGGGCGATCTTCGTACGTCTCGAGCTGTTTCCAGCAGAGATCATCGACGCTTGGTACGGCCTCTACACCACCGGAGCGCGCAGGTACTTCGACCAACTCATCGGTGCCGCCGAGTGAGTCGTACGCCTGCCGGCGATGCGCTGACCGAGCTCGTGCTGCCGGTCTTCGAGCTGAACGGTGAGTTCCTCGCCGCCGCGGAGGACATCGCGAAACCCGCCGGTTTGACTCCGGCGTGGTGGCAGGTGCTCGGTGCGACCCTCGACGAGCCGCTCCCGGTCGCAGAGATCGCGCGTCGAGTCGGGCTCGGTCTCGCTCGCCAGAGCGTCCAGCGCGTCGCCGATCGCCTGGTCGAGCAGGGTTGGGCGCAATACGTCGACAACCCACGTCACAAACGCGCCAAACTCGTCGAGCCGACCGACGACGGTCGTCGTACGCTCGGCAAACTGGCCAGGGACCAACATGCGTGGGCCAACGCCGTCGCTTCGTCGGTCGGTGCCGACGAGCTCGCCAAGGTCCGCGACATCATGCTGCGGATCAGTGCCGCGTCGCGCGCGTACCGGGAGACCTGAGCACGGCATACTGTGCCCGGACACCTCCGACCATGCTCAGGGAGAGCCGGGTAGATGACGCAGCAGTTCGAAGGCCGCTTCGGTCAACGCGAGACCGTGATCGGGCGGGGCATCTCGTGGCTCGCCCGATGGAGCATGCGTTGGATCCTCATCGCGATCGCCGCGTACCTGCTGGTGTGGCTCATTGGGCGGCTCTGGACGATCGTGCTGCCCGTCGCGATCGCGCTGATCGTCACAACGGTGCTCGCACCGCCGGCCAGGCTCCTGCGAGACAAGGCGAAGTTCCCGGCCGCGCTCGCCGCAATGACCGTCATCCTGGGCGGATTCGCGATCGTCGGGGGAGTGCTCTGGGCGATTGCGCCGTCGGTGGCCGATCAGGTCGGCGACATCGCAAAGGATGCGAGCCAAGGCCTGACCAAGGTCGAGGACTGGTTGATCGACGGCCCGCTCAAGGTCTCCGATGAGCAGATCAGTACGGCGATCTCGGCCGCGCAAGATCAACTGACCCAGAGCGCCAGCACCATCGCGTCCGGTGCGCTGACCGGAGTCGGC
This sequence comes from Nocardioidaceae bacterium SCSIO 66511, assembly GCA_023100825.1. NCBI lineage: Bacteria > Bacillati > Actinomycetota > Actinomycetes > Propionibacteriales > Nocardioidaceae > Nocardioidaceae bacterium SCSIO 66511. The sequence continues at coordinate 3,011,530 of CP095846.1, read as the reverse complement.
GCGGTCACGAACTTCATCGTCGGCGCCGCGCTCGTTCTGGTGTTGACGTTCTTCTTCGTCAAGGACGGCTCGAAGTTCCTGCCCTGGCTACGCCGAGTCGCAGGCGACAAGGCCGGCGGTCACATCGACATCGTCCTGCTGCGCTGCTGGTGGACGCTCGGCGGCTTCATCCGTACGCAGGCCATCGTGAGCTTCGTCGACGCGGTCTTCATCGGCATCGGGTTGGTCCTGGTCGGAGTTCCGCTCGCCGTCCCGCTCGCGATCATGACCTTCTTCGGCGGTTTCATCCCGATCGTCGGAGCGTTCGTCTTCGGAGCACTGGCCGTACTGATCGCGCTGGTCTCGAACGGGATCGGCGGTGCTCTGATCGTGCTCGCGATCGTGCTCGGCGTGCAGCAGCTCGAGGGCAACATCTTGTCGCCGTGGCTGCAGGGCCGAAGCATGCGGCTGCATGCGGGCGTCATCCTGCTCTCGGTCGCCCTCGGCAGCACGTTGTTCGGCATCGTCGGCGCATTTCTCGCCGTACCCGTCGTCGCCGTCGTCGCCGAGATGCTGCGCTACCTGAACGAGACGATCGAGCTCGAAGCGGAGCCGACTGATGACGGAGCGGCCAAAGACGGCGAAGCTGCGGAGGAGGAGTCGCCGCCCGACGACCCGACGCCCGATCAGGACGCCGCGCCGGTCGAACCCTAGGGCACGAGGGCTAGCCGACCGCTCGCACGGCATCCTCGATCGGTGTCTCACCGCCGACGACCTCGAAGGTCGTGCCGATCGTGCCCGACTCGACGAGCGTACGGGCGATCACGCGAGCGACGTCAGCTCGCGTGACCTCACCGGGCGAAACGGAGTCGGCAAGTTTGACCCTGCCGGTGGCCGGATCGTTGGTGAGACGACCGGGACGCACAACCGTCCAGTCCAGTTCGCTCTCTCTCAACGCGGCATCGGCGGCACCCTTGGCGGCGAGGTAGACCTGGAACACGTCGTCGGAGTCGGGGTCGCCTGCGTCCGCGTTCATCGCCGAGATCATCACGTAGCGCATCGTCGCGGTGAGCTGGGCGGCGGCGATCAGCAGCAGTGCGCCGTCACGGTCCATCGTCGCCTTGCGGTCGCTTCCGCTGCCCGGTCCGGCGCCCGCGGCGAACACGACGGCGTCCGCACCGTTGATCGCCTCGGCGAGCTCGGTTGCAGTCGCCTTCTCGAGGTCGAGTACGACCGGCTCCGCCCCGGCGGCGCGTACGTCGTCGGCGTGATCGGGGTTGCGGATGATTGCCGTGGACGTGTGGCCTGCCGCGGCGAGCTCACGTTCCAGGTGCAGCGCGATCTGGCCGTGTCCTCCGGCGATGGCGACGTGCATACGGTCCTCCTCGGTCGTCTAGCCCGTGTCCGATCATGCCACGCAGGCCGATACGGCCGGGCTGCTTGGTCAACTCGTGTTGGGTAGTGCACAATGGTCGCGGACCCGAGACTCCGGGTGACGAAGACGCTGGGGAAGGCGATCGTCGTCTACAAGGAGGCAACGGTGTCCACAACGAGAGGCGTCTTGTACGTCCATTCCGCGACGTCAGCGTTGTGCCCGCATGTCGAGTGGGCCGTCGCTGGCGTACTCGGCGTACCCCCGAACCCGGATTGGACCCCACAACCGGCGGAGCAAGGTACGTACCGCTGCGAGCTGTCCTGGCAAGGGAGCTCGGGCTCGGCCGCGAAGATCGCGTCTGCCCTGCGCGGGTGGCAGCAGGTGCGGTTCGAGGTGACCGAGGACGGTGTCGGTGGCTCAGAGGGCGCCCGCTACTCGTACACGCCGAGCCTCGGGGTGTTCCATGCGGTCACCGGTATGCACGGCGACATGATGATCCCGGAGGACCGCCTCAAAGCCGCCATGGTGCGTGCCTCGCTCGGCGAGTCGACTCTCGAGCTCGAACTCGACAAGCTGCTCGGTCGCGCCTGGGACGACGAGTTGGAGCCCTTCCGTCATGCGGGCGAGGGTGCCCCGGTCCGGTGGCTACACCAGGTCGGCTGACGGCGGTCAAGCCTTCGTGCTGCCGCTCGCTTACCGAAGGATCAATGGCTAGCCTTTGGTAGCCTGGCTCTGTGGCAAAGGATCGCAGCACCGGCTGGCCAGAAATCGGCTACGAGCGCCATCCGTGGCGACTCGATGAGCGCGCCACCTTGTCGCGTACGCAACGCAACGCACACCTTGGCCCGTACGACGCTGCGGTGGTGCCGCGGCTGAGCAAGGTGCAGGTGGCATTGCCCGCGTCTTTGCTGGCCGAGGCCGAGGATGCTCGCGTCGCGATAGCGAGGTTCGACGCGTACGTCAGTGCGAAGCTCGATCGCGACGGGACCGGTTCCGAGATCGGGCCGATGGCCTCGATTCTGCTGCGTAGCGAGTCATCGTCCTCATCACAGATCGAGCAGATAACGGTTGGAGCCCGCCAGCTGGCAATGGCCGAGCTAGGGGAGCGGGCGAGTGGCAACGCGCGCCTGGTAGCGCGAAATGTGTCCGTGATGCGTGCGGCCGTCGCTATGGCGGATCGGCTCGACGGTGACTCGATCCTGCGGATGCACCGGACTCTCCTCGATGACTCGGACCCCGCGCATGCGGGCCGCTGGCGAGCGCAGCAGGTCTGGATCGGCGGCACTGGCGCCGGCCCTCACCTGGCCGACTTCGTTCCGCCCCACCAAAGCCGGGTCGTCGCGGCCATCACTGATCTTGTCGACTTCATCGGTCGCGACGACGTTCCCGCCCTCGCACACGCTGCTCTTGCGCACGCGCAGTTCGAAACCATCCATCCGTTCACCGACGGCAACGGCCGTACCGGACGCGCACTACTGCAGGCCATGTTGCGGAGCAAGGGCGTTACAGAGCGCGCGACCATCCCGGTCTCCGCCGGCCTGCTGACCGACACTGACGCGTACTTCCGAGCCCTGACCGAGTATCGGGCCGGTGATCCGGCGCCGATCGTCGGCGAGGTCGTGCGAGCGTCGTTGGCGGCAATCGACAATGGGCGGGAACTGGTCGAGTCGCTCGACGAGATTCGGGCCGCTTGGTCGGATCGGCTTCGCGCGCGACGTGACGCGTCGGTCTGGCGCGTCGTGGACCTCGTGCTGCACCACCCGGTCATCAACAACGAAGTCGTACGTCGTGAACTACACATCTCCGACGTCGCTGCCCAAGGTGCGATCGAGAAGCTGGTCGAGGTCGGTGCGTTGACCGCGTCCGAGCACCGTGCGCGCAATCGACTGTGGCAGAGCCCCGAGGTCATTGCCGCGCTCGACGCCTTCGCGGCGCGGGCGCGCCGGCGGCGTACGTCTCGCTAGCCGGGAGTCAGCCGATCGTGATCTTGACGATCGGGGTGCTGCGCCCGGTCGGTTCGTGTAGGAGTCGGAACGCTGCGGTGCCGGTGCGACTGGTGAGGATGTACGTCGAGAACGTGCCGTTCGAGTTCAGATTCGCCGTGACCGGGAAGTCGCTCCAGGTACCGCCTTCGCGTCGCTGAACCTGTAGTACGCCGTTGTGTGCCTTCGCCAGCTTGCCCGACAGAGTGATCTCCTCGCCGGGTTCGGCCGGGTTGGGTGTCGCGCGAAGCACTGACTTCGGTCGCGCGCTCGTCGTCTCTGAGTCGTCGGGCTCGTCCGTCTCGTTGCCCTCGTCATCGTCGGGCTCCGGCTCGTCGGACTCGTCGCCGCCGTCGATGATCTCAGTGGTCTTCTCGCTCGGTGCGGGCGATGGCGCGGGTTGGTCCTTCAAACCCATCGACTTCAGAACGGTCGTGCCGAGTACGCCGACGACCAGGCCGATGAGGATTCCCGTGACCACGAGCCCGCCGAGGAGCTTCAGGAGGAGTCGATTGCGTGCACCGTCGTTGGATCCCGGATCGAGGTTCACACGCGCCCCCTTCGCCGCTCGTACGTCGGATGGTCCCCCTCATTATCACCGAGCGGTCCAAGTGCGGCGCGCTCACGTATGGGTTCAGCCGATGTGGCGTCCCACACGGTGGTGCCGGGCCAGACCCGCAGAGCCTGACCCGGCGCGCTTCACACGGTCGCGAAAGCGATTGCGACGTTGGCCCCGCCGAAGCCGAACGAGTTGTTCAGCGCGGCGAAGTCGCCAGCGGGCAGATCGCGTGCCGAGGTTGCGATGTCGATGTCGACTTCGGGATCGACATCATCGAGGTTGATCGTCGGCGGCGCTTTGCGATCACGAATCGCGAGTACGGTCGCGATCGACTCGAGCGCCCCCGCTCCGCCGAGCAGATGTCCGCTCATCGACTTGGTGCTCGTCACGACGAGGTCGTCGGCGTGCTTGCCCAGTACCGAGTGGACCATCTTCACTTCGGCGACGTCACCGAGCGGCGTCGACGTCGCATGAGCGTTGATGTGCTTGATCTGCTCCGGGCCGATGTCGGACTCGCGCAAGGCAGCCCGCATAGCGCGCGAACCCCCCGCACCGTCGGGGTCGGGCTGCGCGATGTCGTGCGAATCATCGGTGATGCCGGCACCGAGCACCTCGGCGTACACGCGCGCGCCGCGAGCGCGCGCATGCTCCTCGGACTCGATGACGAGTACGCCTGCACCTTCACCGAGCACGAACCCGTCGCGGTCGACGTCCCACGGCCGAGACACCAGCGTCGGATCGCCCTCCCGCTTGCTGAGTGCCATCATCTGGCCGAACGCCGCCATCGGCAGCGGATGGATCGCCGCCTCGGTGCCGCCGACCAGGACGACGTCGGCCCTGCCGAGTCGGATCTGGTCGACGCCGAGCGCGATGCCCTCGTTACCGGATGCGCATGCCGAGACCGGGCACTGGACCGGCCCCTTCGCATTGGCGTACAAGCTGATGTTGGCCGCCGGCGCATTCGGCATCAGCATCGGTACCGCCAGGGGCGAGACGCGGCGGTAGCCCTTCTCCTTCAGCGCGTCGTAGTTGCTGAGCAGCGTCTGGACACCACCGATGCCCGACGGCACGGCGACGCCCGTACGCTCCGGGTCGGGAGCGTCCTGGTCGAGGCCGGCGTCGGCCCACGCCTCCATCGCGGCGACGAGCGCGAACTGCGACGAGCGATCGAGGCGACGCGCCTTCACCCGCTCGAGCACTTCCGTCGGCTCGACCGCAGCGGTGCCGGCGATCTTCACTGGGATCTGGTCGGCCCAATCGGCCTCCACCCGGCGCACGCCGGATCGCCCTGCGAGCATGGCGTCCCACGTCGACGCGACGTCACCGCCGAGCGGGTTCGTCGTACCGAGCCCTGTGACGACGACTTTGGTGCGAGTCATGTAGGTCGTGTCTCCTTACGCCGCATCGGACGGTGAACGGGTCGTCAGGCGCCCTGGGCGCGCTCGATATAGGCGACAGCGTCGCCGACGGTCTTCAGGTTCTTGACGTCGTCGTCGGGGATGGTCACGCTGAACTTCTCCTCGGCGGCGACGACAACCTCCACCATCGACAGGGAGTCGACGTCGAGGTCGTCGGTGAACGACTTGTCGAGCGCGACGTCGTCGGCCGGTACTCCGGCGACCTCGTTGACGATCTCTGCGAGGTCGGAGCGGATCTCTTCGGTGCTGGCCATGAACGGTCCTTTCGGGTTTGTGCCTTGGATGGAAATCAGTGGGTCAGGGCAGGATGACGACTTGGGCGGCGTACACCAGACCCGCGCCGAAGGCGATGAACAGGGCGCTCTGCCCGCTCTTGGCCTCTCCGTCGGCGATCATCCGCTCGAGTGCGAGCGGAATCGACGCGGCCGAGGTGTTGCCCTGCTCGGCGATGTCGCGGGCGATCGCGACGCTCTCGGGGAGCTTGAGCGTACGTGCCATGGCGTCGGTGATTCGCATATTCGCCTGGTGGGGTACGAAAACGTCCAGGTCGCCCGGCGCGAGGCCTGCGCGGTCGAGTGCCTCTTTGGCGGTCTTCGCCATCTCGAACGACGCCCAGCGGAAGACGGGGTTGCCCTCCATGTGCAGGGTCGGCCACTCGGCCTCGACCGACGCGAACACGTTGTCCCACGACTGGGTCTGGGTGATGAAGTCGGACTTGCCGCCATCGGAACCCCACACGACCGGGCCGATCCGAGGCGTGTCCGACGGGCCGACCACGACGGCGCCCGCCCCGTCGGCGAAGATGAACGCGGTCGAGCGGTCGTCGGGGTTCGTGATGTCGCTGAGTCGCTCGACCCCGATCACCAGCGTATGCCCGCTCGTGCCGACTCTCACCATGTCGGACGCGAGCGACAGTGCGTAGCAGAAGCCCGCGCAGGCCGCGGAGATGTCGAAGGCCGCTGCGGGCGTACACCCGAGCTCGTCGGCGATCGTTGCCGCGACTGCCGGCGTCTGCATCAGATGGGAGACGGTCGCGACGATCACACAGTCGATGTCTTCGGGCTCGAGGCCGGCGGCGGCGAGCGCGTCCCTCGATGCAGACACGGACATCGTCTGGACGGTCTCGTCCGGTTCGGCGAACCGGCGTGTCGTGATGCCCGAGCGGGTCCGGATCCAGTCGTCGCTGGAGTCGATACGGTCGACGATGTCGGAGTTCGGTACGACGGTTCGGGGGCGGTATGCGCCGACGCCGAGGATGCCGCTGCTGCGGACGTCGGAAGGTACGCCGAGTGTCTCGGTCATGCGTCGACCTCCGTCGAGCCGTTCGCTGCCGTCTCACCGTGCTTGGCGACGAACTCACGTGCTGCGTCGAGGTCATCGGGCGTCTTCAACGCGAACGTTTCGACGCCCTTCATGGCCCGCTTCGCAATGCCGGTCAGCGTGCCCGACGGTGGGAGCTCGAGAAGCCCCGTGACTCCGAGATCCAACATCGTCTGCATGCACAGGTCCCAGCGGACCGGTGTCGACACCTGCGACACCAGTCGGTCCAGGACCTCGCCCCCGTCGTGCACGACCGTGCCATCGCGATTCGACAGGAGCCGAGTCCGCGGGTCGTGCGTGGTGATCGACATTGCGAGGCGGGCCAGCCGGTCGACGGCCGGTGCCATGTGGTCGGTGTGGAAGGCGCCCGCAACCGACAGCGGCATCAACCTCGCCTTCGCCGGAGGGTTCTCCGCGAGCTGCTCGAGCTGCTCGACCGTACCTGCCGCAACGACCTGGCCCGGGCCGTTGTCGTTGGCGGCAGTGATGTCGAGCTCCGCCAGCTTGGCGAGCACCTCCTCGCGGTCGCCCCCGAGCACAGCGGTCATCGATGTCGGCCGTTGCGCCGACGCCGCGGCCATCGCATTGCCCCGCTCGCGTACGAAGACCATTGCCTGCTCGGCCGTGATCGCGCCGAGCCCGGCGGCGGCGGTGATCTCACCGACGCTGTGGCCTGCTGCCGCACCGACCGCGCCGAACGCCTCGGACGGGTGGGGGAACAACGAGAGCGCCGCGACGAGCCCGGTGCCGACGAGCAGCGGCTGCGCGATCGCCGTATCGCGGATCGTCTCCGCGTCGGCTTCGGTGCCGTAATGGGCGAGATCAACGCCCGCGACGGCCGACAGCCATTCGACGCGGCTCGCGAACGCGGGATCTTCGAGCCAAGGGGCGAGGAAGCCGGGCTTTTGTGCACCCTGACCGGGGGCGACGATGACTAGCACGAGATACAGCCTGCCCTGTGCGAGTCCGACAAGACGGTGCGCGTACGAACGAAAAAGTCGCCGGATCGTTGGGGGTTTTCAACAATCGTCGCGATTGCGGGTGTCCGCTCCTGCCCAGCTAGTGCAGGGCACTAGTCGTCCGAGCGGAGCCTGCCCAGCGTGATCGCGATTCGCAGCGTGTACGAGTCGCGGGCCGAGAGCGGATCGAGTCCGGTGACGGACGCCGTTTTGCGCAGCCGGTAGCGGACGGTGTTGGGGTGTACGTACAGATGCCGAGCGGTGGCCTCGACCGAGCAACCGGATTCGACGAAGGCGGCGACCGTCTGCAGCAGCACACCGTCGCCGGCGCGCAGTGGGAGGTACACATCGTCGACCAGCGCGCGCCGGGCATGGCCGTCACCGGACAACGCGCGCTCGGCGAGCAGCTCGTCGGCGTGCACGGGTCGCGGTGCGTCGGGCCAACCGGGAGCGGCTCTCAGTGCGGCGGCGGCCGATCGTGCCGATGCGGTGGCGGCGCGCAGGTCGCTCACCCGCGGCCCGACGATCACCGGGCCGGGTCCGAACTCATCGCTCAGCCTCGCGGCCGCCTTGTCGAGATCACCCCGGCCGCCGAGGATGACCACGAGTCGCTCGCCCTGCACCGAGCACATCACGTCGACACCGAGACGACGGCCCGCTTTGCGTACGTTGGCGATCACGGCCTCGGCGGCGAGCCCGAGGTTCGGCCGAGGCGGTGGACCCATCGCGACGATGACCTCGCCCGTTGCCGTCCAGCCGAGAGCGGCCGCACGTGAGCCGAGAGTCTCGTCGGTGTCACCGCGCAGCACGGTGTCGACGACGAGCGCCTCGAGTCGGGCATCCCAGGCGCCGCGGGATTCGGCCGCCCGGGCGTACACCTCGGCGGCATCGAAGGCGACCTCGCTCGCGTACCACGCGACCGCCGAACGTACCGTCGCGCCGTCGGCGGGTCCGCAGATGTCATCCGCGCGCGCGTCGACGATGCTGATCGTCGTACGTACCAAGGCGACGGTCTGCTGCAAGCTCACGACATTCGCCAATGCGTCGGGCGCGACCGAGAAGATGTTCGGGACCGGCTGCTGACCGGTGGGATCTCGGAACCACTCGATGAACGCCATGATGCCGGAGTGTGCGACCGAACTGATCCACGATCGATTCTCCGCGTTGAGCTCGTGGAACCACGGGTAGGTGCGCTCCATCGCCGCCACGGCCGCGGTGGTCAGGTCTCCGACCGAACGGTTCAGGACGGCGGCGAGCTCGGCTCTCGAACGCCCGCTCATATCGCTACTCGCGAGACGCTTCGACGGTCTCCGCGGGCGGGCCTGCGCGTTTGAGGTTCTCGCTTCTCCGGGTCGGTTGCCTGGTCACCTTGGCGCCGATCCAGACCGCCGCGAACGCGATCGCGGCGCCGCCGATGTCATCGAGGATGTAGTGCCAGCCGAAGTACAGGGTCGCCAGCACGGTGCCGACGAGGTAGATCCACGCGACGTTGCAGAGCCATCGCGAAATCCCGGACTGGTGGAACAGCAGACACACCGTCAGGACGACAGAGACGTGCAACGAGGCGAAGCCGGCGACGCCTTGGGAAAGGGACGGGTCGTTCAAATCGCTGACGAACTGGTTGCGGCTCATCGTCAGGGCATGCTGCAGAGTCGACGCGCTGTTGTCGTCGAGCTCCCAGATGTACGACGGGTAGGCGATGCCGGGGCCGAGGGTCGGCAGCGCGTAGTAACTGGCCACGCCGAGCATCCAGTTCAGGCTCAGCGCGGTCGCGGCCCATGCACCTCGGCCGAGGTCTTTGCTCCAGGCCACCATCGCGCCGAGGATCAGGACGTTGAGCGGCAGGTAGCTGATGTACCAGTACGCGAGGATGTGCGCCGCGATGTCGGTGCCGAGGATGTCGTGCAGGAACAGGCTCGGCCGGGTGCCGAACGACAAGAACGCGTCGATCTGGTCGAGCTGGCTGTCGTAGTTGCGGTCGGTGATCAGCGGCAGGAAGCTTTTGAGATTCCGGTAGCTGACGTAGCAGGTGTAGAAGGTGATCAGCCCGGCCATGACGTAGCCGACGCGTTTCCATGACCAGTGCTCGCGAAGCACGGCGAGCGTGTCGGGCACAACCCGTGCGCAGGACCAGAACGCCGCGGCCAGCTTGCCGCGTACGCCGACGTACGTGCGGGTCTGCGTGACTGTGCGGTACGCCCGGGCGAACCCGCGCGGCACGACATCGGCGGCCAACATGAACAGCCCGATCAGCGGGAGTCGGACGTACGCCGGGCCGAGGAAGCCCTCCGGATCACTGATCGGGCGATCGAGTCGAGCGGCGACGACAATGGCGAGCAACGCGGACAGGATCGAGAACGCCACGATGAAGGTGTACGGCCACGCCCGCAATCCGCTCAGCACACGCTGCATGACACCACGACCTGGAGACGGGTTCGTGGTGTCAGCGGGCGATGGTGGCGATTCGAGCATGAAGTCACCATCTTAACCGTGTGTGTCCCCTGAACGTCCATCCGGTTATCGCGACGCTGCTCACAAGGTCACGCGATTCCGCGCGCCACCGCTCGCTCCTCCCAGTCTCGTCGCCGTCGGCCCGCACACTTCAGCGGCTGGGGTCGGATCGGGGCCGCCCGGTGGGAGCAGGTGACCCGCGACGAGAACCGGGATCAGGCGTCTGCACCCTCCTGCGGTACGTCCGCAACCGCCGTGGGGTCGTCGATGCGCAGATCGCGGTACGCCTTCGTGGCGGTCTCGACACTGACCTTGCCCTCCGCGGCAAGTGTCTCGAGGGTCGCCACGACGATCGAGGAGGTGTCGACCTGGAAGTACCGCCGGGCGGCCGCTCGGGTGTCGGCAAAGCCGTACCCGTCGGTGCCGAGGGACTGGTACGCGGTCGGAACCCACCGCGCGATCTGGTCGGGTACGGCCCGCATGTAGTCGCTGACGGCGATCGTCGGCCCGGTCGCATCCGCGAGCGCGGAGGTGATGTACGGGGTACGCGCTTCCTCGTCCGGATGGTTGAGGTTCCACGACTCGACGTCGGTCGCCTCGTTGGCGAGCTCGTTCCATGACGTGACCGACCACACCTCGGCCGCGACGGAGTACTCATCGGCGAGCACCTGCTGCGCTTCGAGTGCCCACGGTAGGCCGACCCCGGATGCCAGGATCTGCGCCTTCGGCGCTTCGGCGGAGAGGTCGGGTGCGGGCTGGTAGCGGTACGCGCCCTTGAGCAAGCCGTCGACGTCGAGGTCGTCGGGCTCCGGCGGCTGCACGACCGGCTCGTTGTAGGCCGTCATGTAGTAGACGACGTCTTCGCCGTGCGGGTGTTCGTCGGTCGAGCCGTACATGCGCTCGAGGCCGCGTTTGACGATATGGCTGATCTCGAAGCCCCAAGCCGGGTCGTAATGCACGACGGCGGGGTTGGTGCGGGCGAGGAGCGGCGAGTGGCCGTCGGCGTGCTGTAGCCCCTCGCCGGTCAGCGTCGTACGCCCGGCGGTCGCGCCGATCAGGAACCCGCGCCCGAGCTGGTCGCCGATCGCGTACATCCAGTCGCCGGTGCGCTGGAAACCGAACATCGAGTAGAAGATGTAGACCGGGATCATCGGCTCGCCGTGAGTGGCGTACGAGGTGCCGGCGGCGATCGCCGAGCCCATCGCGCCGAGCTCGCTGATGCCCTCGTGCAGGAGCTGACCCTTGTCAGACTCCTTGTACGCAAGGAGGAGCTTGCGGTCGACGGATTCGTACCGTTGGCCGTGCGGGCTGTAGACCTTGGCCGTCGGGAACATCGAGTCCATGCCGAAGGTGCGGAACTCGTCGGGTGCGATCGGGACGATGCGGTGACCGATCTCGGGGTCCTTCATCAGATCGCGCAGCAGACGTACGAATGCCATCGTCGTGGCGATCTGCTGCTTGCCCGAGCCACCCTTGAGCTCGGCGTACACGGGATCGCCGGGCAGCTTCACCGGCGTCGGGTCGACTCGGCGCTCCGGCACCGGCCCGCCGAGCTGGCGGCGCCGCTCGAGCATGTACTGGATCTCGTCGTTGTCCTGGCCCGGGTGGAAGAACGGTGCGACGTCGGACTCGTCGATCGCCCTGTCGTCGATCGGCAGGAACAACCGGTCACGGAACTTCTTCAGATCGTCCTTGGTCAGCTTCTTCATCTGGTGGGTGGCGTTACGTGCCTCGAGCGCATCGATCGTCCAGCCCTTGATCGACTGGGCGAGGATCACCGTCGGCTGACCGGTGTGCTCGGTCGCGGCCTTGAAGGCCGAGTAGACCTTGCGATAGTCGTGTCCGCCCCGGGGCAGCTTCGAGATGTCGTCGTCGGTGAGGTGCTCGACCATCTTCAGCAGTCGGGGATCAGCACCGAAGAAGTGCTCGCGTGCGTACGAGCCGTCTTCGACCGCGTACGTCTGGAACTGACCGTCGGGAGTGCGGTTCATCTGGTTCACGAGTACGCCGTCGACATCGCGGGCGAGCAGGTCGTCCCACTCGCGACCCCAGATGACCTTGACGACGTTCCAGCCGGCACCGCGGAACGTCGACTCCAGCTCCTGGATGATCTTGCCGTTGCCGCGTACGGGGCCGTCGAGCTGCTGCAGGTTGCAGTTGATGACGAACGTGAGGTTGTCGAGCTCCTCGCGCGCCGCAACGCCGATCGCGCCGAGCGACTCCGGCTCACCCATCTCGCCGTCGCCGAGGAACGCCCATACGTGTTGCTGGCTGGTGTCCTTGATGCCGCGGTGCATCAGGTAGCGGTTGAACCGCGCCTGGTAGATCGAGTTGATCGCACCCTGCCCCATCGACACCGTCGGGAACTCCCAGAAGCCCGGCATCAGGCGCGGGTGCGGGTACGACGACAATCCCTCGCCGACACCGTGCGAGACCTCCTGGCGGAAGCGGCTGAGGTGGTCTTCGTTCAGGCGACCCTCGAGGTACGCGCGCGCATAGATGCCCGGTGATGCGTGACCCTGGATGAAGACCTGGTCGCCGCCGCCGGGGTGGTCCTTACCGCGGAAGAAGTGGTTGAAGCCGACCTCGTACAGGCTGGCCGCCGACTGGTAGGTGGCGATGTGGCCGCCGACTCCGAGCCCGGGACGGTTCGCGCGCGAGACCATCGCGGCGGCGTTCCACCGGATGTACGCGCGGATGCGCCGCTCGACGTACTCGTCACCGGGAAACCACGGTTCGCTCTCGGGTGGGATGGTGTTGATGTAGTCGGTGCTGCGCAGTGCGGGAACACCGACCTTGTTCTCTCGCGATCGCTCGAGCAGCTTGAGCATCACGTAACGAGCACGGTCGCGGCCTCGTTCGTCGACGAGTGCGTCGAGCGAGTCGAGCCATTCCTGGGTCTCGTCGGGGTCGATGTCGGGCAGCTGGGTCGGCAGTCCCTCGTGGATGACCGCAGGGCGTCGCTCGGGTGTGGAGGCCACGGTGTTCCTTCCTTCATCAGGTGCCCACTGTGGTGAGGCACTGTCCATCTTGTCACCGGGCCGTAGGCGTTTCACGCGGAGGGATGCGTACTTTTCAGTAGCCGGATGATCGCGATCCGGACTCATCTGTCGATTCGGTGGCATTGATGGCGCCCATAAGCACTATGGTGTCTCCACGGAACCGGTCAACCGACCGGCTCGCGACGAAGGAGGAATTGGTGAGCGCGACCGCGGACGACGCGGACAGCACTGTGATTGCGGGACGGCTCGGCTTCGAGTCCGACACCGTGGTGCAGGAGCTGGGGTGGGACGACGACGTCGACGACGAGCTGCGTGAAGCCGTCGAGAAGCACACGGGCCACGAGCTGGTGTACGACGACTACGGCAATGTGGTCGACTCCGTATTGCTGTGGTGGCGTGACGGCGACGAGGACCTGGTCGACTCCCTTGTCGACGCCTTGACCGATCTCGTCGAGGGCGGTGCCATCTATCTGCTCACGCCCAAGGTGGGACGCCCGGGCTACGTCGACAACACCGATATCGCCGAGGCGGCGCCGGTCGCCGGGCTGGCAACGACAACGACACAGTCCGCCGGTAACGACTGGGCTGCTACCAAGCTCGTGACCCCTAAGTCGGCTCCTGGATCTCGGCGCTAACCTGGTGCAGGTGTAACTCGTAGTTGCACCTTTCGATCACCGGGAGCGTCATGGAAAGTCGACCGCTCGTCCTTGCTCGCTCGATCAAGGCGCTGGCAGCCACGCGGATCGTGCAGTTGTACGGCCCGCGCACCCTGTATGAGATGGCGTCCTCGCTCGTTCGGTGGGGCATGGGCTTCGCCGGCGGGTACTCAACCCTCGCGGCCCGCTATCCGGACGAGACCGCAGTCATCGATGACGCCGGTTCGCGTACGTTCGGCGAGTTGCACCGCGACGCGAACGCGTTGGCCGACTCGCTCGCCCGACTCGGTGTCGCCGAAGGCGATGGCGTCGCGCTCATGTGCCGTAACCACCGGTGGTTCATCGAAGCGACGGTTGCGGTCAACCGGCTCGGTGCCGACGTCCTGTACCTCAACACGGCGTTCTCAGGGCCGCAGATCACCGAGGTGCTCGACCGGATTCGGCCGCGCGTCGTCATCTTCGACGACGAGTTCGCAGCTCAGCTCGCCGATGTCGATCCGGGTGTGACCGGCGTACGCGCGTGGACCGAGGCAGACGTCGACTCCGACGCTACGACCGTCGAGGCGCTGATAAGAGACGGCTCCGGCGCCGACCGAAAACCACCCCGGCGCCGCGGACGCTCGACGATTCTCACCTCGGGTACGACCGGTACGCCGAAGGGCGCGAGCAGGGGAGCGGGCAGTCTCGGCGCGGGGGCCGCGCTCGTCTCGCGCATCCCGCTTCGCCATCGGATGACGGTGCACATCGCTGCACCGCTGTTCCACACCTGGGGCTGGGGGCACCTGAACCTCGGCATGCTGGTCGGCTCGACGCTGGTTTTACGACGACGGTTCGACCCGGAGGACTTCCTCGCCACCTTGCAGCACAACTCGTGTGACGCCGCGGTGGTGGTGCCGGTGATGCTGCAACGCACGCTCGCGTTGCCCGAGCACCGTCGCGCTTCGTACGACCTGTCCGGGGTCGGTATCGTCGCCGCGAGCGGATCGGCGCTGCCGGGCGATGTCGCGCTCGAGTGGATGAACGCGTTCGGCGACAACCTCTACAACACGTACGGTTCGACCGAGTGCGCCTGGGTGACGATCGCAACGCCGGCGGAGCTTCGCTCGCATCCGGGAACCGCCGGTCGCGCGCCGGTCGGTACCGACGTACGTCTGTACGGCGACGACGACAATGAGGTGCCCGACGGTCAGACGGGCCGCGTCTTCGTGTCGAACTCGATGCTGTTCGAGGGCTACACGGGTGGAGGGGGCAAACAGACCATCGGGGAGGCGATGGCGACCGGTGACGTCGGTCGGATGGATGACGGCTTGTTGTTCGTCGAGGGCCGTGACGACGACATGATCGTCTCGGGCGGCGAGAACGTCTTCCCGCAGGAGGTCGAGGACTGTTTGATGCGCATCGACGGCGTACTCGAGGTCGCGGTCGTGGGGGTCGCCGACGACGAGTTCGGGCAGCGGCTGAGCGCGTACGTCGCGACCCGGTCGGATGTGACGCTGAGCGAAGACGACGTACGTCAGCACGTCAAGGAGAACCTCGCGCGGTACAAGGTGCCCCGCGACGTACGCTTCGTGGCAGCACTCCCGCGCAACGCGACGGGCAAGATTCTCAAAAAGGAGTTGGCATGACCCAGATCGGCGAGCAGGCACCGGACTTCACTCTCGCGAACCAGCACGGCGAGCAGGTTTCGCTGAGCGACTACCGCGGTTCGAAGGCCGTTGTGCTCGTGTTCTACCCGTTCGCGTTCTCCGGCATCTGCACTGGAGAGCTGTGCACCCTTCGCGATCGGCTTCCCGACTTCGACAACGACGACGTCGCACTGCTCGCGGTCTCCTGCGACCCGATGTTCAGCCTGCGTGCGTTCGCCGATGCCGAGGGGCTTTCGTACCCGCTGCTCAGCGACTTCTGGCCGCACGGCGAGGTGGCGAAGGCCTACGGCAACTTCGACGAGGAGAAGGGTTGTGCGCTGCGTGGCACCTACGTCATCGACCGCGAGGGCGTCGTGCGCTGGAAGGTCGAGAACGGTCTTCCCGACGCCCGTGACGTCGATGAGTACGCGAAGGCGCTCGCGGCGGTCTGAAACGATTTCATCCGACTGTGGCCGCTGACTCGGCGCGATCCGTGGATCGACCAAAATCGGTCTGAAAATGTGCCGGAAACGTATTGGCGTTCTGCGTGACTCACGGTAGTGTAATCCTCGTTGTGGCCGCTGGTGACCCGAGACGCCGGCGGCCACAACCCATGTCTGCATACGGCTTGCGCATCGACCGGGTAGGGTAGTGCGCCGTAGCAAGGGGCGTATAGCTCAGCGGTAGAGCACCTGCCTTACAAGCAGGCGGTCACAGGTTCAAATCCTGTTGCGCCCACATCAGACAGGAGGCCTGGAACGGCGGAGCCGTTCCAGGCCTCCTGTCGTTTGTGGAGCAACAGGATGCCGGGAGGAGGAACAGGCGGCGAGGTACGAGCCGGCTGTGACGACGGCTCCTGTTGCGCCCGAGCGACGACGGCTCCTGTTGCGCCCGAGGCGGCGAGGTACGAGCCGGCTGTGACGACGGCTCCTGTTGCGCCAGACCCGGCACCGCGACATCTCAGTCCTCGTGAACCGCTACATCCGCCCGCACGAGGCGCTCGCCACGACGTCCAGCCGGGGCATCGGGCTATGAGCGCGGACGCCTTTATGCTCGTCCGCGCGGCGACACTGGCGCGGTCGAACTCGTGCGCAAGCCGGCCATGGCATTCCACCTGATCTGCAGGAAATCCTCTACACTAGAGGTATTGCTGTTGAGGGTTTCCGACAATCCGGGAGGTCGCCGTGGCAGCGCCGACTACTGATGACTTGCTCGCGAGTCTGCCCGAGGTGTTTCGGTACTCCGAGGCGTTGGAGCATGTCAGCGAGCGTCAGCTCCGGCGGTTCATCGGCAACGGCGACGTTGTGGTGCTGGCTCGTGGCCTGTATCGCAAGAGCGACTGGGTGGGTGACGAGGACCTGGTCGAGATCGCGGTGAAGGCGCCGGATGCGACGATCTGCCTGCGTTCGGCTCTGGTGCGCCATGACCTCATCGACGATATCCCTGCCGAGATTGAGGTCGCCGTCCCGCGTGGATCGTGGACACCCGAGACGAGAGCACCAGTTCGTTGGCGGCGGTTCGATGTCGACACGTTCGCGATCGGACGGGACCAACTCGACATCGGCGGTGATCGTACGATCGGTATCTATTCGGCCGAGCGCAGCATCATCGACGCTTTCCGGATGCGTCATGTCGACGGCGCTGACCTGGCCGTCGAGGCACTCAAACGCTGGTTACGTCGCGGCGGGCAGCCCTCCGAGTTGCTACGCGTTGCGCGGTCGTTTCCTCGAGTGGTCGGCGCGCTGCGCGACACGTTGGAGATCCTGTTGTGAGCCGCGTGACTCGGGGCAACGCTGCCGGCGATGCGTATCTCGATTTGCAGAACGAAGCCCGACGCAGTGGTCGGCCAACTCAGGAGCTACTCCAGCTCTACGTTCTCGAAGGATTCCTCGCCCGGCTGGCCGCCAGCGACCTTCGGGAGCGTTTCGTCCTCAAGGGCGGAGTGCTGTTGGCCGCATTGGAGTCGCGGCGTCCGACGAAGGACGTCGATCTTGCCGGTCTGGATCTGGCCAACGACATCGAGACCGTTCTGGGACTGGTGCGGCAAACACTCGAAGTCGAGCCGGTACCGGTAGATGGGATCGAGTTCGCCACGGAGACTGCGATCGCCGAGGTCATACGCGAGGGCGACGACTATTCGGGTGTACGTGTGCAGGTGCAGGCTCGGCTGGCGAGCGCCAAGTTGCCATTCCACGTAGATGTGAACGTTGGTGACCCGATCTGGCCCGACCCCACGCCAGTCGCCGTTCCCCGCCTTCTGGGCGGCACACCCATCACCCTGTCCGGCTACCCGATCCCCATGGTGCACGCCGAGAAGATCGTCACCGCGATTCAGCGCGGCATCGCCAACACCCGCTGGCGCGACTTCGGCGACATCTGGAGTCTCTCGCGACGCCATCGGGTCAGTGGCGAAGTCTTGCAGCGCGCTACCACCGAGGTCGCCACCTATCGAGGCACAATCCTGCGGCCGCTAACCGAGGTACTGGATGGATTCGCACCCATGGCGCAGACTCGATGGTCGAGATGGCGGCGCCGTACCAACCTCGACAACGTGCCCGAACAGTTCGAGCGCGTCCTCCGTGAGGTGATCGCGTTCGCCGACCCAGCGCTCACCGGCGCCGCCGACGAGCTCATGTGGGACCCCGAAGCGTCGACTTGGACCTGACGCTCATGAGTTGAGCGCTAACAGCGGAGACGTCACTCGGCGATGATGGCGGCACCTGGCCAAGCCCCGCCAGCTGAACCGCGCCCGGCCAAGCGCTGTACGCGGTCCGGGCCGACGTAAGACGCGTTGTCGCGCTCATCCACGAACACCCGGGGACCGAATTGGCCCGGGTCATCTTTGGCCACGTGCGCCCGGGTGACGACGGCTCCTGTTGTGTCGACTGCCGATCGCGGTGCAGAAACGTTTCACCGATGAGTCTTCGGGTCGAGATCGGTCTACCCGATATGAGCCAATACCTACTTTCCGTTCCACACGACTCCGACGAGGAACCGACCATGGAGACCATGGACCCGGCCGAGCTCGAGGCGGCGTTGGCTGCCACGGGCGCGATCATCGAGGAGCTGACGTCGATCGGCGCCTTCGTCTTCGCGGGCGGGCTGACACCGCCCTCGAGCGCGATCACCGTAGACAACACCGGTGAATCGCTGAGCACCGTCAACGGCCCGTTCGTCGAGGCGCCTGAGTATCTCGGTGGCTTCTGGGTGATCGATGTTGCTGACGAGAAGGCCGCGCTCGACTGGGCTGCCCGCGCGTCGAAGGCGCTCGGCGGCCGCATCGAGGTCCGTGCCTTCCAGCCGCCGCCCGGCGAATGAGTCTGACTGTCGAGCGCCTGCTCCTGCGCTGACTCTCGCTCGTCGGTCAGTCGACGCCTTCGATGATGCGGAAGTCGCGCTCCACGTCATCGGGGAGGGCAGCCAACGCTTTGCGGTACGCATCGCTTTCGTACGCCGCCGCGGCCTGCTCGAAGCTGTCGAACTCGATCAGAACGACGCGTTGGGTGTTCCCCGACTCGTGGGCGACGACTCGGTCGCCGCGAGACAGTACCCGCCCGCCTCCGGCCTGGACAGCCAGACCGGCCAGCCGGTCGTAGTCGGTCAGTCGCTGTCGGTCGGGAATGCTGCGGTAGACGCTGACCCAGTAGCTCCTAGCCATGAAACCTCCTTGTGTTCGCCCGGATGTGTCGTGCTTCCCATGCCGGGGGTTCCGGCCAGTCCTGGGGGCGGATGCAGCGCGTCATCCGGCACTCACCGCTGGTTCGCTACCCACTGGTGCCGTCTGCGTCAGTAGCAGACTGAGGTCGAACGCCGGCGCGCTGTGGGTGATGGCTCCGACGGAGATCGCGTCGACTCCGGTCTCCGCGACGGCCCTGACCGAGTCCAGCGTGATCGATCCGGACGCCTCGAGGCGGGCTGCCTTCGAACCTCGTAATCCCACGATGTGCCGCATCTGATCGAGCGGCATGTTGTCGAGCATGATCCACTCGACACCCGCGTCAAGCGCCTCGACGGCCTGGGTCGTTGACGTGACCTCCACCTCGATGGCGACGCGGCGTGAATTGTGTGCGCGCACCGCTGCGATCGCGGCGCTCACGCCGCCGGCCGCAGCGATGTGGTTCTCCTTGAGCAGAACCATCGCAGCGAGGTCGAGCCGGTGGTTGCTCACTCCGCCGGCGACGACCGCGGCCTTGTCGAGCGCTCGAAGGCCGGGCGACGTCTTGCGGGTGTCCAGGATCCGTGTCGGAAGCCCGGTCACCGCCTCCGCGTACGCCGCGGCGGAAGTGGCGATTCCGGACATGTGTTGCAGGAAGTTCAGAGCTGTTCGTTCGCCGGTGATGATCTCCCGTGCGGGTCCCGCCAGCGTGAGCAGGTCCTGTCCGGTGCGGACGTGGTCGCCGTCCTGTACGTGCTCGGTGACGACGACCTCGCTGCCGAGCTGGCGATACACCTCGGCGGGGACCGCCGTACCGGCGATCACGCCTTCTTGGCGCGCGACGATACGCGCACGGGCGAGGGTGCCGTCCGGCACCGCCCACTGAGTGGTGATGTCGTCCTCGGCATGGTCTTCGGCCAGGGCTCGACGCACGGCCGCGGCGAGTACGCCGCCGGTTCCCTGGTGTGTCGCGCGCGATGGCGGTGTGCGGCAGGGCGGATGAGAGCCGTACGCGGCCGGGCGGCCGTCCTCGTCGAGCCGGATGACAATGTGCGTGTCCCACCGCTCGTCCGTACGCGGGTGGTCGGAACGCCAGTGGCACCCGCGGCTGTCCTCGCGGGTGGTCGCGGCCACGACTACCGCTCGTGCCACTGTCGCGAGGGGGCCGTCGCCGACTGACTCGAGCTCGTCTTGGGCGGCCCGCAATCCGGAGCCGTCCCGACGGATTCCCGCGTACTTGCTCAGGATCGCCCGGATCGCTTGTGGATCTTGGTCCTCGTCCATGACCAGTGAACTCTCCGGTCCGTTTGATGCCGGCGGAAGCTCGAGGGTGAGAGCGGTGGCAGCGCGTCGCCCGAAGACCAGTCCCTCGAGGAGGCTGTTGGACGCTAGCCGGTTGGCTCCGTGGACTCCGCTTGCCGCGGCTTCGCCGACGGCGTACAGGCCGGGGACATCTGTCGCGCCGTCGCGGTTCGTCCGGATGCCACCGCATGAGAAGTGCGCGGCCGGAGCGACCGGGATCGGCTCGCGCAGCAGGTCGACGCCGATCTGCCGGCAGGACGCCAGAACGGTCGGGAATAGTCGTCGCACGGTGTCTTCGGGGATCGATCGGGCATCGAGCCATACGTGGTCACTGCCGTCGCGTCGCATCGTCGACTCGATGGCCCGGGCGACGACGTCTCTCGGCGCGAGATCGGCGCGTGGATGTACGCCAGGCATGATTCTGCGCTCGTGAACGTCACGAAGGACGGCGCCTTCGCCCCGCAATGCCTCGGTGACCAACGGCAGCTGACCGGCTGCGTCACCGGTGAAGAGCGCGGTCGGATGGAACTGCACGAACTCCATGTCGACCAGCGACGCTCCGGCCCGTAGTGCCAGGGCTATACCGTCACCACGGACGGTCGACGGATTGGTGCTCGCCGAGTAGGCGTTGCCGATCCCTCCGGTCGCCAGTACGACGGCCCGGGCGTCGATTTGGTCGGTGCCCGTGTCGTCCTCGACGAGTACGCCGATGACCGACCCGGATGCTGACTTGATCAGGCCGACGGCCCGTCCATGCACCGTCTGTACGTCGGTCAGATCCAGCGCCCTGCGCAACGCGCGTTGAACCTCGGCGCCGCTTGCGTCACCGTCCGCGTGCACGACCCTGCTGCGGTCGTGGCCACCTTCGAGGGTTCTCGACAACGAACCGTCGGCATTGCGGTCGAACCGAGCGCCCAGACCGATCAACTCCGCCAGGCGCTGTGGCCCTTCCTCGACCAGTGCGCGAACGATGCGGGAGTCGCAGAATCCGGCACCGGCTACCTCTGTGTCGTGGGCATGGCCGAGTGGGTCGTCGGCACCGTATGCGGCGGCGATCCCGCCCTGCGCCCATGGCGTACTTCCGGAACCGGTGCTGACGAGGAGTACGCGTCGCGTGACCGCCAGCGCCACAGCGGTGGACAACCCCGCAACGCCGGTCCCGATGACGACGACGTCCGCGGCCCGGTTCACCGGGCGCCTCCGGGCTTTCCGATGGCGATCATTCGCTCGACCGACTGCCGAGCACGGTCGGCCACGTCGGGCGGTAGCTCGATCTCATCGCGACCCTCACGGAGACACCGAAGCAGCAACTCAGGCGTGATCATCTTCATGAAACGGCACGACGCCTTCGGGTTCACCGGTTGGAACTCCGATTGCTGGTTGACCTTGCGCAGCTGGTGAAGCATTCCGACCTCCGTTGCGACGAGCGCGGTCTTCGCCGTCATGCCGCGAGCGGCGTCGAGCATCCCGGAGGTGGACAGAATCCGGGTCCGGTCGGCCGGAAGGTCGCCGACGCCGGCGAGCCAGACCGTCGACGATGCACACCCGCACTCGGGATGTACGAGAACTTCCGCCGTGGGATCGGCCGCGACCTGCTCGCGAAGATCCGCCGCGGTGATGCCCGCATGGACATGGCACTCGCCCATCCACACGTGCACGTTGTCCCGTCCGGTCTGTTGTCGTACGTGGTTGCCGAGGAACTGATCCGGAAGGAACAGGATCGGCCGGTCTGCAGGGATCGACTCCACGACGGCCACGGCATTCGACGAGGTGCAGCAGATATCGGCTTCCGCCTTCACTGCAGCACTGGTGTTGACATAGGCAACGACGACGGCGCCGGGATGATCGGCCTTCCAAGCCCTCAGCTGGTCGGCATCGATCGTGTCCGCCAGCGAACAGCCCGCCTGAGCGGTGGGGATCAGCACGGTCTTGTCCGGACTCAGCAGTTTCGCGGTCTCGGCCATGAAGTGCACACCGCAGAAGACGATCGTCGATGCCTGCGTGGTCGCGGCGATCCGCGACAGTTCGAGTGAGTCGCCGACGTGGTCGGCAACATCCTGGATGGCGGGGTCCTGGTAGTTGTGCGCGAGCAGTGCGGCGTCTCGCTCACGCGCGAGACGCCGTACCTCCTCTTGCCAGATCTCCGTGGTGCTCGGGGCTACGGACATGATCTGTACCTTCTTCCGATCAGGTTTTCGCCTGAGAGGCGATAACTAATCTGGACGGTACCATCAGCGCCATGCCTGCCGCCAAGGAGAGTGATCCGGTCCACGTTCCCAGCTATCCGCACGAAGTGCTGGCCGTCGTCCTGTCGGTTCGTGACGGCAAGCTGTGCGTTTTGCTCTGGCGGCGCGGGCAGACTCCGTTCCGGTCTCGGTGGGCGTTGCCTGGCGGGGGAGTCCAGGCAACGGAACGACTGAGAGAGGCGATCACCGGCCATCTCGCTGCGAAGGTCGATGTACGTGACGTCGCCCATCTGGAGCAGTTGGCCACCCACAGTGCGATCGACCGCGATCCGCGGACACGCGTCCTGGCGACGGCTTACCTCGGCCTGGTCCCTTCCGACGTACAGCCGAACCTGCCGGACGACACCGCCTGGCATCAGGTGGACGAGCTACCACGTACGGCGTTCGACCATCACCACTTCATCGACGCGGCGGTGGGGCGGCTACGTGCGAAGCTCTCGTACACGAATATCGGGTTCGCGTTGGCTCCCACCGAGTTCACGATCGCGGAGCTGCGCGACCTGTTCGGTGCGGCGCTGGGCTACGAGCTCGGCGCGACCAATCTGACCCGAGTATTGACCCGGCGGCAGGTGATCTGCCCGACGGAGCGCACCGCCCCGCCCGGGCAATCCGGCGGTCGGCCCGCCACGGTCTACGAATTCGTTGCCCGTGAACTGACGGTGACCGATCCTTTCGCCGTACTCCGCCCACCTCGATAGTGCGCTCGCCAGACCAGGCCTTCGCGCCGGGTGCGGCCGTGAAGGTCACGATTGCACCCGGCGCGAGAGGTCTCTTGCGACGATTCAGCCGCAGGCGGCGGCCTCCTCGTCGGTCGGGGTGAACCGAACCCAGTCGAACGCCGCGTCGATCTCGGGCGCGGACTCCGGGCCGCGGTACGCCACGGTTCCGACTGTCTCGGGCAGGAGCTCGGCCACCGGTACCGAGCGGCCAACGGTCAAGAACTCCTTGCCGTCGATGCTGTACGACGCGGTGAGATGCTCGCCGGTACTGGTGATCCGTAGCCAGATCTTGTCGCCGAGCTCGTCCGGAGCGTACACGTAGTCTTCGGAGGTGTGCGTGTCGATGCGATCGACACCGTTGCGGCGCCAGATGAAGTCGATGCGCGGGCCCTTGGACGACTGCTCGAGCATTGCGCGAAGAGAGTTCGCGTCGTCACGGCGGACGATCAGGCCGCCCTGCTGATACTTCTGTTCCGGCTTGATTGTGAGCTCCGTGGTCACCTCGAATGCGCCGTCGCGTACTGGCTGGAGCACCTGCGGCGCACTCGTCGAGTTGCCCGTCACCGTGGGCATGTGTAGTCCATTGTCGGCAACAGTCACACCGGATCCATCGAGGCGGACGCTGCCCGACCACAGGCTGTCGTCGAGCGTGTCGCCCTCGAACTGGTCGCTTCCCGCGCCCGGGCATGACTCGTACAGCGGGTCCTCGGGGTTCTGGTTGAGCGGGTCGCGTACGGCGTCGGGGTCTTCGACCGCATGGCCGATCGTCGTATGCGACCGCTCGCCGTACTCGTAGAACATGTGCAGCTTGCCGTTCTCGTGCACGAGCTGCGGTGACGCGGCGCGGCCGGCATCGGGCGGCGCCGCCTCGGGGACGAACAGCTTCTCGGGCGTGCCGGATTCAGTCAGTGCACGGTTGACCGGTCGCGCCAGAATCGTGCCGGTCGTGCCGTGGTAGAGGATGTAGTTCTGTCCGTTCGACCGCCACAGGTCTGCTGCAGAGACGTTGGTGCCCTCGGCCTTGCCCGGCTCGATGATCGGTTTCGGTGCGATGTCCCAGTTTCGGAGGTCCTTGGAGTACGCCACGCTGATCCTGCGTGAGTCGTCCTGCTTGTAGTTCGTCATGAAGAACATGCCCCACCGGTAACCCGTTGACGGGCCGGGATGGCGGAATACGCGTGCATAGGACGTCTCGGTCGCACGGCCCGGTGCGGGCACCGTGTCGTCGGCAGGGAACTCGAAGTCGTGCTGCGCTTCGTCTACGGCGTCGGCCGTGATGACTTCGTCGCCGTACTTGAAGTCCAGACCGTCCTTGGACGTCGCGAATCGGGTGACGGTGTTTTCGCCGTGGAAGAACAGGTACATCTTCCCGTCGCGCTGGCTCCACACGGTGTCGGGGGAGGAGATGTGCGAGACGTCGTAGATTCCGTCCCACTTGTTCGTGATCAGTGGGTTGCCCTCGTACTGCTTCCACGGCCCCTTCAGGCTGTCGGCGTACATGAGGTTGATGCCGCCCGGCCGATCGTGCGGTGCGTAGTAGATGTACCACTCGGCCAGCGGGTCGTCGAGGTGCTTGCCGGCATGGAACACGCTCGGAAAAATGAACTCCTTGGTGGGGTTCCACGGCAGCGACTCGTCGAGCGGATCGACGATCTGGCCGGTCGATCGGAACAGCGGTAACTCGTCGGGGCCGTCGGAGCGATGCGAATCGGCGGCGTTCGAGTCGGCCGGCGCTGGGCTTGCTGCCACCTGTCCGGTGGAAAGGCCCGCCAGGACCAGGCCGAGGCACGCGATGATCGCTGCTATCGCTCGTCGCGGACGTCTGTGCTGGATGCTCGGAGACACGGTCGTACTCCTTCGGTGAAGAGGGATCGGCGCCGTTGCCGACTGATGTGGCGTCCATCACCATAATGCTAATTCGTATTAATGCAAGAGATGCGTTGAGATCGGCTTGCGACTCGCGCTGCTGTCGGCGCCGGGGCGTCCGGCACGCTAGGGTGCGATGTCGTGGAGCGTTCCGGGCGGGTGACTCAGGTCGAGGTGGCGCGTCGGGCCGGCGTGTCACAGGCGATGGTGTCGCTGGTGTTGAACGGCTCGGACTCCGTCCGGGTGACGCCGGAGACGCGCCGGCGTGTCGAAGACGCCCTTCGCGAGACCGGCTACTCCGTCGATGTCCTCGGCAGGCGACTCCGCGGTAAGGCCAACCGGCTGCTCGGTGTGTTCACGTACGAGTCGGTCTTCCCATCCGGTTCGGCGGACTTCTATGTCCCGTTCCTCGGCGGGATCGAGGAGGAGGCCGAGCGTGCCGGTTATGACCTGCTGCTCTTCACGAGCCCTGGTCGTCGCGAGGGGCGACGCCACGTCTACGAGGCCGGCGGCAACCGACTCGGTATAGCAGACGGCAGCATTCTGCTCGGCCGTCACACCGACCGCGACGAGTTGGCCCGGCTGCTCCATGAGCGGTTTCCGTTCGTGTTCATCGGTCGCCGGGAGTCGCCCGCGGGTGAGGTCAGCTGGGTGAGTGCGGACTATGCGGCCGCGACCGGAGATCTGTACGAACTGGCTTGGTCACGCGGACATCGCAGGATCGGTCTCGTCGGACTCGCTGAGTCAAACGAGGCGACGGTCGACCGCCGCGCCGGGTACAAGCGGGCCGCACGCGCCCACCGGCGGCGCGCCGAGATCATCGACGGTGAGGACCCGGCCGAGGTCTGGTCCCGTATCCAAGACCTCGACCTCACGATGGTGCTCGTCGAAACCGTGCCGATGGCCGAGGCGCTGACGACTCTGGTGCGTGCGGACGGCAAAGAGGTGCCGGCAGACCTGTCGATCGGGGTTCTCGGCGATCGGGACCCGAGCCAAGCCCTGCCCTCCACCCGGGTCGGGGAGGAGCTGCCGTGGACCATGTTCCACATTCCGCGGCGCGAGATGGGCGTCGAGGCAGTGCGCCTACTGGTCGACGACCTCGAGAGTCGTACCGCGGGTGAGGGTCGGCGCCAGGTCCTGCTGCCGTGCGAGCTCGACGAGGGCGCGACGATCCGGTCATTGCGCTCCTGAGCCGCACAGTCGCGGAGCAGGTCGATCACCGAATCGACTCCGGATGGTTGACACGGCTCTGGCCATCTGGTTCGGTATCGATCTAATACGAATTAGCAGGAGGTCTTGGTGGAGAGTCGATATGACGTTCTGGTCGTCGGTAGCGGCCTCGGTGGGGTCGCTGCAGCCTTGTCTGCCACAGACATGGGGGCCTCGGTAGCCCTCGTCACGGACGAGGAGTGGATCGGCGGTCAGCTCACGTCGCAGGCCGTCCCGCCGGACGAGCACCCGTGGGTCGAGCGGTTCGGGGTCACCGCGAGCTACCGCGCTCTGCGCGACGGGATTCGCGCGTACTACCGCGATCACTACCCGTTGACGCCGAGCGCGCGGGCATGGCGCGAGCTGAACCCTGGCGGCGGCCTCGTCAGTCGGTTGTGTCACGAGCCGCGGGTTGCGGTCGCCGTACTGGAGTCGATGCTCGCACCCGCTATCGCCTCGGGCCGCCTCGTCGTGCTGCGACCCCGCACGGTCACGAACGTCGCCACGGACGGTCAGCAGATCACCGGTGTCACGCTCGGCGGACCCGGTGTCGCCGATCTCCAACTCGCCTGCAGCTACGTCGTCGACGCGACCGAGACCGGTGACCTGCTGCCGCTGGCGGGCATCGACTACGTCACGGGGGCCGAGGCCGCGAGTGAAACGGGAGAACCCAGCGCGCCCGCCGAGGCGCAACCCCTCAACATGCAAGCGGTTTCGTGGTGCTTCGCAATGGATCACGTGGACGGGGACCATGTGATCGATCGGCCGGAGACGTACGACTACTGGCGTCGTCAGCAGCCGGACTTCTGGCCTGGGCCGCTCCTCGGATTCTCTTGGCCGAGCCCTCGAACCCTCGAACCGTCGAACGGCTGGCTCGCGCCGAACCCAGGCGACGACCCCACCTTGGTCGTCGCGGACCAGAGCAAAGAGCCGGGTACGGACGACCTTTGGCGCTTCCGCCGGGCGCTGGCCCGGGACAACTTCCGCCCGGGCTTCATGGAAAGCGATGTCACTCTCGTCAACTGGCCGATGATCGACTATCTCGACGGTCCGCTGTTCGAGGTGTCGGTCGACGCCGCTGCCAAGCATGCAGAAGGGGCCCGAGAGCTGTCCCGTTCTGCGCTGTACTGGATGCAGACGGAGGCTCCCCGACCGGACGGCGGCACCGGGTTCCCGGGGCTTCGGCTCCGACCCGACATCATGGGCACCGCTGACGGGCTCGCCCAGCGTCCGTACCACCGCGAGTCGCGACGCATCCGCGCCATGACCACCATCGTCGAGCAGGATCTCTCGTACGCGGTGCGCGGCGAGCATGGCGCCGTGGCTTACGCCGACTCCGTCGGGGTGGGCATGTATCGCATCGACCTGCACCCGTCGACCGGTGGCGACAACTATCTCGATGTCGCGTCGTGCCCGTTCCAGATCCCGCTCGGCGCGCTCTTGCCTGCGGCAGGGGGAAACCTGATCGCCGGCGCAAAGAACATCGGCACCACCCACGTGACGAACGGCGCCTACCGGCTGCATCCGGTCGAGTGGAACATCGGCGAGGTTGCGGGCGCCCTCGCGGCGCATTGCGTGACCACTGACTCGGCGCCTCAGACCGTGCGCAACGAGCCGGCCAGGCTGGATGCCTTCCAGAAACTACTCGTCGACCGCGGGGTCGAGCTCGCATGGCCTCGTCCCCACTCCTACTGACCGCAGACCTGCGTACGGCGCTGCCCTCGCCGGACTGCCAACATCAACGGCGGCAACACCTCTGGAGGACACAATGAA
The DNA here is from genome assembly GCA_023100825.1 of Nocardioidaceae bacterium SCSIO 66511. Taxonomy (NCBI): domain Bacteria; kingdom Bacillati; phylum Actinomycetota; class Actinomycetes; order Propionibacteriales; family Nocardioidaceae; species Nocardioidaceae bacterium SCSIO 66511. Next base: position 2,983,434 of record CP095846.1, on the reverse strand, counting down.
GTATCCGATCCGAAAGCTGCGACCGGTGGCCGGCATTGCCTGCCTTGCCTTACTGGCGGGCGGTCTGGCCGCATGCAGCGGCTCGGAGGCCGACGACGGCGACATCACCTTGCGGATGACCGTATGGACCGGCGAAGAAGACCAGCTGAAGATGTTCGACGACATCGCGGCTGACTTCATGGCCGACAATCCGGAGGTCACCGACATAAAGTTCGACACGATTCCCTTCGAGGGCTACACGACCGCGCTCACGACGCAGGTCTCCGGGAGCAGCCCGCCGGATCTCGCCTGGATCCTCGAGCGCGACGCTCCGGACTTCGTCGACTCTGGCGCTCTCGCCGACATCGCGCCAACGCTGGAGGACACATCAGGGTACGACTACGGGGACCTGGCTCCCTCAGCGACAGAGCTGTGGAAGTCCGACGACAAGCTGTATGCGTACCCGTTCTCGACGTCACCGCTTGGCGTCTTCTTCAACAAGGACCTGCTCAAGAAGGCAGGTGTGAGTAAGCTGCCCGACCAGCTCGCGGCCGACGGAAAGTGGACGTGGGACGAAGCCGGCAACATCGCCAAACAGGTCGCGGCCAAGACGGATGCGACCGGGCTGGTGGTGCGCGACTGGGACTACAAGAACTGGATCAACCTGGCCGCCGTCTGGCGTGGCTTCGGTGCCGATGCCTGGTCGGACGACGGCGAGACCTGCGGCTTCGACTCGCCGGAGATGAACGACGCGATGGACTTCCTGCACAGCGCGATCTTCGAGGATGAGGCGCTGCCGGCGCCCGGTACGACCGCCGACTTCTTCGCGGGCGAATCGGGGATGACGGTCACCCAGATCAGCCGAGCGAGCCTCCTCGCGGAGGACCCGTTCTCGTGGGGCATCGTGCCGCTCCCGTCGGGGCCCGATGGCGACGCTCAGGTCATCGGGCAGGCCGGAATCGGCGTGGTTGCCAAGGGGGAGCATGCCGACGCGGCCGCGGACTTCCTCGCGTACTTCTCGAACGCCGAGAACTCCGCCAAGCTGGCGCAGTACTTCCCGCCGCCGCGGGAGAGTCTGCTGAACGCGAAGACACTTGCGAAGGCCAATCCGATGTTCACCAAGGAGCAGCTCGACGCAGTCGTCGTCGACGGCATCAAGACCGGGACCGTACTCCCGTCGCACACGGACTCGGCCGAGATCACCAACCAGGTCCAGGCCGCACTCGACCCGATGTGGAAGGCCGACGCGGATGTCTCGGCCGTACTCGATGACGTCTGCACTGCGATCGAGCCGTCACTGTCATGAGTTCCGTGACCACCGAACCGACCGCCCGGCAGGAGTCCCGGCCTCGCCGGGACTCCGGCTCGGCGCCGGCACGGCGCGGTGGGTGGCGTCGGCGCGAGCGGATCGTCGGCTTTCTGTTCATCACGCCACAACTGGTCGGGTTCGCCGTATTCGTACTGTGGCCGCTGGTCGACGTGATCTGGTCGAGCCTACGCAGCACGAACCTCCTGGCGGGGACCTCCGAGTTCGTCGGTACGCAGAACTACCGCGACATCGCTTCGGATCCGGTGACTCCCGAAGTGTTCAAGGCAACCGCGTTCTTCAGCGTCGGTCTGGTGATCCTCAACCTCGCCTTGGCGCTCGGGCTGGCGTTGCTGCTCAACCAGCGACTACGTGGGACGACCGTCTTTCGTACGATCTTCTTCTCGCCCGTCGTCGTGTCGCTCGTCGCGTGGACGATCACCTGGAACTTCCTGCTGCAGGACAACGGAGGGGTCAACGCGCTGTTGCGAACCATCGGCGTCGACGGGCCGAACTGGCTCCGCGGCGACAACACCGCGATGCTCTCGGTGATCGTGGTGCAGGTGTTCAAGAACGTCGGTCTGAACATGGTGTTGTTCCTGGCCGCCCTGCAGGGCGTTCCGCGCAACATCGTGGAGGCGGCCGCGGTTGACGGGGCGGGTGCACTTCGCCGCTTCTGGCACATCACGCTTCCGATGATCAGTCCGACAACGTTGCTCGCTGCGATCATCACGGTGGCCGGGTCGCTTCAGGTGTTCGCACAGATTCAGATCCTGACCGGCGGCGGTCCCGGCAACAGTACGAACGTGCTCGTCTACTTCTTCTATCAGCAGGCATTCGAGAACCGAGACTTCGGCTACGGGAGCGCGATCGCGGTGATCTTGTTCCTGATCATCCTGCTGCTCACCGTTCTGCAGTGGCAGCTTCGCAAGAGGTGGGTCGTCCATGAGCGTTAGAACCACAACCGTCGCCGACGAGAAGGACGCGCCGACCGACCGTACGGCGCGCGATCGTCGACGAAGCCGCGGTACGCGACGTCGTCGGTGGCCGTACTACCTCGTCATGGTCCTGCTGGCGGTGCCGTTCGTCTTCCCGACCTGGTGGATGGTGACGAGCTCGCTCCTGCCGGCGAACGAGGTACTCGCGTACCCGCCGAAGCTGCTGCCGCTCGATCCCGAGTGGGACAACTATCGCAAGGCGTTCGCCGACTACCCGCTGGCCGAGCAGTACTTCAACAGCCTCTACATCGCCGTCCTCGTGACGATCGGGACGATGATCGTCGCGTCGTTCAGCGGCTACGCGTTCGCGCGGATGCGCTTGCCTGGTGCGAGCTGGATCTTCCTCGTCGTCCTCACCGGACTTCTCATCCCGAGCGAGGTGACGATCATTCCGTTGTTTCGGCTCGCGGACCGACTCGGGCTGATCGACACACACTGGCCGCTCATCCTGGTGCCCATGCTCGGAGCTCCGAGTGTGTTGGGCACGTTTGTCATGCGCCAGTTCTTCCTCACGCTGCCCGACGAGTTGGAGGACGCGGGTCGCCTCGACGGGCTCGGCCCGTTCGGCGTCTTCTGGCGGGTGGCGTTGCCCCTCGCTCGTCCGGCGCTCGCCGCGGTGGCGATCTTCACCTTCATGAACACGTGGAACTACTTCCTCGAGCCGTTGGTCTACCTCACCAGCAAGGACAAGTTCACGCTGCCGCTTGCTCTCACGCAGTACACCGACGCGTACGGAACGCATCTGTGGAACATCCAGCTGGCCGCGTCGGCGACGACTGTGATACCTGTGCTGATCGTGTTCGTCCTCGCGCAGCGGCACTTCGTCGAGGGCCTGTCGCAGACCGGACTGAAAGGCTGAGAGTGGCGTACTCCGACCTTCCCCTCGATGAGCTGCGTACGCACACAACCAGCGGTACCGCACCGTCGGACTTCACCCGACGATGGGATGCGGCTCTCGCCGATGCTCGCGTACGCGCGACTCCGACCGAGCGGCGCAGAGTCGACACCGGCCTGGCCACCATCACGACTGACGATGTCTCCTTCACCGGTCATGCCGGAGATCCGATCCGGGCATGGCTGCAGTGCCCGGCCGACACGGTGGGGGACGGGCCGCTGCCGTGCATCGTCGAGTATGTCGGGTACGGCGGTGGCCGCGGGTTGCCGATCGAACGGTTGCTCTGGGCAAGTGCGGGATTCGTACACCTGGTCATGGACACGCGCGGTCAAGGCTCGAACGTCGTCGTCGGAGACACTCCCGATCCGGCGGGCAGCGGGCCCGCGTATGCGGGCGTGATGACGCGCGGGATCGAGGACTTCGACAGCTACTACTACCGGCGGTTGATAACCGACGCCGTGCGCGCCGTCGACGTCGCACGTGAGCTTCCTGAGGTCGACCCTGACCGCATCCTCGTCACCGGTACGAGTCAGGGCGGTGGGCTGGCGATCGCCGTTGGCGGGCTGGTCGACGGACTCCTCGGCGTCATGCCCGACGTACCGTTCTTATGCGACTTTCCCCGCGCTACGTGGATCGTGGAACGCCCGCCGTACAACGAGATCACCCACTACCTCGCAGCGCACCGAGACTCAGCCGATCGTGTCGCACAGACACTCGCGTACATCGACGGCGCCCATCACGCGGCCCGGGCAACGGCTCCTGCGCTGTTCTCCGTCGCGCTGATGGACCCGACGTGTCCGCCGTCGACCGTGTACGCCGCGTGCAACGCTTGGGCGGGTCCGAAGGAGATCGTCGAGTACAGCCACAACGGGCACGAGGGCGGTGCCGCGTTCCAACACCAACGTCAGATCCCCTGGGCGCTTCGCCTCGCCGGGACCCGATCAGAACGCCCCGCGCGAGCTATGGATTCGAGCCGGCCAGGGGCGTAGGCTGCCGCACTCAGCCGAGCGAGGGGATGATCCGGGATGTGGCTGACCGTGCTGGGCGGAAGCGGCGGCATCCCAGCCGGGGGTGTGCCGTGTAGCGGCTATCTGGTCGAGCACGACGGATTCCGGCTGCTCATCGACCCGGGCTACGGGACAGCGGTGGCGTTGCTCAAGCACTGTCGGGTGGTGGACGTAGACGCGGTGTTCGTCACCCATGGCCATCCGGACCATTGTGCCGACCTCAATCCGCTGCTCCGCATGCGAGTTCTGGGTCGCGACGCCGCCCCTCCATTACCGATCTACAGTCCGACAGGTGCAGTCTCGAGAGTCCTCGCACTCGAGCCGACGTCGTCGTACGACGCGGCGTACGAGCTGCACGAGTTCGGTCCGGACGACAAGTTCTCGATCGAGGGCTTCGACGTCGAGACGCGATTGCTGCCGCACTCCGTGCCGAATGCCGGGGTGCGTTTGCGCACCGAGACTTGCAGCTTGACGTACACCGGGGACTGCGGACCGACCGATGCGCTGGTCGAGCTTGCCAGCGGCACCAGCTTGCTGCTCGCCGAAGCGACCCATGTCGACTACGTGCCCGACGATCTTCGTGGCCTGCTCAACGACGCCGCCGGTGCCGGTCGGGTGGCGAGTCAGGCCGGTGTGGATCGGCTGATGCTGACGCATCTGTGGCCGGGGGAGAACCACGACGACGCGCGACGGGTGGCCGGCCATGAGTTCGCCGGCCGGATCGACGTCGCGCGTCCCGGGACCGTCGTGCAGGTCTGAGCGACCCCCCCGATCGCCTCGTTCAGGCTGCCGTTTCGACTGCCGCTTTCGTACGCCTCACGCCGACAGCAATCGTGGCGACCGAGGTGGCGATGAACAACAGCGCAACAAGAAACGCCGCGGCCATGCCGGTCGTCAGGACCTCGTGTTGGCGGCCGATAGCCGTCGCAGCCGTCGGGTCTGCACCGCGTACGGCCGACCCGAAGACGGACACCAGGACGGCCAACCCGAGTGCGCCGCCGACCTGTTGCGTGACGTTCAGCAGGCCCGACGCCGCGCCCGCGTGCTCATGGGGTACGTCGGTCAGACCCAACGCCGTCAGAGGCACGAAGGCGAGCCCGTTGCCGACGCCGAACAGCACCAGCGAGACGAGCACCGACACGTATCCCGTGTTCGCGTCGACGAGGGCAAGCGGGATGAGCGCTGTGGTTGAGATGGACAGGCCGATGATCATCACGGTTCGGCTACCCAGCCGGTCGAGCAGAACCCGGGCGGAAACCTGCGAGAAGGTGAACAGCATGACGGTCAGCGGCAGGAACGCCAGCCCCGTCTTGACCGGGCCGTAGCCGTGCACGACCTGCAGAAACTGGGTGAGGAAGAAGAACAGACCGATCATCGCGGCACTCAGAAGCAGCCGGGAGACGTATGCGACGACGCGGTCGCGGTGGGCGAACAGACCCAGTGGCGTGATCGGCTGTCCCGATCGGCGCTCGACCGCGATGAAGCCGGCAAGCAGTACGAAGCCGAGAGCCAACGCCTCGAACGTCGTGGAGTTCTGCCACCCGTGTTCGGCCGCTTGGACCAACCCGTACACGATCGCGCCCACGCCGAGGGTGGCCAGAACCGCGCCGGCGAAGTCGAAACGACCCGTACTGCGCGGCGAGGACGGAAGGTACGTGGGTGCCAGGGCGATGATCGCTACGCCAACGGGCACGTTGATGAAGAACGCCCAACGCCACGTCAGCAACTCGGTGAGAGCACCGCCGAGTACCAGCCCGATTGCCGAGCCGCCGATCGAGACGGCGCTGTACCAGGCGAGCGCGCGGTGGCGGGCGGTTCCCTCGGGGTACGAGATGGTCAGGAGCGCTAGTGCCTGCGGCGCTGCCACAGCGGCGCCTACGCCTTGGAGACCGCGAGCGAGCAGCAGAAGTTCGGAGCTCGGGGCGAGCCCGCCGAGGAGCGAGGCGATACCAAATACGGCGATACCGGCGACCAGGACACGACGCCGGCCGAGAATGTCGCCGAGTCGTGCGCCGAGTAACAACAGTCCGCCGAAGGTGAGGGCGTACGCGCTGATGACCCACGAGAGTCCGGCCGGGGTGAACCCGAGGTCGTCCTGAAGCGTTGGGAGCGCGACGTTCACGACGGTGAGGTCGAGTACGACCATGAGTTGGGTGCTCAAGATGAGCAGGAGTGCGATGGGCGAGGGACTGCGGGGTTCGGCCGAGCCGCTGCCCGATTGGGTTGTGACATGACTGGTCACAGTGATTCCCCCTGGGACATGATGAGATGAGTAGACTGAAGCGGAGGCTTCCTCCGGAACTATACGGAGGCATCCTCCGGTTATGCAAGCCGATTTGCGGAAGGATTCAGGATGGGTGGCGAAGCGACCCCCGGGCAGCGGCCGAAGCGGGCCGACGCGCGTCGCAACTACGACGCTTTGGTGGCCGCTGCTCGAGACGCGTTCCGTACGAAGGGCAGTGATGCCACCCTCGACGAGATCGCACGCGCGGCCGGAGTGGGCATCGGGACGCTCTACCGGCACTTCCCGACCCGACTCGTCCTCGCCGAGGTCGTCTATCGCGAAGCCGTCGACGAGCTCGCCGTCGTCACCAAGGAACTGGTTCGTGACCTACCGGCGTGGGACGCACTCACCGCCTGGGTCGATGAGTGGACCGATGTCGCCTTGAGCAAGCGGGTGATCTTCGCCGAGCTGGCCGATGCGGTGAGCAAGGACTCTGACACCGTTTCGTACTGCCGGAACATCCTGCATCAGTGCGTCGACCTCGTACTGTCGAATGCTCAGGAGGCCGGCGTCGCGCGCGCCGACATCGACACCACGGACCTACTGCAACTCATCGGCGGAGTCCTGCGCGCCCCGAACGTCGGCACCGATCAGGCGCGTCGCCTCCAGCGAGTTGTGCTCGACGGGATCAAGAACTGAGCGGCTCTGTGTGCAGTCTGCGGCTCGCTCGCCCGGCTCGGCCGTGCCGGCGCACTTGCTTCTGCCGTGCGACCACCCGCATGCCCGATCCCGGCTCGCTGTCGGCTTTCCCGCGTACTCCGGCTGGGCAAAAGACGCGGCGACGCGCGGAGCGGCCATTTCGGTTCCGTCGCTTGGCGGCTTTCCCGGAACCTTAATATGGGATCGGGGTAACGTTGGTGTCGGCGTCACCATCCGTACCGCTAACGCACTGGCGTACCAGCGGGCTCGGTAACCTGTCACTTTGCACGGTGTCGCTGCCATGCAAAGCGGTACTTCACCATGTCTACTTGGTGAAGCACCACCCACCGACCCCGCATAAGCCAACCGAATCGGGTTAGCCGGCAAGCAACCCGAGGTCGTAGCTGCGGCTCCCGCGTCGCCGCGTCTTTCCCCAACCGAAGGAAGTAGGGAACGCCGACAGCGACGAGGAATCGGGCAGTTGGGCAGTCGTACCGAAAGAAGTACGGAGAGCCGACAGCGACGAGATGCGAAGCGCCGAGTAGTCGAACCGAAGGAAAGCGGCAAAGCCGACAGTGACGAGAAGCGAAGCGGCGAGTGGTCGAACCGCAGGAAAGCGGCAAAGCCGACAGCGACGAGAAGCGAAGCGGCGAGTAGTCGAACCGAAGGAAAGCGGCAAAGCCGTCAGTTCACGCCGAGAGTCGGTGGGCTGCGCGGAGCCCGCGCCCGTTCGCGCTAGCCTCGCTTGCGTGAGTACGCCCCGCCTCGCCGACGTGATCGCCGTTCTCGATGAGCAGTACGACCCACGGTGGGCCGACGATTGGGACGCCGTCGGCACCGTGGTCGGAGACCCCGACGAGCTGGTGTCGAAGGTGTTGTTCGCCGTCGACCCGGTCGCCGCCGTCGTCGACGAGGCCGTCGACTGGGGTGCCGATCTCATCGTCACGCATCACCCGCTGCTGTTGCGAGCCGTGAACTCCGTCGCGGCGACAACGCCGAAGGGTCGGGTCGTGCACGAGCTGATCCGCTCAGGAATCGCCCTGCACACCTGCCATACGAACGCCGATGCACCACCCGGTGGTGTCTCAGCCGCGATGGCCGAGGTTTTCGGACTGCACGACGCGGCGCCGCTGGATCCGGACCCGGCAGATCCGCTCGACAAGATCGTGGTGTTCGTACCCCGTGCCGATGCATCGTCGCTCGTCGATGCGCTCAGCGCGGCCGGAGCGGGCAACATCGGCGAGTACGACCGCTGCTTCTTCGCCGGCGAGGGCACGGGCTCGTTCCGCCCGAGTGCGTTGGCGAACCCGACGATCGGCTCGGCCGGTCGCGTAGAGGAGGTCGCCGAGACCCGGCTGGAGATGATCCTGCCGCGCGCACGTCGCAGCGCCGTCCTTGCTGCTCTGCGTTCGGCGCATCCGTACGAGGAGCCCGCGTACGACCTGTTCGAGCTAGCGGCATTGCCTAGTGAGCGGGGGAGCGGTCGGATCGGCGAGATTGCAGAGCCGTTGTCGTTGCGCGACTTCGCCGCATTGGTGGTCGACTCCCTGCCCGCCACCGCAAGCGTTGCGCGGGTCGCCGGTGACCCCGATCGAGTTGTACGAAAGGTCGCGCTGTGTGGCGGCGCCGGCGACTTCCTGTTCGACCGGGCACGCGCCCAGGGCGCCGACGTGTACGTCACCTCCGACCTGCGGCACCACCCGGTGAGTGAGCTGTTGGAACAACCAGACGCGCCCGCCGTGATCGACGTACCGCACTGGTCCGCGGAGTGGACCTGGCTGCCCGTTGCCGCACGTACGCTCGCCGACCGTATGTCCGCACAGGGCGCTACGGTGGAGACCCGCGTGTCGCGCACCGTCACAGATCCCTGGACGATGCACCTCCCGTGGGCACCGACCGATCCGAGTTGAGGAGTCAACGCTGAAAGCCGATCCGTCCGCGCAGCTCGTTCTGCTGGACCTCCAGAGTCATGATTCCTCCCTCGCCCAGTTCGAGCGGCGCATGCAGTCCCTTCCCGAGTTGGCGACGCTGAAGGAGCTCACCGCGCGCCGCGACGAGCTCGACGGCCGCCGGATCGAGGCGGAGACGGCAGTTTCCGATCTCGAACGCGCACAGCGCAAGGCCGATGGTGAGGTCGAGCAGGTCAAGGCTCGTCGCGAGCGCGACGAGCAGCGGCTCGGGTCGGGGATGATCACCAACCCCAAGGACCTCGAGAACCTCCAGAACGAGCTCACGGCACTCGAGCGTCGTATCTCCACGCTCGAAGACGACGAGCTCGAGGTGATGGAGCAGGTGGAGACCGCTCAACGCGATCTCGATGCCGTCACCGCCGAGCTGAGCGAGGTCGCGGCGCAGATCACCGAGGCAGAGACGACGCGCGACAAATCGCTCGAGGAGCTCGAGGGCAAGCGCAGTGAAGTCGCCGCCGAGCGAGACCTGACCGTGAAGTCAGTGCCCGACGACCTCCTCACGCTCTACGACCGGCTACGTGCTCAGCAGGGCGGCGTCGGCGCGGCCGCGTTGCAGCAGAGGCGTTGCGAGGGTTGCCGTCTGGAGCTCAACGCTGCCGACCTGCGAGAGATCGCGGCCGAGCCCGACGACGCCGTCGTGCGGTGCCCCGAGTGCAGTCGAATCCTCGTTCGTACGCGCGAGTCGGGTCTGTGATGGCGGCCCGCAGGGTCATCATCGAGGCCGACGGCGGGTCTCGGGGCAACCCGGGCGACGCCGCGTACGGCGCTCTCGTCCGTGATGCCGACACCGGCGAGATCATCGCGGAGCGCGCCGAGTCGATCGGTGTCGCGACCAACAACGTCGCCGAGTACAACGGCCTGATCGCCGGGCTCGAGCTGGTCGCCGAGCACGTACCCGAGGCCGAGGTCGAAGTACGCATGGACTCCAAGCTGGTCATCGAGCAGATGGCGGGCCGCTGGAAGGTCAAACACCCCGATTTGCGCCCGCTTGCGGTCAAGGCACAGGGTCTGGCGCCGTTCGGCACCGAGTGGACTTGGGTACCGCGGGCAGAGAACACCGCCGCCGACGCGTTGCTCAACGTCGTACTCGACGAGGTGCAAGGCAAGACCCCGGCCGAGCCGACAGCGCCCAAGCCGAAGAACCCTCTCGTCGGCTGGCGCGACGCAACCCTCGGGGAGCCGGTCACGGTCATTGCGCTGCGTCACGGCATCACCCCGAACACGCTGGAGAAGCGCTTCTGCGGATCCGGCGGCAGCGACCCCGGTCTGGTCGAGGAGGGTGAGGCGCAAGCGGCGCGCGCGGCCGCGTACCTCTCTCGTCGTGGGGGAGTCGACGCGATCGTGAGTTCGCCCCTGCGGCGTACGCGCGAGACCGCGCAGATCGTTGCCGACACTTTGGACCTCCCGGTCGGCATCGAGGACGGCTTTGCCGAGGCGGCTTTCGGCGAGTGGGACGGCCTCACGTTCGGCGAGGTCAAGGAGCGCTGGCCCGCCGAACTGGAGAAGTGGCTGTCGTCGACGGCGGTAGCACCCCGTGGCGGTGAGGCGTTCGACGCGGTGCACAAACGCGTACGCGCCGCACGCGAACGCCTCGTCGAGAAGTACGCCGGCAAGACCGTCGTGGTGGTCAGCCACGTCACGCCGATCAAGATGCTCGTACGACAGGCGCTCGACGCGCCCATGCCGGTGATCTACCGGATGGAGCTGGCGCCGGCTTCGCTCACGACGATTCAGTGGTGGCCCGACGGCACGCCGTCGTTGCGGTCGTTTTCGTACGTTCCCGAGTAGGAGAGCCTCATGAGCGTCAGCCGTGTCCGCGACATCCCGGGAATCGGCGTCGACCGGGTGGGTGACGCCGCAGACGAGGTGGCCGATGCGGGCATGCTGCGACTCGAGAACCTCGACACCGACCTACGGCCGTTGCCGGCGGCTCTCGAGCGCACCCGGCAGGCGGTGCTCGAAGATGCCGCGAACAGCTATCTGCCGTTCCAAGGCGGAGTCTCGCTTCGACGGGCGGCGGCCGCACACGTCTCTCGAATGGCCGGCCGGTCCTACGAGGCGGAGCAGTGCCTCATCACCGCCGGCGGCCTCAACGGCATCCTGAACGTCCTTCTCGCCGTCGTCGAGCCAGGCGACGAGGTGGTGCTCTGCGATCCGATCTACGCGGGTCTCGTCAATCGCGTACGTCTCGCAGGTGGGGTTCCGCGGTTCGTTCCGCAACGGCCGACCACGCATGGCTGGCGTACCGATCCGGCCGAGCTCGCCGCTGCCGTCGGCGATCGCACCGCGGCCGTATTGCTGATGTCACCGTCGATGCCGACGGGCGCCGTCTTGGGCGACGAGCACTGGCGATCGCTCGCCGAGTCCTTGGAGCGACACGACGCTTGGTTGATCTATGACGCCGCCATGGAACGCATCCGGTTCGACGGCGTGGCTCCGGCACATCCGGCGGCGCTACCGGAGCTCGCCGACCGCACGATCACGGTCGGTTCGGCGTCGAAGGAGCTGCGCATGATCGGGTGGCGTGTCGGCTGGGTTGTCGGCCCTTCCCAGATCATGCGCGACGTCGATCTGGTCGGGCTGAGTAACGTCGTCTGTCAGGTCGGACTCGCGCAGGAGGCGGTGGCGACCGCGCTGACGGCGCCCGACGCTGACGCCGACGTCGACCGGGCGGCACGTGCCTGGGCCGAGCGTGCCCACCTGCTGGTACGCGAGTTGAGCGACTATCCGGTCGTACCACCCGACGGCGGCTGGTCGTTGCTGATCGACACCGAGGCGATGGGGATGCCGCCAGCAGACGCCGCGCGGCTGTTGTTCGAACACGGTCGCGTCGCCGCTACGCCGATGGACGGCTGGGGCCCGTCCGGAGCGCGCTATCTGCGGCTGGTGTTCGCAAACGAACCGGTAGAACGCTTGGCCGACGTGCGGCAGCGCTTCGATACGGCATTCGGCCGCTGAGCCACCCGACAGGTCATACCTCTGCGACGATGACGTCGAGTCGACCACCGTCACGTTCGATGGTCCAGCCGAGGTCGCGCAGCGTGTCGGCCAGCGCCGTGACAGTGCGCGGGTTGGCACCCGAGTCGAGCAGCGCGCGTACGATCCTGCCCTTGGTCGCCTTGTTGAAGTGGCTGACGATCTTGCGCACGCCCGCGTGCTCGTGGATCACCCGCACGGTCGCGGTGCGATCCGCGAGTCGTCCCTTCGGCCGGAAGTAGCTCGCGTACGTCTGCGAGCGGAGATCGATGAGCAGGCCGGAGCCGACGAGTTGCGGTACCACCTCGGCAAGCGCGTCGCGCCATACGGCAGCCACCGGGCCCAGCCCGGGCAGGGTGACGTCTCCGGACAGTCGGTACGCCGGGATCCGATCACCGGTTCGTACGAGGCCGAACAACCCACTGGCGATGGCGAGCCGGCTCGTGGCGCGCCGCTTGGCTGATGCGTCCAGGGTCGCCAGATCGAGCGCCTCGTAGAGCACCCCGGTGTAGATCCGGTCGGCGCGTGCGGTCGGCAACGACGGCAGCACGGCGTTGCGCGCGATCGCATCGGACTGGGTCGGCCCGAGATCGAGTGCGGTGGCGGCCGCCTCGGGATCCGACTCGCACAGCTCGACCAGCGCATCGAGCACTCGCTCGCGAGCGGGAGTCAGCTCCGGGAGAGCCAGCCGCTTCAGATCCAGCGGGTTGCCTCTGACGGGAACTGTCTTGCCTTCCGAGGGCGGCAGCAGTACGAGCATGCGGCGACTCTATGCGTAGGCGGCCGGATCCGGACATGGGGTTGTGGGGATGGCCTCCGTGGCTTAACGTCTCGCTATCTGAATCGTTTCATATAGCTCATTCGACGACAGGACTGCCGATGTCGCTCCTCCACCGGCCTACGTTCCCGCTACTCGCGTCGGTCGCCGTCGTACTCGGCCTCCTTGCGCCGACGGCGACCGGACGTACCGCCCCGACCTCCGGCGCCGGGCAGACCGTCACCGCCGCACAAGCGACGCAACCCGCCTTCGGTTGGCGACCGACGGATCTGACCGTCGGCCAGCGCACCGAGCCCGCAGACGTCGACGACGTGGTGGCCCCGCTGCTCGGATGGCAGGTGGCATCGGATCGGCAGACCGCGTACCAGGTACAGGTCGCTACAAGCCACCGTGACTTGATGTCGGGCAGGTCGCGGACGTGGGACTCGGGCAAGTCCGTGTCCGACGCCAGCACCAACGTGGCGTACGCCGGGCCGAAGCTCGAACGCGGCGAACGCTATGTGTGGCGCGTTCGTACCTGGAACGACCACGGACGACGCTCGTCGTGGTCACGGACCGCCACGTTCGGAACGGCGCTCGGCGCCGAGTGGGGTGCGAGCGAGCCGATCTGGCTGGGCGATCCCGACAGCGTGCGATGGCACGACTACACGATCGAGACCACGTTCCGGATCACCTCGCAGAACGCCACCATCGTGTTCAACGCCCAAGACCGGGACAACTACCTGATGTGGCAGTTCCGTGGCGACGGCGTGGACGAGCTCGCTCCCCACGACCGCGTCGACGGGACCTTCCGTGAGTTGAAAGCCGTCCCGCTCGACATCGACCTCGAACGCGACACCGACTACCGGCTGCGCATCGAGGTGGAAGGCGACTCGGTCCGTACGTACCTGGACGACCGGCACATCGATACGACCGACGGAGTGGCGTTCACCGAAGGCTCGATCGGCTTTCGTACCGGCGGCAGTGAACGCAACACCTGGGACGATCTGACCGTGACCGCGGCCGACGGAACGGTGCTGTACGACAATGACTTCGAGGGTCCGACCCGCGACTTCGTCTGTGGCTCCGTCGACGGAGGCCGCCTGCACATCGGTACCAGCCAGAACTGTGTCTACGGCGTCGGCGGGAACGACTGGGCGTTCCTCCGCGGAGACTTCGACACGGCCAACAAACCGATCGCCTGGGCGAACGTGTACGCCACTGGCAGCTCACCCGAGCCCGGCAGGCAGTACGTCTACAAGCTGTGGCTCAACGGACGGTTCGTCGGTCTCGGGCCCGTGCGCTTGATCGGTGGCGAGACCCGCTATGACGGGTACGACGTGACGGACCTGGTGCGCCGGGGCCGCGAGAACACCCTCGGGGCGATCGCCTGGTCTACGCGCGACCAAGCGTTCCAGGCGCAGCTGGTCGTCGAGTACGCGGACGGCACCCGGCAGACGTTCGGCACCGGCCGTGACTGGCGCGCGCTACCCGGAGACGCGGTGTACCCGTCTGTCGGCTCGATCGGCACCGGGTTCTTCACTGCGCCGAAGGAGAACCTCCAAGCGGCTGCGTACCCTGTCGGATTCGCACGACCCGGCTTCGACGACTCGACGTGGCCACGGGCGGACGCACGACCGGCGTACGACGAATTGGTCGCGACCCCTACGGCCAAGGTGACGCAACGCCTCGAGTACCCGGTGGAGGTGGTCGAGAAGGCTCCCGGGCACTACTTCATCGACTACGGCAGGACCTGGGCTGGCGGTCTCAGCCTCGACCTCGATGGCGAAGCCGGCCAGGTGGTCGAGTTGCGCTTCGGTGAGGAACTGTCCGGCCCGCAGCAGGTCCGCTATGCCATGCGTACGGGCAACCACTACCAGGACCGCTGGACGCTGACCGACAAGCCGCTGCACCTCGAGACGTGGGGTATGCGGGTCTTCCGGTACGCCGAGGTGATCGGCGCGCCGTCCGGGCTGAGCGCCGAGGACTTTCCGGCGTTGGCGCAGATCTATCCCATGGACGCGGACGCCGCGCGCTTCCGATCCTCCGACGACGCGCTGAACAAGGTCTGGCGGCTTTCGCACGACACGCTGGAGGCACTGAATCACAACCTGTACGTCGACTCGTGGACCCGCGAACGGGAGCCGTACGAGGCGGACAGTTACCTGCAGATGATGGCGAACTTCTACACGTCGTCCGACCCGACATTGGGCAACTACTCGGTCGACTACCTACTGACGCGGCGTACGTGGCCGACAGAGTGGCCGATGTACACCATCCTGGCCATGCACGACAGCTACCAGCAGACGGGCGACATGGCTGCGCTGGAGCGAGGGTACGACCAGCTCGTCGACAAGCTCCCGACCGAATGGGTCGAACAGAGCACGGGCTTGATCCGCAAAGACCACGGGTCCGACGGCTGCAGCAGCCGGACCGACTGCGACATCGTCGACTGGCCGACTTCCGAACGCGACGGATATGTGTACCGGCCGTACAACACGGTCATCAACGCAATCGGTTACCGCAGCTTCATGGACATGGCCGAGATCGCGTCCGCGCTCGGCAAGGACGCCGACGCGAATTCGTACGAGGCGACCGCGACGCGACTGCGCGCCGCGATGAATGAGCGGCTCTGGGACGATGAGGTCGGCGCGTACCGCGACGGCCTCGATGCGGACGGAACGCCGGTCGAGCACTGGGCGGTGCACGCGAGCGTCTTCGCCAGCGCATTCGGCGTCGCAGACTCGGAGCGTGCCGAGCGGGCAGCCGACTACATCGGAAGTCGCGGCATGCAGTGCAGTGTGTACTGCGCAGCGTTCCTGATCGAGTCGCTGTACAACGGCGACCGTGGCGGTCTTGCCCATGACCTGCTCACCGACACCGGGCTCCGCAGCTGGATGAACATGATCGCCGACGGTTCCGGCGCCACTGCCGAAGCGTGGGACGCGTCGCTGAAAGGCAACATGACG
This sequence comes from Nocardioidaceae bacterium SCSIO 66511, assembly GCA_023100825.1. Classification (NCBI taxonomy): domain Bacteria; kingdom Bacillati; phylum Actinomycetota; class Actinomycetes; order Propionibacteriales; family Nocardioidaceae; species Nocardioidaceae bacterium SCSIO 66511. Next base: position 2,967,654 of record CP095846.1, on the reverse strand, counting down.
TACTCGCACCCATGGGCCGCGTCCCCGGCGTACAACGTGCCACAGGGGATGTTCGGCATCACGCCGACGACACCCGGCTACGCGACGTACGAGGTGCGGCCGCAACCGGCCGGCGTCGATTGGGCGAACGTGAATGTGCCGACACTCAAGGGCGACATCGGCGCGGCGTTCCACACCCGCGAGCGACGGACCGACGTCGCGGTCGACGTACCGGGCAACACCGCCGCGACCGTGTACGTGCCTGCCTCCGGCCCGAGCCACGACATCGTCTACGTCGACGGGCGGCGAGTCCGTGCGAAGCGCGAGGGCGGCTACCTTCGCGTCGACTCCGTTGGGCGAGGATGTCACGTGCTCAGCACCGAACGCCGCGCACGACCTGGACACGATCGACGCCTCACCTCGATCTGCCGCTGACCCGTGCGGCCGCCGTCGTCTTCCGCGCGGCCGATAACGGCGACTCTATGCGCCGGGTACGGTCAGCGGACCAGCGAGGTCCATGCCCACAAGACCGTGGTGCACGCGATGACCAGCGGCGGTGTCGACAAGACCCCGAGGCGGTGGAAGTCACCGGTCGGATCTCGGTCATGCAGTCGACGGACGACCTTGCGCCACAGCAGATTCGCCAGCGAGCCCGCGTACGTCAGGTTCGAACCGACGTTGACGCCGACGATCACGGCGAGTACCGCGACCGTCCCGCCCGGGGCGACGAGCGGCACCAGCAGCAGCGTCGCCGGCAGGTTGTTCAGCAGGTTCGCCGCCACCATCGCGATCAGCGCGAGGCCGATGAGCGAGCCCAACCCGCTGCCGGACGGTAGCCGCGTCTCGACCTCGCGTACGAGGTCGGTCTGGGCTACCGCGGCGACCACGATGCCCCAGCACATTACGAAGTACGCGAACGGCAGGCCCGCGGAGGCCGCGAGGGTGCGCGCCGCCACCGGACGTTTGCGCACCACGACGAGCGCGAGTAGGACTGCACCGGTCGCTGCGACCCAGACCGGTTGGATGCCCACGTACGACCCTGCGACGAACCCGACCAGGACCAGCACCACGACCAACGCTGCCGCGCGGGTCAGCTTCGTGCGTGCCACGTCGGGCGGGCTCGGGGGCGTCGCGGGCAGCCTGGTCGGCTCGACGGTACGGCCGAACGCCAGGCGTACGACAACGCATTCGAGCACGACGGCACATAGCCAGACCGGCAGCATCAGCCAGGCCCACTGGAGGTAGCCGAGGCCGGTCGCCGAGATGGCGAGCAGATTCGTCAGGTTCGACACCGGGAGGAGCAGCGAGGCGGAGTTCGCCATTCGTACCGAGATGAACTCGTACGCCCGCGCACCTTGGCCGATCCTGCGAGCGGCGATGGCGAGTGCGGGAGTCAGCAGGACGACGGTCGTGTCCAGGCTGAGTGCCACACTGGTCAGCGCCGCGGCACCACCCGCGACGGGCAGCGCGAACGCGGGCCGCCTCCAGGCGGCAGCCGACAGCATCCACCCCAGTGCGTCGAACAACCCGGCCGCAGAGCAGGCCGCGCCGAGGACGAGCAAGGCGACCAGGAATCCGACGACGGGCGCAAGTTCGCGCACCTGTGCGACGGCGTCGGCGGGCGACACTGCACCGACGAGGAGTACCGCGACGGCGGCGAGACTTCCGGTGACGAGTTCACCACGTGCGTGCGGCCAGCGGATCGCGGTCAAGACCGTCGCCACGAGTGCGGCGACGGCGATCGCATCGGACAGTGCCGGCTCCTCTCGCGTCAGTTGATCCCCGGGAGAGGGTACGCTGAGCCTGCGGATGAGTCGGCGGGGCGGCCGCGTGGGGTGGCTTGCCACTCGACGAGGAAGGTCCGGACTCCACAGAGCAGGGTGGTGGGTAACGCCCACCCGGGGCGACCCGCGGGACAGTGCCACAGAAAACAGACCGCCAACGGCCGCGCCGGTTCGCCGGTACGGAACGGGTAAGGGTGAAACGGTGGTGTAAGAGACCACCAGCGCCTCGGGTGACCGAGGCGGCTTGGTAAACCCCACCTGGAGCAAGACCAAGAGGACCCGTACGCGGGTCTGCGCTGACGTTCGAGGGCTGCTCGCCCGAGTCAGCGGGTAGGTTGCTGGAGCGCATCGGCAACGGTGCGCGTAGATAGATGGTCGCTGGGTGCCCGTGCACTTACAGGATCCGGCCTACAAGCCGACTCATCCGCACCCTGGGCAAGGTGACTTCGGTGTGCCCAAATCGCCTGCGAACCGACCTCCCCATACGGCAAGATGTACGCCGGTCGATGTGGGTCGAGAGAGCGAGCGTGTGGGAATGTGGATTGTCGGCGTCGTACTGCTGGGCGTTGCGGGGTTCCTCGGATACCGGGTTTTCACCGCTCGTAAGGCGATCCAGCGCATGACGAGCACACAGACGGTGCTCGCGCGCGACCTCGAGTCGCTGCGCGAGGCGGCTGTCTCTGCGGGAGGCGAGGGGTCGTTCTCGACGACCGTCGAAGTCAAGGGAGTCGTACGCATCGGCCCGGGCGGACCGCTGTCCTCGCAGATGAGTGACACGAAATGCGCCTGGCATCGGCACAAGGTCGAGCGGAAGTATCGCGAGTCGTACCGTGACAAGGACGGCCACCGCCGCACTCGTACGAAGACCGAGACGCTGACGTCGCACCGTACGAAGGATCTGTTCTATGTCGAGGATTCGAGCGGTCGCGTCCTGGTCCGCCCCGAGGTGATCGTCGACAAGCCGAAGAAGGTACTCGACGAGTTCGAGGAGCCCAAGGCAGGCAAGGCCCCCAAGGAAGGCGGCTTTCTTGCCACCGTTGCACGAGTCGCGAAAGACGCGTTCGACGACGAGAACACGATCGGCTTCCGCCGTCGTGAGTGGGTTCTCGCCGACGGAGCGCGGGTCTACGTACTCGGTGAGGCTTCCGATCGCGACGGCGAGCTGGTGGTCGGCGGGCCGGCCGACGGCTCGAAGCAGCTGATCTCCACTCGTACGGAGGAGGAGCTCAGCGAGTCACACGGTCAGACCGGCGCGCTGTACACGATCGGAGCCGGGGTAGCAGGCGTTGCGGGCGTTGTATGCCTCGTGATCGCGCTGGTCTCGGCCCTCTGAGGCGGTACGCACTACTTGTGTACGCGGCGTGCGGTCCACTTCTCCGAAGCGCTGCATCGTCCGGGCCCGCTGTATGAGGTGTAGCCCTTCTTCGCGCGCTTGCCGACGAAGTGCACACGCATCTTCATCGTGAAGTTCTTCTTCTTCCAGGTACGCCGCACCCAGCCGCTGCGCTTGATCTTCGTGGTCGGGAAGTCGTACCACGCCCATTGGTAGGTGATCGGGTCAGGGAATCCGCCGCAGGAGGTGAAGAGCATCGCCTTCCACCCCTTCATGTACTTGCCCTTGCGGGTGACCTTGAACGACAGATGGCCCTTGCTCTTCTTCATCTTGTACGTGCCGGGAAGAGCGAAGCGTGCTTCGGGGTCGTTGGCGACGGCCGGTGCCGTCGGTGCCAGCGCGGCGACCAATGCGGTCGCGACGAGGGTTCCTGCGAACTTGGACGGGTTGGCCACCAGAGGCCCCTCTCGGGAGTCGGCTCGGTCGCAAGGATGCTAGTGCCCTGCGTTTGAAGTACCTTGACGTCTTTCGCCGCCCAGGCGGCGCCCCGCGGCGTCCTCGTCGTCGGAAATAGGACCGACTATGACTGTCCTCCTCGTTCTTGCGGATGCATCCACCTGGACGACGCCTTCCGTAAAGCCACTTCAAACACAGGACACTAGCGACGGCGATGTCCAGGCGCAGATGAATGGCGAAACTGCTCTCGGTGGGCAGATCGCGTCATGCGTCGCTGAGCGTCAATATCTCCGGACCCGAGTCGGTGACGACGAGGGTGTGCTCGAACTGTGCGGTACGCGACTTGTCCTTGGTGGTGACAGTCCAGTCGTCGTCCCACATGTCCCACTCGTGGGTGCCGATCGTCAGCATCGGCTCGATGGTGAACGTCATGCCCGGCTCGATCACGGTGTCGAAGCGTTCGTCGTCGTAGTGCGGGATGACCAAGCCCGTATGGAATGCCGGTCCCACGCCGTGCCCGGTGAAGTCGCGTACGACGCCGTAGCCGAAGCGTTTCGCGTACGACTCGATGACCCGGCCGATGACGTTGATCCGGCGACCGGGCTTCGCGGCGCGAATGCCGCGCATCGTCGCCTCGCGGGTGCGTTCGACGAGGAGCTTGGACTCCTCATCGACAGCTCCGACGAGATAGGTCTTGTTCGTGTCTCCGTGCACTCGACCGATGTAGGCGGTCACGTCGACGTTGACGATGTCGCCGTCTTCGAGCGGGCGCGCGTCGGGGATGCCGTGGCAGATGACCTCGTTGACGCTCGTGCACAACGACTTCGGGAAGCCGCGATAGCCGAGCGTCGACGGGTACGCACCGTGCTCGGTCATGAACTCGTGGCCGACTCGGTCGAGCTCGTCGGTGGTGACGCCCGGTGCGATCGCCGCTTCGACGGCGTCGAGGGTTTGTGCAGCCAGTCGGCTCGCGACCCGCATGCGCTCGATGGTGTCGGCGTCCTGGACGTTCGAGCCGGTGAACGGTGCCGGACCGGGATTACCTACGTACTCGGGGCGTTCGATCGAGGCGGGTACGTCGCGCATCGGCGAGATCGGGTACGGGACGAGTGAGGTCACCCGGCGAGTCTAGGTCGGAGGTCGAGCCGTGGCCGAGCGGGTCCGACGACCGGAGTGAGCCGGAAAGCGCCCGGCGCCGCTCGCCCGCGCGCATTCGCCGGTGACTGAGGCAGGATGGTCGTACGAACGCCCGACGGACAAGGAGCACCGAGATGGCCGAGAAGTACTTCTACTGCCTCAAGCACCACGCCGTCGAGGGCAAGCGCGGCTGTAAGGCAGCCGACCGCCTCGGTCCCTACGACACGCGAGCCGAGGCCGAGCATGCGCTCGACAAGGTCGAAGAGCGCAACGAGGAGTGGGAGCACGACCCGAACTGGAACGACGACGAAACGCGCAAGTAGCCCGGCTCCGGCACCGTTTCGATCGGCTTGTGATCGCCTGCGCTCCGAGTAATGATTACATCATTACACGGAGGTTCTTTCATGGTTGGTCAAGATGAGGTCGCGGGCTGGGTCCGTGGCCGGTTGCCCGATGAGTGGTTCACCGGGCCCGCAGAGGTGACGACAGATCGAGAGGAGATCACGATCGTCGGTACGATCGCGCCGCCCGACGGCGTTGCGGCCGACGATGACAGCGGCGAGGCGTTGGAAGCGATCGCGGGCCGCATCTCGCGCTTTCGTGAAGACACCCGCGACGACCGCATCGCGGTCGCCCGCGAGGCCGAACGACGCTTCCAGCGCAAGGTCGCGTGGGGCGTCGAGTGCGGATCGCAGCGCGATGTCTTCACGAACCTGTCCGTCCCGGTGATGACCCGGCTGCGACAGCCGCAGCGAATCGTGCTCGACACGCTTGTCGACGCTGGCGTCGCGCGGAGCCGGTCGCATGCGCTTGCCTGGTGCGTACGTCTGGTCGGCGACAACACAGAGGAGTGGCTCGGAAAGTTGCGGGAGGCGATGTCCGAGGTCGAGCGGGTACGAGACGAGGGCCCCACCGCGAAGTGACCTCCCTGCCGAGTCCGCAGACGGACGCGAGACGATGCCCTTCATGACACAGACAATCGGCATCATCGGCGGCACCGGACCCCAAGGACGCGGACTCGCACTTCGCTGGGCCGTCGCGGGGCGTGAGGTGGTGATCGGCTCGCGTTCGGCGGAACGCGCGGAGTCGGTTGCCGCCGAGCTCGGCCACGGTGTACGCGGGGCTGAGAACGTCGAGTGCGCGGCACAGGCGGACATCGTCGTGATCACGGTGCCATGGGACGGCCACGCCGACACGTTGGCCGAGCTCGAGCCCGCGCTGCGCGGCAAGCTCGTGGTCGACTCGGTCAACCCGCTCGGTTTCGACAAGCAGGGTCCGTACGCGTTGGACGTACCCGAGGGCAGCGCGGCCCAGCAGGCGGCGGCACTGCTGCCGGGGTCGACGGTCACGGCGGCTTTCCACCATGTCTCGGCGGTATCGCTCGCAGACCTGTCCATCGATGACCTGGCGCTCGACGTACTCGTGCTGGGTGAGGACCGCGAAGCGATCGGGCAGATCATCGAGCTGGTCGACCTGCTCCCCGGCATGCGCGGCATCTACGGCGGGCGCCTCCGCAACGCGCATCAGGTCGAGGCGCTCACGGCCAACCTGATCGCGATCAACCGGCGGTACAAGGCACACGCGGGGGTGCGCATCACCGACGTCTGAGAATCTCGCGCGGGCTACTCGGGCGGGAGCAGTCGGTGGCCGTGCTCGACGGCCCAGTCACCCATCGAGGTGATCGGACCGTCGACCAAGGAGTTGCCGAGGTCGGTGGTCGCGTAGTCGACCCGTGGCGGTGCCCCGGCGAGTGCGCGGCGCTCGACCAAACCCGCGTGGGTGAGCCGTCGAAGTGCCTGTGTGAGTACCTTGTCGCTCACCCCGCCGATGGCTGCGCGCAGGTCGCGGCGCCGAAGCGGCTCGGCACGCAGCGCTGCCAGTACGACCGGGTCCCACGTGTGTGTGAACAGGTCGGCAACCGCGCGAACCATGCAGTCTGCGACGAGGGGCTCCGACGTCCGTCGCTCCTGTGCCATGGCTCGATCCTCCTCCGTGCGTTATGAACCGATCGGTGCGTAACGGGCTGTCTAGCGTAGTCATCTCCAGCCAGATTCACGGAGGTAAGGGAGACAGCTATGCGGATTGGCATTCTCGGCACAGGGACGCTGGCGTCGGCGTTGGGCACTGTCTGGGCAGGCGCCGGTCACGAGATCGTCGTGGGCGGTCGAAGTGCGACAAAGGCGCGGGACCTCGCCGACAGACTCGGCGAGACCGGCCGCGCCGGTACGCTGCGGGACGCGGCCGCTTTCGGTGACGTCGTGCTACTTGCGGTTCTCTGGCCCGGCGTCGAGGACGCCCTTGGCGCGGCTGGAGCGTCCGACGGCGTGCTCGCGGGCAAACCGCTGATAGACCCGACCAACGCGGTGGAGCACGGCATCGGTGAGATTCTGACGCCACCCGGTGTCTCCGCTGCGGGGCGCATCGCTGACCTGGCTCCCGAATCCCATGTGGTGAAGGCGTTCCACCTCTTGCCGGCCGATACCTGGTCCGTGCCGATTCCGCCCACCGGCACGCGGCCGCTCGTGCCGCTTGCCGGTGACGGCGCCGCAGTTCGCGTCGTCTCCCGCCTGGTCACGGATGCGAACGCGACGCCGATGGCGTTCGGCGGGCCGAGTCGTTACCGGCAGCTGGAGGAGGTCGCGGGCTTCGTGATCGCGGCCGCGTTCTCCGGGTCGAATCCTGCCGCGGCGGTGCCCGCGGTCAACGTCTGACGGGTCAGGACTCGAACGTGTGCTCCGGACCGGGGAACGACCCGCCGCGTACCTCCTGTGCGTAGGTCTTCGCCGCATCGAGGAGTACGTCGTGCAGCGCCGCGTACTGCTTGACGAACCGCGGCATCCGGCCCGTGCGCAGACCCGCCATGTCTTGCCAGACGAGTACCTGGGCATCGCAGTCGGGTCCCGCGCCGATTCCGACCGTCGGGATGGTCAGGCGCTTGGTCACCTCGGCGGCGACGTCGCAGGGAACCATCTCCATCACCAGCGCGAACGCGCCGGCCTCCTGCAGCGCTTCGGCCTCCTCGATCGTACGAGCGGCGGCGTCGCCGCGCCCCTGGATCCGGTAGCCACCGAGGGTGTGCTCGGACTGAGGTGTGAAGCCGATGTGGGCCATCACGGGGATGCCTGCGTTCGTCAGCATCTCGACCTGCGGTACGACCGAGAGGCCGCCCTCCAGCTTCACCGCGTGCACCTGGGCTTCCTTCATGAACCGCACGGCCGTGTCGAAGGCCTGTTGCGGCGACCCCTGGTACGAGCCGAACGGTAGATCGGCGACGACGAACGTGCTGGTCACCGATCGCGCGACGGCGCGAGCAAGGGGGATGAGCTCGTCGACCGTGACCGGCAGGGACGTCTCGTTGCCGAATACGTTGTTGGACGCCGAGTCGCCGACGAGCACCACCTCGATGCCGGCCTCATCGAAGATCTGCGCGGTGTACTGGTCGTACGCCGTGAGCATCGCCCACTTCTCGCCACGTGCTTTCAGCTGCTGCAGCGTGTGGGTCCGAATTCGCTTACGGGGTTTGGGAGTGCCGCCGTACGGTGCGGCCTCCTCGCCCTGCGTACCGGTTGCTTCTGGCATGGCTGAAACCTCCACATCTCGAGGCTCCCGAGTGGAGTCCCCGGATGTGCTCAGCCTGCCACGTACGTACGCCGCGCGGGCAAGCGAATGTGTGCCACGTCGCGTTGCGAAGAATCAGACCTGCTCGCGCCAGGCGTTCGTGATCGGCACGCGGCGGTCGCGGCCGAAGTTGCGGCGGGAGATCTTCGGCCCTGGCGGGTACTGACGCCGCTTGTACTCCGCCCGGTCGACGAGAGTCACGACGCGCTCGACGAGCTCGGCGTCGAAGCCCTCGGCGATCACTGCGGCGGTGCCGAGGTCGCGCTCGACATACGCGTCCAGCAGCGCGTCGAGCACGTCGTAAGGCGGCAACGAGTCGGTGTCGAGCTGCCCGGGCCGAAGTTCTGCCGACGGCGGCTTGCTGATCGTGTTCTCCGGGATCGGTGGGGTCTCGCCGCGTTGTTCGGCCGCAGCGTTGCGCCACCGCGCGAGCTGCCAGACGAGCGTCTTGGGTACGTCCTTGATCGGGGCGTACCCACCGACCGCGTCACCGTAGATGGTGGAGTAGCCCGTGGCGAGCTCGGATTTGTTGCCGCAGGCGAGCACGAGGTGCCCATGCTGGTTGGACAGCGCCATCCAGATCACCGCGCGGATGCGGGCCTGGAGATTCTCCGCCGCGAGTCCGTCGACGGCGATCGCGGCGTCGTAAGCGTCCTTGATCGGCGCGATCGCGACCGTGTCGAGGTGCAGGCCGGTGCGCCGGGCGAGCTCGGCGGCATCGGTGCGTGAGTGCTCGGTCGACCACTCGCTCGGGTTCGACACTCCGTAGACCTTCTCGGCTCCGAGCGCGTCTACCGCGATCGCCGCGACCAGCGTCGAGTCGATGCCGCCGGACATACCCAGCAACACCGACGAGAACCCGTTCTTTCGTACGTAGTCGCGCAGGCCCGTCACGAGCGCCGACCAGATCTCCTCGTGGTCGTCGAGCCGAGGCGCGACACTGGCGATGTCGGCGTCGTAGGTAGGCACGGGATCGGCCGAGATGACGGTACGCGCGATTCTGAGGCCGCCGAAACGTTCGTCCGAGCCCGGCATGGCAGGAGTTGCGGCCGGCAGGTCGAGGTCGACGACGAGCAGTTCCTCCACGAACTGCTGAGATCGCGCGAGCAGCTCTCCGGACGAGTCGACTACGAGTGCGTCGCCGTCGAAGACGAGCTCGTCCTGGCCGCCGACCAGATTGACGTACGCGAGTGCGCATTCGCCCTCGACGGCGCGCGACGAGCAGAGGTCGAGTCGTACGTCGTCCTTGTCGGCCTCGTACGGCGAACCGTTCGGTACGACCAGTAGCCCTGCCTCGGCGGCACGTACCGCTGCAAGAGGGCCCGTGCGCCACAGGTCCTCGCAGATCGCGATCGCGACGTCGGCGCCCTGCACCTGGACGACGTTGATCGTGTCACCCGGTACGAAGTTACGCAGCTCGTCGCCGACGCCGTAGTTCCAGAGGTGGATCTTCGCCTGACGCGCAACGATCCGGCCGCCGTGGATCACGGCGACGGCATTCTGGGGTGCGTTCTTGGGGATACCGAACGAGTCGGCGACGTCGGTCGCACGGTCGAGGAAGCCGACGACCGCGACGAGATCGCCGAGGCCCTCGTCGGCGAGCCGGACGGCGAGCGCCTCGATCCGGGTACGCGATGCTTCGATCACCGATGCGCGCATGGCGAGGTCCTCGATCGGATATCCCGTCAGCGTCATCTCGGGAAAGACGATCAGATGCGCGCCGCGGTCGGACGCCGCTCGGCATTGGGCGACAACCGACTCGACATTGGCATCGAGGTTGCCGACGTGAGTGTCGATCTGGGCGAGAGCGAGACGAAGCTGAGGCACGAGTTGAGCCTAATGGCTTGCCGCGGAGCCGAGCAGGGCGTCCAGCGCACGGCGAGATCCGCTCAGTCGGCTGATCTCGTCGTCGATCCGCGTACGCTCGCGGGTCAACTGCGCGGTCACGCCAGGGCATGGTGACGCGACGACGCGATCGCCGTCGTGTTCGACGCAGTGCAGGATCGTGCCGATGACGTCGGTGGGCAGCCCTGCGCCGAGCAGGTGGCGGATCCGGTGCACCGCGTCGACATCGCTCTCCGCGTACTCGCGATATCCGTTGGGCAAGCGAGCCGGCCGCAGCAGCCCCTGCTCCTCGTAGTAGCGCAACAGACGTCTGCTGACGCCGGTGCGCGACGCGAGCGTTCCGATGTGCATGGCGATCCCCACTCGTACTTGACCTTCACACCGATGTGACGGCTTACGTTCGCAACTGACAACAGTTCAGTACCCGGAGGTGTTCCATGGCAGGCCTGATCGTGGTCGGCGCGGGGGTCGGTATCGGCGCCTCGGTGGCCGTGCGGTTCGCGAAGGAGGGATTCTCGGTCGGGTTGGTCGCCCGCTCGCAGGGGACCCTCGACTCCGTACGGGGGCGGCTGAGCGGATTCGGCGGCACGGTGGTCGCGGAGCCGGCGGACGCGAGCGACGAGCCGGCACTGCGCACCGCGCTGGACCGCGTCGTCGTGGAGCTCGGCCCGCCCGAGGTGGTGGTCTACAACGCGGCAGTGATCCGCGCGGACGACATCGGCCACCTGTCGATAGCCGAGCATCAAGCGGCATGGGCCGTGAACGTCGCGGGCGCGATCACCACGGCGGCGCGGGTCGTACCCGCCATGCAGGACGGTGGGGGCGGTACGTTCATCATCACCGGCGGCATGCCGGAAGTGAACCACCGGTACGTTTCGCTGTCGCTCGGCAAGGCCGGGGTCCGCGCACTGGTCGAGGTTATCGACCAGGAACACCGCGACCATGGGATCCACGCAGCGACCGTCACGGTGGCCGGGACAGTAGCGCCCGGAACCGCATTCGACCCGGACGACATCGCCGAACACTACTGGCGCCTACACGCCCAACCTCGTGACGAGTGGTCGACCGAGATCGTGCACAGCGGATGACCGCTCGGTGAGCGGCACGGTTGCCCGGGAAGCGCTGTCGGTACCTACCTGCAGACTGCAACTCACCACTGACGAACCGAAGGAGTCTCATGCCTGCCACGTCCGACAGCCTTGATCCGCGGCCGCAGTTCACCGCCGTGCTCGACCAGGTCGAGCGTCAGATCGAGGCATTGACACCGGACGACCTCGGTCGACCGACGCCGTGCGCCGAGTACGACGTCCGGACCCTCCTCGCACACCTCGTCGCTGTGATGCGCAAGCTGATCCGCGCGAACCATGGGGGTGACACGACCCAGGTGCCCGACCCGGCCGACGACCTCAGCGGCGAGGAGGGCGAAGCCTTCGGCAAAACACGCGCCGAGCTCGAGGACGTCTGGGCTCCCGACTCAGAGCTCGCCAAGAGCTGCACGATGCCATGGGGCACGCTGTCCGGTCGCGAGCTCCTGGACGCGTACACCCATGAGTTCACCGTCCACTCCTGGGACCTCTCCCGAGCGACGGGCCGCGACGATCGGCTCGACCCGACTCTTGCCCAGATCGCACTCGACTGGTACGCCGAGAATGTCCCCGCCGAGGGGCGAGGCGAGGGCGGGCCGTTCGCCCAGCCCGTCGCGGTTCCGGCAGACGCGGACCCGTACACCCGGCTCGCTGGTTACGTCGGTCGGCAGGTGTAACGGGCGGTGCGTCGGTGGGTGGTGCTTTACCAAGTAAACATGGCGAAACTCCGCTTTGCATGGCAGGGACACCGTGCAAAGTGAACGGTTGCCGTGCTCGTTGGTACGTACGTGGCTGCCGTGGCAGGAGTCCACTCGCTCGCGCCGACCGTCGTGCGGTTTGCCTTGGGACCAAGGCAAACCTCAGCCCGCAGACGCACGCCCCAATGCAAACGGTCACGGTCCCAAGGGTCACTTCCCGTGGACAGTACCAACCGTCCTTGGGAAGTCCCCGACTTTACCCTTCAACCACGCGAAAGTGGCGGGAAAGCCGCCAAGCAACCGAACCGAAGTGGCACCTCCGCGCGTCGCCGCGTCTTTACCCAACGGAAGTAGCGACGAAGGTCGGCAGCGAACCGGAGCCGGGCAGACGGGTGGCCGAACGAGTAGAAGCCGAAAGCCGACAGCAAAGTTGATTCGGCGGGGACCGACAGAGTCAGGCGAGCGACTCGGCCAGCGTCGGCGCGAGGGGTGCGTCGGGCAGCAGCATCGCGTTGACGATGTGGTACGCGTCGGGCTTGCCTGACCACGTACGCGTCGACACGCGCAGGTCTTCGCCGAGTTCGTGGTACCAGCTGCCGGTCGCTCGGTCGACGAAGTGCTCGTCGATGGCGCGCCACCACCGGTTCGACTCCTCGGGGCCGATGGAGCCGCCCGTGCGTCGCGCCAGGGTGTCCGCGGCGGCGACGGCCTCGGCCAACACCCAGTGGAACCGCTCACGTACAACCGGCGTGCCTGCCCAGTCGGTGGTGTAGACGAACGTGTCGTCGACCGCGCCGTCACTGACAGCGGTCGTGAACAGCGACACCGCTGCGTCGACCATCCATGCCGGCGGATCGTCGAGCGCTGCTTCGAGCTGGAGTAGGAGGCGCGCCCACTCGAGGCCGTGCCCGGGCGTTGCGCCGTAGGGGCGGAACGGGTCAGCGGGGGCGTCGAGGTTGTAGTCGAGATCGACGTTCCAATCGGCGTCGAAGTGCTCCGGTAGGCGCCAGGAGTTCGCACGCGCTGCGTTGTTGATGAGGTGCTCGCAGATCGACAGCGCTCGGTCACGCCACACACCGTCATCCGTCGCATCGGCGGCGGCCAGGTACGCCTCGACCGTGTGCATATTGCTGTTGGCGCCTCGGTACGACTCCGGCTGCGACCAGTCGGCGGTCCACGACTCGCGGCAGCGGCCGGCAGTCTCCTCCCAGAAGCGATGAGCGTGTACGTCCAACGCCGACTCGAGGAGTGTGTGTGCACCGTCGACGTCGGCGCTCGCCGCGGTCGCCGCGGCGAGTACGACGAACGCATGCGGGTAGCACGACTTCGTCGTCGAGGACGGTTCGTGCTTCGTGGTCACCGACTCGTACCAGCCACCGTGCTCCTTGTCCGCGAACAGCTCCGTGATCGCTCGTACGCCATGCAACGCAAGGGGATGCGTACGCTCGTCGAGCAGCGACGCGAGCGAGAACACGTACGTCATACGCGCGTTGATCCACAGCTCCAGCTCACGAGACGGGTCGACCGCGCCGGAGGCGTCGAGCCAACCGAAGCCGCCGTCGGGCAGCGCCGATTGTTCGGCGAAGCGCAGCACGGCGTCCAGTTGCTCCTTGCGCCACGGCTTCGAACCGGGCAGATGGGACACGGACACGACGATCACTCTCCGAACAGCTCGGGCAGCAGGGCGTTGGCGCGTCGTCGCGCAGGCAGGACGGCGGCCTCGGGTGCGGAATCGTACGGCCAGCGGATCCGCAGGCCGACATCGGCCCATTCGCCGACCGCGGCGAGGAACTTGTCGAGGGCCGGGTTCGACAGTCCACGACGTTGCAGCGGGGCGATCTGCTCGTCGAACAGGGTCGCGATCCTGCGCTCGACATCGAGGCCGGCGGCCGGGTCGTCTCGCAGCAGCGAATACCACCGGACCGCACCAGCAGGGGAGAGGGCCGCGATGTTCGAGTAGCTGCCGGCCGCTCCTCGGGTCATCCCGGTCGCGAGCCGGTGGCCGGGTACGAAGACCGCGCAGCGTTCGAGCACCGCGTGCATGGAGTCGTACCAGCCCGCATCGCCGTCGGCGACCTTGATGCCGATCAGCGACGGTGCGGCGTCGAGCAGCCTGGTCAGCAGGGCGGGTGTCGCCGAGGTCTTCGCATGTGGCGGGTTGTAGAGGACGATCGGAACCGGCGCCGCGACCTTCGCGATCCGACGTACGAACGTCGCAACCTCGTCGTCAGTCAGCGGCAGCCAATCGGGGAGTACGACCTGGTACGCGCCGGGCGAGAGGTGGCGCGTACGCCTGATCCGCTCGATCGTTACCTGTGCGACCGGATGACTGGCGCCGAGCTGAAACGCCTTGCCCGTACGAGCGCACGCGGCTGCGAGGACCGCGCTGACCCGGTCGTACTCATCCTCCGAAAGGGTGTGGAACTCGCCGGCCGTGCCGTGTGCGTACACACCGTCGAGCTCCGACGCCGCGAGTACGTCGACCTCGCCGCCGAGCCGGTCCCAGTCGATACCGTCACCGGAGTCGATCGGGAGCAGCACCGAGCCCCACACCCCGCGCAACGAGGCCGTCGTGAGTGGTGTCATCGACCGATCCGCCACACCGCGGGCGTGCGGACACCCGGGCGTACCTCCCCGCTTGCGATGACCAGATCGCCGTCCCACTCGATCGCCGGTGTGGTGACCTGCGGCGGTCCGGCGAACTGCCCGGCGACCGTCCAGCGGTCGCGCCGCACGTCGTACCGGAGCACGTCGGTGTTGAAACCGGTGTGGTGGTCGTAGATCCAGGTGACGGCGTCGCTGCGGCCGTCGGCGGTGAGTTGCTCGATCTCGTTCCACCGCTCGACGTCACGGTCTCCGGCGTACGCGGTGATGCCGTGCCGGTCGCCGATGGCCACGCCGGCCATGATGCACCACGGCAGATCGGCGAGCCGACTCCAACGCGCGCGGCGCGGGTCGTAGGCGTAGGCGTCTTGGTAGAGCGTCCACGATCCGTCGTCGTGCTTGGCCCGGCCGGACATCAGATAGAACCGCTTGCCGTCGGATGCGGCGACGGCGACGGTACGCGGGTCACCGGGCCAGGTCGGCAGCGTGCGCCATTCAGCGGACCGCTTCGCGAGGTCGAGTGCGTAGAAGGTCGAACCTTCGGCGACGAACACAGTGCTGCCCACCAGCGCGGCCGAGCCGTACGACAACGGCCGGGGGAGAGGTGGCAGGTCCTCGCGGACGAGGTCGTGGCCGTCGAACCGCAGTCGGAAGACGTCGGCGAACTTCTCAACGGTGGCGACTGCCGCGCCGTTCGGCCCGCCGCGGAATCCTTCGCCGCCGATGACTATGACGCCGTCCGGTGTGCTCACGCAAGCCGCGTACGCGATCGCATCGCGCAGCTGCAGCTGGGCATCCAGCCACTCGTACGAGCGACCCTTGCGGCGCAGTACGAACGCGTCGTTCCAGTAGACCTTGCCCAGCTCCGGTGATCGACTCGCCGTGAGTGTCGGCTCGGGGAAGTTCGCGCCGCCGCCGACGATCAGATAGTCGCCGTGCGCGCCTGCCACCGGGCCGGCGAGACCGAGCTGGGTCCAGTACGACTCGCCGACCGGGATCTTCTCCGACCAGTCCGTCGTGTTCGCCGGCACATCGGGCAGGCGCTCCCAGCGTTGGCCGTGCGGTGCCCGGTGGCTCGATCCGGCGTACGTGGGCGACCCCGCGAGTAGGCTCCCGATCCCGACTCCGCTCGCCGCCAGGACGGTACGTCGCGCGGTCATCGCAGATCACTCAGATCGACGCGCTCGAAGGTGATCGTCTCGTACGTGTCGCTCTCGCCCGTCTCGTAGAGCAGACCGACGTGATTCCCACGCAGCTGCACGAGATCGGAGTACGCAGCGGGCGCATCCGAGACGGGGTAACGGTTCTCCCACGTCGTGCCGCCGTCGTCGCTCACCCGGATCGCCATCGCGGCGCGGCTGTCGGGGTCGGACGGACCGGCGTACAGCAACGGCCACCCGGCTCCTCGTACCTGTAGCACGCTGCCCTGAACGACGGGGCCGACGAGGCCGGCCTGCGGGGTGTACGGGGTGTCGAGCGTTTCGCCACCGTCGGTGGAGATGCCGTCCGCGCGAGTCTCGGGTGAGGTGCCGTTTTGGTCGCGGGCGTTGAAGTAGAGACTGCCGTCGCGGCGTTCCGCGACGGTCGACTCGTTGGTGTTCAGCTCGCCGTCGAACGTGTCGTCGCTGAAGCCGATCTGCCAGGTGCGTCCGCCGTCGTCGCTGTAGAGGCTGTGCGCGCCGTAGTACTTGGCCTCTTGACCCGTGTCGGACGAACCCTCAGGCGGGGCGCTGGAGTGGTTGGCCGGTACGACCAGCCGGCCACGGTGCTCGCCGCGAGTCAGCGCGATCGAGTGCCCGGGCCCGGTTGCGTACCAGCGCCAGTCGGCTCGCTTGGCGGTCGACGTGATCTCGCGCAGCGCGCTGAACGTACGCCCGTTGTCGCGACTGCGTTGTACGAACACCCGGCGGCTGTCTTCAGGCGGGACCTCGCCGCGAAGGATCTCTGCTTCACTGGCGGTACCGGCGTTGCGTGTCGTGAGCAGGACGAGGTCACCGGTACGCGGATCGACAACGGGGGAAGGGTTTCCGATCGTGTTGTCGCCCTGATCGGCGACGACCTGCTGTGGCCCCCACGTGCACCCGCCGTCGTGGGAACGCCGGCGTACGACATCGATCGAGCCGGCGTCCGAGCGCGTCTCGCGGCCCTCGGCGAACGCGACGAGCGTTCCGTCGTCTGCGCGGACGACCGACGGAATGCGGTAGATCTCGTAGCCGCCTTCGCCGGAGGTGAACGGGACGGACTCGGTGCACTGCGTCGGCGGAGACGCAGAGTTCGCGGTGCCCGCGGGCACCGCGAGTGCGCATGCCGCGACGACGAGGAGCGTCAGTGGTCGATGGGTGAATCTCATGGCGCATTCCCTTCGGTGGATACGGATTGCGGCCCGAGAGGCAGGTAACGGTAGGTGCCGTCCTGCGCACCGGTCATGGTGAAGTCATCGGTCTGTTCGGCCGTCGCCCAAAGCAACATCGTGAGGCGTTCGAGCACGTCGCGGTACGCGGGATCGTCGGCGAGGTTCTCCTGCTCGTACGGGTCGGTTGCGAGGTCGTAGAGCTCGTCGAAGTCGAACGCGTTGAAGACGTACTTGTAACGCTCGTGCCAGACCACACGCTGGGTGTATGAGAAGCGCTGTCCGTGCAACTCCGCGATCGCCGAATCGCGCGGAGTCGACTCGCCTTGCAGGGTTGGCATCAGGTCGACGGCGTGGGCGTCCAGCGTCGCACCGCCGAGCAGCGCGAGGGTTTCGGCGACGTCATGGGACTGAACGATGTCGTCGACGACTCGACCACCGGAGATACCTCGTGGCCAGGACACGATGAGCGGTACGCGGTAGACCTCTTCGAAGGCGGGAACGCCCTTGAGTAGAAGTCGATGGGCGCCCATCAGGTCGCCGTGGTCGGAGGTAAAGACGACGAGGGTGTCGTCAAGCTGTCCGGCGTCGTCGATACGGCGCAGCAGGCGGCCGACCTGGGCGTCGACCATCGAGCACAGCGCGTAGTAGCAGGCGGTCGCCGTGCGGAACTCGTCCGGCGACAGGTCGGCCCACACCGTCTGTTGGCGACGGTAGATCGCCGGCCGACTTGCGAGATCGTCGTCGAAGCTTTCCGGTAGCTCGATTGCCCCCGGCTCGTAGAGGTCGAAGTACGGACGTGGCACGACGTACGGCTCGTGCGGCGCCTTCGTGCTCACCATCAACGCCCACGGGTCGTCGCCGGTGACCGCGTCGTCGAGGAACGAAAGCGCGTTCGACACAGTGAAGTGCTCGAGTGTCGACTCCTCGGGCTCGTCGGTGACGCCGTACAGAGGCAGATCGCGATAGCCGGGTTGGGTGACCGTCTTACTCGGCTCGCTGATGGCCGGCTTGGGCCCGAGCCCGAGCGACGTGCGATGCGCGAGGTAGTCGGCACCGGGCTCGCGGTACGCGCCGGACCGCTCGAATCCGTACGCGCGCATGTCGTACGTACGCTCCACGTGCCACTTGCCGTAGTAGCCGGTGTGGTAGCCGGCCTTGCGCAGAACCTGGCTCCACATCGGTAGGTCGTCAACGAGATCCGCCCGGTACCGCGGGACCGCGTGTTCGACGTCGACCATGCCGTGCTGGTGGGGCAGTAGTCCGGTCATGAAGCTCGCTCGCGCGGGCGAGCAGACCGGGCTGGGGGAGTAGCAACGGCGGAAACGTACGCCGCGCTCGGCAACCGCGTCGAGATGTGGCGTCAGGCATGGGTCGCCCGACGAGACCGTCGCCGCCTGCTGCTGGTCGCTCATCACTACGAGCACGTTGGGTCGTCGGCTCATGAATCAGCGCCGCCGAGCTTCGCGGCGCGGTCGCGCACGTCGTCGAAGTGTTCGCGCATATGAGTGATTGCGGCACTGCCGTCGCCGGCTTGCAGTGCTCGGACGATTCGCAGATGGGCCTCGCCGCGGTCCTTCTCCGGTCGGCCGGGTATTGCGTCGCCGAGTCGTACGAACAGCTCCCAGAACAGCTCGATCAGGTTGTCGACGAGGGGGTTGGACAGCGGCCGGTAGAGCGTGAGATGGAAGTCGCGGTCGATCTCCTCGAACGACTCGCCACGCTGTTCCAACTCGATCATCTGCTCGGCGAGCGCGGCGCAACGGTCGAGTGCCTCATGGGTGTCCATCCGGGCGACGGCCGGCATCAGCCCGACCTCCATCGCCTCGCGGGCGGTGAGGATCTCCTCGAGTCCCTGGCCGAGCTCCGCGAGTCCGTACGGCAGTTGCTCGATGACCGGCCGGAATGAGAACTCCGCGACGAACAGGCCGTTGCCGGGCTGTGCCTCGATCACCCCGAGCGTCTGCAGACTGCGCGTCGCCTCACGCAGAGACGGCCGGCTGACCTCGAGCTCCGTTGCGAGAGTCGCCTCGGGCGGGAGTCGGTCGCCCGCGCGCAGACCGCGTTCGCGGATGAAATCGCGCAGCCGGCTCTGCGCCTCGAGGTAAATCGGGCTGCGTTTCACACCGCGCCCCCGTCATTGACGGCATCGGCGACTGCGTCCTTCAACGACGGCAGCAGGTCGTCGATCGCTGCCAGTGCGGGCTGGTCGAGCGGCCCCCACGGCAGGCGCGGGCGACCTGCGTCCGGGCTCAGCCGGTTCATCAGCTCCTTCACGAAGCCGAGGCCGCCATGTCGACCGCTCACCTCGGCGATGTCACGGAACGGACGGTGCAGGTCGTACGCGCGGTCGTGTTCCCCGCGGTCGTATGCTTCGACGACGCGATGCGCAACCGGTGCGAGGCCATTGAACAGGCTGCCGATGACGGCGGTCGCGCCGAACGCAAGACCGGCTGGGAGTAGCTCGTCGCGGCCGAAGAACACCGTCATGCCGTTGTGTGCCCGGCGGGTCCGGTCGAACTCCATCAGGTCCTCGTCGGTGAACTTGACCGCCTGGAACGTCGGGATGTCGACGGCTGCGCGGGCGGCGATCTGGCTCGGCAACAGCGTGGAGCCGGTCATGCTCGGGATGTGGTAATAGCAGAACGGCGTACGAGGTGCGGCCGCAGCGACACCGCCGAGGTGCTGCACGGACAGATCGATCCTCGGTGCCTCGCCGTAGTACGGGGCGACCGCTGCGATCAGGTCAACGCCGTGCTCCTCCGCGTGCGTGGCAAGGGACTTCGCTTCCGCGAGGTCGTTCGAGCCGACCTGAGCGCCGAGCCCGAACCCTTCGGGGCGTACGTCTGCCCACGCCTCCACGACTTGCATGCGCTCCGCAGCGGAGAGAGCGGGGAACTCTCCGGTCGTACCCGTCACGAACGCGCCGAAGACGCCGTTCTCCTTGAGGTGGCGGGCCTGTTCGGGGATCACCGAAACGTCGAGCCTGCCGTCCGCATCGAACGGTGTCGTTGTTGCGGCCCAGATCTCGAGTCGGCTCATTGGTGGTCCTTTCGGGTACGTGGTCAACTCTTCGTCGCCCCCTCGGTGAGGCCGGCCACGATGTAGCGCTGCAGGAAGATGAAGACCAGGATCACCGGCAGCGCGATTATCGCGGAGACAGCCATCAGGTCGTTCCAGCGCGTGCCGAAGGCGTTGGTGAGCCCGGCGAGGACGACGGTGACTGGCTGGAACTTCTCGTTGGTCGCGAGCGCAAGGCCGAAGACGAACTCGCCCCACGCCCCGAGGAAGCTCACAACGGCCACGGTGATGACACCGGGCGTACTGATCGGCAGTGCAACTCGGCAGAACGCGGTGAACTCGTTGCAGCCGTCGATCTTGGCAGATTCGACGATCTCGCCCGGAACGCTCAAGAAGAACGGTCGCAGGATCGTGACCGCGAGTGGGACGGCGAGTGCACAATTGGCGATGATCAGGCCGAGGTAGCTGTTCACCAGACCGGCGCTGCTGAACAGGATGAACATCGGCAGTGCGAGGTTCACCGACGGCACCATCTGCACGATCAGGAACAGCATCAGGAACACCGAAACGAAGCGCACACGCAGCCGCGCCAGTCCGTACGCCGCGGGCAGTGCGATGAGCAACGTGACCACCGTCGTACCGATGGCGATGATGGCGCTATTGGCAAGCCCGCGTGCGATATCGGAGTTCGAGAACACCGCGTTGTCGTACGAATCAGTGGTGGGCGGCAGCGGCACGAGGTCGGGTGGCGAGGCGAAGATGTCACCCGCCTCCTTGAAGGACGTGTTGACCATCCAGTACACGGGGATGAGGTAGACGATCGTCACGGCGAGCCCGAGTACGAACAGCCAGCGGCGCCGGCTCGTCGTGACATTCATGCGTGGTCCTCCTGACGCATCGTGCGGAAGTACGCGATGGAGAGCACGATGGGGACGACCATCAGCGTCGTGGTCGCGACCGCTGCGGTGTCGAACCGGGAGAACTCGAACGCCTCGTTGTACGCGTAGATCGGCAGGATCTCGGTCGCGCCGCCGGGTCCGCCGCCGGTCATCAGGAAGATCGTGTCGAACGTCTTGAACGTGAAGATGAAGATCAGCAGCATCGCGGTGAGGCTCACCGGCCGAAGCACCGGCATCGTGATTCGGCGGAACTGCTGCCAGGCGCCGGCTCCATCGATACGAGCTGCCTCGTACAAGGTTGGCGAGATGCCCTGAAGACCCGCCGATAGCAGGATCATCGCGAACGGAGCGAAACTCCACGCTGTCGCGACGGTGACAGCAGCGACGGCGGGGTTCGGCTCACCGAGCCAGAAGAGATCCTTGTCGAGCAGGCCGACGCCGCGCAGTCCGGCGTTGAGGAGTCCATAGCTGCCGTCGAGGATCCAGCGCCACACGTTGGCGCTCACCACTGTCGGGAGGATCCACGCGAGCAGGAGCAGTGCCCGCATCACGTTCCGGCCCGCGAAGGGGCGGTTGAACAGTAGCGCCAGGCCGAGGCCGATCGCGAAGGTCAGGATCACGGTCGCGAAGGAGTAGATCAGGGATACCTGCAGCGCGTGCCAGAAGTCGGCTCGGCCGAACTGGTCGCGGTAGTTGTCGAGCCCGACCCACTGCGCTCCGCCTGAGACCACCTCGCGAAGGCCGACGTCGAAGAAGCTCTGCGAGATGTTGTAGAGCAGGGGATAGACGACGGTGAGTACGACGAACGCGATGGCTGGAGCGAGGAATAGGTATCCCGCCGGAATGCGACGCCGGCGGCGCCTCGGCGGGGGAGTCGTCGCTGCCCCCGCCGAAGCGTCGCTGCGCTCGGTCGTGACCATGGCACTCACGACGCGGAGAGTGCCTCGTCGATATCGGACTGTGCCGTGCCCGCGGCATCGGCCGGGTCCGCCGAGCCGCTGATGGCGGCCTGTAGCGCCTCCTGCACGATCGTCAGTGCCTCGTCGGCGTGCGTCGCAAGGGCGCCTTGGGGTGCCCAGGCGTCCTGCAGCTGCTCCGCGAAGACCTTACGTACCGGATCCTCGTCCGTGCCGGGTACGTCGTCGCGTGCGGGTAGCTTGTTGCGTGCCGGCAGGTAGTCAGCGAGCACATCCGGCTTCTGCAGGTAGGTGATGAGATCCCAGGCCGCGTCGGCGTCATCGCTTCCCTCACCGATGGTGAGGTTCTCCGCGGACAGGAAGGTCTCACGGGTCTTGTCCTTGGGCAACAGCGCGACGCCCCAGTTCAGCTCCGGGTTCTCATCGCGCAGGATGCTCACATACGTTGCGGAGTTGATCATCATGGCCGCCTCGCCGTTCGCGAACTGGTTCTTCGCGTCCTCCTCGGTCCACGTCAGGAAGCCCTTCGACATGCCGCCGTCGTCGACCAGCGTCTTGAACGACTCGAGTGCCGTCGCACCGCCGCCATCACCGAAGTCCTCGATTGTTCCTCCGGCCGCGAGCGTACGAAGGACCACACCGGTCGCTCCCTGTGCGCCTTCGATACCGCTGACCGCGAGGCCGTACTTGCCCTCACGGCCGAGCTCGGCGGCGGTCTGCTCCATCTCGCTCCAGGTCGTCGGCGGGTTCAGGTTCGCCGCCTTCAGCAGGTCCTTGTTGTAGTAGACCGCGTACGCGTCGGCGACGTGCGGGATTCCGTACGTCGCTCCGTCGACCTGCGTCGTCTCCCAGCTGGTCGGGAAGTACGCATCCTGCTCGCCCCACTTCTTGACCCGGTCGCTGAGGTCGGAGATGATCTCGGCCTCGGCCATGTTCTGGGTGTCGAACGCGTTGATCAGCGCGACGTCGGGCAGCTCACCGCTGGCCGCGGCTTGGGTGAGCGTGCGGTTGAAGTCCTCGAACGGGATGTAACGGATGTCGATCTCGACGTCGTCGGATCGCGAGTCGTACTTCTCCAGCACGTCGTACAGCGGTGCACCGGTCGGCATCTTCTCGTCGCCGTAGTACTGCCAGAACGTGACCGTGCCGTCGGACGACCCTTCGGCGGAGTCATCACCGCCGCCGAAGCTTCCGCAAGCCGCGAGACTGAGAGGCAGGATTGCGGCGATCGAGACGGCCGCACTGAGTCGACGGCGGGGGTTGCGGGCTCTGCTCATGGCGTATCTCCTCCAGGCGTTATGAGCAGGGACAGTAGTAAGATGTCAGATATCTGTCAACTGTCTGGATGCGACTTCTCCGACCCCTGTTACACACCGGAAACACGGGGTGTCCACACTGAGTTCATGGGTAAGCAAGAGGAGTTCGTGCTCCGCGCGCTCGAGGAGCGCGACGTCCGCTTCGTCCGGCTCTGGTTCACCGACGTACTCGGCTCGCTCAAATCCGTGTCGGTCGCCCCGGCCGAGCTCGAGGGAGCCTTCGAGGAGGGCATCGGGTTCGACGGATCGGCGATCGAAGGCTTCGCGCGCGTGCACGAGGCGGATATGCTCGCGAAGCCCGATCCGACGACGTTCCAGATCCTGCCCTGGCGCGGTGAGACGCCCTCGACGGCACGGATGTTCTGCGATATCGCGATGCCCGACGGCAGCGCTTCGTACGCCGACCCGCGGCACGTGCTCAAGCGCGCGCTCGGCCGCGCAGCCGATGCCGGCTTCACCTTCTACACCCATCCCGAGATCGAGTTCTTCCTGTTCAAGGGCAAACCCGAGCCCGGCACTCGACCTGTGCCGATGGACGACAGCGGCTACTTCGACCACACCTCGCAAGGCATCGGACAAGACTTCCGGCGCGAGGTCATCACGATGCTGGAGTCGATGGGTATCTCCGTGGAGTTCAGCCATCACGAGGGCGCTCCCGGTCAGCAGGAGATCGACCTGCGCTACGCAGACGCCCTCTCGACCGCCGACAACATCATGACGTTCCGGGTCGTCGTACGCGAGGTGGCGCTGAGCGACGGCATCTACGCCTCGTTCATGCCCAAGCCGTTCTCCGAGTACCCCGGCTCGGGTATGCACACGCATATGTCGCTGTTCGAAGGTGACCAGAACGCGTTCTACGAGCCCGGTGCCGAGTACCAGCTGTCGAAGGTGGGCAGGTCGTTCATCGCGGGCATCCTCGAGCACACGCCGGAGATCACCGCGGTCACGAACCAGTGGGTCAACTCCTACAAACGGCTGATCTACGGCGGCGAGGCGCCGTCGTACGTCTCCTGGGGTCACAACAACCGGTCGGCGCTGGTACGAGTGCCGATGTACAAGCCCAACAAGGGCCCCTCGTCACGTATCGAGCACCGGGCCATCGACTCTGCCTGCAACCCGTACCTCGCGTACGCCCTGTTGCTGTCGGCGGGCCTGAAGGGGATCGAGGAGGGCTACGAGCTCCCGCGGGAGGCCGAGGACGATGTCTGGGCGCTGACCGAGAACGAGCGACGCGCGCTCGGCATCGCGCCGCTGCCGCGCAACCTCGACGAGGCGATCCGGATCATGGAGGGCAGCGAGCTGGTCGCCGAGACGCTCGGCGAGCACGTCTTCGACTTCTTCCTGCGCAACAAGCGCGCGGAGTGGCACGACTACCGCAGTCAGGTCACGCAGTTCGAGATCGATCGTCTCCTACCGCTGCTGTAACCCTTCCGCACAGTAAGAGGTCGCGACCTCTAAGCCCGTCGGGATCCGATCCGGGCCAATGAAGGTGGGAGCCATTGGCTTGAACCGAACCCCGACGGGCTGTCCCCCCGGGTGACTCGTCTGAGTGGGCGCTCAGGCGAGTCGATGTGCCGCGCGCCGGACGAGGGAGAGTGGTCGCGACGCGCGAGTGCGTGGTGTACGCGTGGTGCTTCGACGGTTGGTGAGCCGGCGGGCGTCGCGTACTCGGTACTCGATCGCCTCGCGGGCCACCGCATTGAGATGGGTGCTGGTGTACATCGATGACTCCTTGGGCGTTCTTTCCTGACATCCACAAGAGTCGTCGCTAAGGTACGCGCCACACATCGGCAAACCGCCCTATCTTGGCGTGGCGGGCCTACCTTAGAGGTCCTACTCGCCCGCGATTCCGGTCGTCTAAGGTGCCTACGTTGCCCCGTGAAATACCACGGGCCCGTGGTATTTCACGCCGCTCGGTGGCAAACTTGCCCGGTAGAGGCGACAACTTGCCCCCGAGCGGTACGCCGGGACGGCGGTCGTACCCGCCGTACGCGCCCGACTGGGCTACGCTCCGTCCCGTGACCTCCGACTCCAGTACGCACGGCCTGTCCGCCGGCCGGCTGAGCAGACTCGGGTTCCAGGCGCCGCAGGATGCGCTCGCCAACCTCGATGAGCTCGGGGCGGGTGTCACCGAGGAACTCGTCGTCGAGTGGTCTCGTGCGGCCGACCCCGATCTGGCGGTCGGATCCCTCGTCGGCATCGCCGAGCGGTCCGACGACGATCTCGTGGCGATCCTCGCGAACGACCCCGGGCTCAACTCGCGACTGACCGCCGTGCTCGGCACCAGCAGGGCGCTCGGTGAGTACCTCATCCACCATCCGGAGCAGCTGGCCGCGCTGTCGACCGATCAGTTCTGTGAAGCTGCAGCGACGCACGCAGACTTTCGTACGGCCCTGCTGGAGGCGACCGGCACCGAGCCGACGTCGGAGCTGGTCGTCTCGGCGATGGACAGCCCGACTGCGATCGACGCGCTCCGGGTCGAGTATCACCGTCTCCTCCTGCAGCTCTGCGCACGCGACCTGATCGGCACGACGCGGTTCGAGGAGTCGAGTGGTGAGCTCGCCGATCTCGCCGCAGGTACGCTCAGCGCCGCGCTCGCGATCGCCCGCGGAGAGCTCGGCGACGACCGGGAAGCGTGCCGGATCGCGGTCATTGCGCTCGGCAAGTGCGGTGGCGGCGAGCTGAACTACATCAGCGACGTCGACGTCGTGTTCGTGTACGAGCCCACTGACGACACCGACGATGAGACGGCGTTGCGTGCGGCGAGCCGGCTCGCCGCACGGATGATGCAGATCTGCTCCCAGCACACAGGCGAGGGCACGATCTGGGAGGTCGACGCGGCGTTGCGTCCGGAGGGCAAGGCCGGACCTCTCGTACGCACCCTGCAGAGCCATGTGACGTACTACGAGCGCTGGGCGAGCACGTGGGAGTTCCAGGCGCTGCTCAAGGCGCGCCCGGTCGCCGGCGACGATGACCTCGGTCAGGCGTACATCGAAGCGATCATGCCGTTGGTCTGGCAGGCGAGCACCCGCGATCATTTCGTACGCGACGTACGCGCGATGCGCCGGCGCGTCATCGACCACATCCCGTCCGATCTGATCGAGCGCGAGCTGAAGCTCGGGCCAGGCGGCCTGCGCGATGTTGAGTTCGCGGTACAGCTGCTGCAGCTCGTGCACGGCCGGTCCGACCAGTCGCTGCGTAGCGGCAACACGCTGACCGCGTTGTACGCGCTGATCCAGGGCGGGTACGTCGGCCGCGAGGACGGCGCGGCGTTCGCCGAGGCGTACATCTTCCTGCGGCTACTGGAACATCGGATCCAGCTGTACGCGTTGCGCCGCACGCATATGATGCCGGCCGATGAGGCCGACCTTCGTCGCATCGGGCGGAGCCTCGAGATGCGCCAGAACCCCGTCACCGACGTACGCCGGGTCTGGCGCGCCAACACCCGCGAGGTGCAGCGGCTGCATCAGAAGATCTTCTACCGCCCGTTGCTCGAGACCGTTGCCGCGCTGCCGCGCGAAGGTCTCCGGCTCACCGCCGACGCAGCCGAGCAGCGACTGGTCGCGCTCGGCTACGACGACCCCAAGGGTGCGCTCACCCATCTGCAGGCGCTCACCAGAGGAGTCTCGCGGCGTGCCGCGATCCAGCGCCAGCTGTTGCCCGCGATGCTGGCGTGGTTCGCCGAGGCGCCTGACCCCGACGCCGGCCTGCTGGCGTTCCGCAAGGTCTCCGATGCGCTCGGTACGACGCCGTGGTACCTCCGCAAGCTGCGCGACGAGGGCGAGGGCGCCGAACAACTCGCGACGATCCTCGCCTCGAGTACGTACGTCACCGGGCTCATCCTTCGGGCGCCCGAGGCGGTTGCGTTGCTCGGTGAGACAGAGGATCTCGTACCTCGGACGGCCGAGCGCCTGCACAAGGAGTTCGACACCGCGGTCAGACGCTATGACAACCCGGCCGACGCGGTCCGCTCGATCCGCCGACTGCGGCGCAGAGAGCTTTCCCGCGTCGGCATCGCCGACGTACTCGGACGCCTCGAGATCGAGGCCGTCGGCAACGCGCTGACCGCGATCACCACCGCGACCATCTCGGCCGCGCTCAAGGCATGCGTTGCCGCCGCCGAGCGTGAGTACGGCGGACCGCTTCCCACCCGGATCGCGATCGTCGCGATGGGCCGGCTCGGCGGGGGCGAGGTCGGCTACGGCAGCGACGCGGATGTCATGTTCGTACATGATCCCGACCCGCAAGCCGATGCGACGCGTGCCCACGAGCTCGCGACCGGCGTGATCCAGCGCGTACGCGAACTACTGTCGGCGCCGGGCGACGATCCGGGAATCGGCCTGGACGCCGACCTGCGGCCGGAGGGGCGGCAAGGGCCGCTGCTTCGTACGCTCGCGTCGTACCGGGCTTACTACGACCGCTGGTCGGCTGTTTGGGAGGCGCAGGCGTTGCTGCGCGCCTCTCCGACGATCGGCGACGAGCAGTTGTGCGCCGACTTCCGGGTCCTGATCGATCCGCGGCGCTGGCCGGACG
This sequence comes from Nocardioidaceae bacterium SCSIO 66511, assembly GCA_023100825.1. NCBI lineage: Bacteria > Bacillati > Actinomycetota > Actinomycetes > Propionibacteriales > Nocardioidaceae > Nocardioidaceae bacterium SCSIO 66511. The sequence continues at coordinate 2,940,079 of CP095846.1, read as the reverse complement.
GCGGCGTGAGCGACGACGACGTGAGCGAGGTCCGGCGGATCAAGGCACGTGTCGACTCCGAGCGCTTGCCGCGCGGCGCCGATCCTGCGCTGCACCTCAAGCTCGGCCGCGGGGGGCTCGCGGACATCGAGTGGACGGTGCAGCTGATGCAGATGCAGCACGCGTACCGCGTCGACGGGCTGCGTACGCCTCGGACACTTCCGGCGCTGCATGCGGCACGCGAGGCCGGACTGATCGACACCGACGACACTGATGCGCTCGAGGCCGCGTGGCGCCTCGTCAGCCGCGTACGCAACGCCATCGTCTTGGTGCGGTCGAAGGCCTCGGACTCACTGCCCACTCACGCCGATGATCGTGCCGGAGTGGCATTCCTGCTCGGTTATGGCGACGAGAGCGAACGCATGATCGACGAGTACCGCCGCATCACTCGGCACGCCCGAGCCGTGGTTGAGCGAATCTTCTGGGGTTAGTACGGCGGTGTAAAAATCGTTTATACCGCCTGGCGCCGGGTCAGTAGGTTGTTGCGTTCCCCGATCGTGAGACCACCCCATACGCCGTACGGCTCGCGTACTGAAAGTGCGTGTTCGAGGCAATCATTGCGCACAGGACACCTCGCACAAAAGCTCTTCGCGACGGCTTCCCGGGCGTGTCTTCGTGGGCCACGTTCGGATTCAGGAGAAAAAAACGTTTCCGGATCTGCTTCTGTACAAGCGCCTTCGTACTGCCACTCGTACACCTCAATGAGTGGCATCGGCAATCGCGCAATGCTGGCCATGAATGGCCTCCTCCCCGCGTGATGAGGTAGCCCTGAACTTACTCAGACCTCAACGAAGGTGCAAGACCTGACGGAGAAATGATTTGGCGCGAGTACTTATTCGGAGTTTTTGTTTAGCTCCGCGTTGTCATTTTCGGCGCGCGCCGCGGCCTCTCGGATCTCGAAGATCTCGGTCGCCAGACCACCGACAGAACGGGTGATGTCGCGAACGGCGTTGACCAGAATCGACCCGACCTCGGCGGCCGTATGGGTCGCCGCCTCGGCGGACTGCTGCAGCACGTCCTTGTTGATCTCGCGTCGACTGATCGCCATGGGGCCAACGGTATCAGCGCAGACCCAGCTCGATGGTGAGTTGTCTGACGACGTGGTCGAAGTACGCGTCGTAGTCGTCGACGGCACCGACGATGTGCCCGAACAGCTCGAGCGTGAGGGTGCCGATCACGACCGACCACGCGCGCAGGAGGGCGAGCACCGAGGCGTCGTCAAGAGCGCCTTCGGAGAACTCCCGGAGGCCGGAGATCGCACCGTGCAGGCGGCGGGAGACGGGCGCCTGCGGTGCGGCCGGGTGTACGCCGGCGACGGCGGCGTCGATGATGATTCCGATCAGTACGCGGGTGACCCGTGACGCCGGAGTGACGGTGTCGACCGGTGCCGTGTAGCCCGGGACCGGACTGCCGTAGAGCAGCGCGTAGTCGTGCGGGTGCGCGATCGCCCATCCGCGTACGGCGTTGCATGCCTCTTCCCAGCGCAGCGCGTACGACGATCTGCGAGACACGCCGGCGTCCGCCTGTTCGACCGTGGCCCCGAGCTCGTCGTACGCCTCGATGATCAAGGCGGTGAGCAACTCGTCGCGTGAGGAGAAGTAGCGGTAGACCGCCGATGACGCCATACCGAGCTCGCGTGCGACTGCGCGCAACGAGAGCTGCGTCGGCCCGGTCTCGGCGAGCTGCCGGCGGGCACTGTCGAGGATCGCCCGGGTGAGCTGCTCGCGGGCGATCGCTCGGGCGGTACGAGGAGCGGACGGCGCATTCATGGCTGCCATGGTGCCCCACGATGTGAGCACTGACAAGAAAAGTGAGCAGTGCTCTTGCTTTTTCTGTCAATGCGTGTCATGCTCTGAAACGAGAGCAGTGCTCTCCCAATTCCTGAGGAGCAGAGATGACTGATAAGCACGTAATCGTGGGTGCCGGGCCCGTCGGGACCGAGCTGGCCACCTTGCTGGCCACGGCCGGCAAACAGGTGACCGTTGTGACCAGGTCCGGCCGCGGACCACAGCGCGAGGGCATCCGGCTGGTGGCCGCCGACGCGTCGGAGGTGAGCTCGCTCGTGAGCGCGGCCGACGGCGCGGCCGCGCTCTACAACTGCGCCAACCCTGGCGACTACACCAGCTGGCAGGAGGTGTGGCCGCCGCTCGCATCGTCGATTCTGGACACGGCACGCAAGACCGGCGCGGTGCTCGTGACGGCCGCGAGCCTGTACCCGTACGGGCCGGTCGAGGTGCCCATGGTCGAGGGGATGCCCGACGCTGCAACCGACAAGAAGGGCCGGTTGCGCGCCCAGATGTGGTCGGATGCGCTCGCCGCGCATCAGGCGGGTGACATCCGCGCCGTCGAGGTACGCGGATCGGACTACATGGGCGTCGGTGTCGGCCAGAACGGACACGTGTCACGGAACGTCCCCAGTGCGCTCGCCGGCAAAGTCGCACGCGTGATCGGAGACCCCGACGTTCCGCACTCCTGGACCGACGTGCTCGACATGGCACGTACGCTCGCCGCGGCCGCGGACGACGAAGATTCGTGGGGTCGGGTGTGGCATGCGCCGACGAATGCCCCGCGTACCCAGCGTGAAGCGCTCACCGATGTGCTGGCGGCCGCGGGGCGGCCGGCGGTGGCGGTCAAGCCGTTCCCGATGCGCACGATGCGGTTGGTGGGCCGGTTCAACGCGATGGTGCATGAGCTGATGGAGATGAGCTACATGTTCACCCGGCCGTACGTACTCGACTCGTCGGCCGCCGAGGAGCGGTTCGGTCTGCAGCCGACGCCGTGGGGCGAGATCTGTCGGCGTACGGCACAGGCTTGAGAGAGTTCGCGGACTTTTGGGTGTCTCAGAGCGACGAGAACACCGAAAAGTCCGCGAACTCCGCGAAGACGGATTACGCGCGCTGCTTACGCGGCGGGAGCGCGAGCTTCACGATCTTCTTCGCAACACTGCCCAGCTGCTTGGACAGCGGTCCGGTGTTGTACTTCAGGCCGTAACGCTCGCACAGCTCGCGCACCTTTTCCGCGACCTGGGGGTAACGCCGCGACGGGATGTCGGGGAAGATGTGGTGCTCGATCTGATGGCTCAGGTTGCCGGTCATCAGATGGAACAACTTGGAGCCGGAGATGTTCGCCGAGCCGAGCAGCTGGCGCAGGTACCACTGTCCGCGGGTCTCGTTCTCTGCGTCCTCCTGCTGGAAGGTCTCGACATCGGCGGGGAAATGCCCGCAGAAGATCACGCAGAACGCCCAGACATTGCGCGTGACGTTCGCGATCGCGTTCCCGGCCAGTGTCGAGAGGAAGAACGGCCCGGAAAGTGCCGGGAAGATCAGGTAGTCCTTCGCCAGCTGGCGCATGGCCTTACGCAGGGCCGGCCGGTTGCGCTCACGGAACTCGGCCCACGTCTCGTGGCCCTCCTTGGCGCGATCGACGTCGAGGTCGTGCAACATCACGCCGTACTCGAAGATGAACATCAACACGAACGCGTAAAGCGGATTGCCCAAGTAGTACGGCGTCCACTCCTGATCCTCGTCGATGCGGATCAGGCCATAGCCGATGTCGCGATCCTTGCCGTGGATATTGGTGTACGTGTGGTGCAGGAAGTTGTGCTGGTACTGCCAGTTGTGCGCAGGGTCGACGATGTCCCATTCGTACTTCTTGGAGTTCAGCGACGGATCGTTCATCCAGTCGTACTGACCGTGCATGACGTTGTGGCCGATCTCCATGTTGTCGAGGATCTTCGACAACGACAGGGATCCGACGCCCAGTAGCCACAGGGGCGGGATGAACGGGAAGTACAGCAGTCCGCGGCCCGCGACCTCGAGGCCGCGCTGCACCTTGATCACCCGGCGGATGTAGTCGGCGTCCTCCTGGCCGAGATCGTCGAGGATCTCTTGGCGCAGCTCGTCGAGTTCACGACCGAAGTCCTCGAGCTCCTCGTACGTCATGTACTCGAGGCCGATGGTGGCGCGGCGGTCGTCGTCGGCGACCAAGGGGGCCGGCGCCATGTTGTGGTCGGTAGCGAGGCTCATCTCATTGCTCCTGATGGTGGTTGGCGGTGGCGATGCCGGGGAGTCAGAGCGCCACGGAGACGTCGCCCACGGGGACGTTGTTGCAGATGGTGATCTCTTCGTCGGTGTCGGCGCGCACCTCTCCCGAGATCACATTGCGTACGGCGCCGAACTTCTTTCGAGTCGTGCATTTGTGGCAGACGCCCATCCGGCAGCCGAACTCCGGCGTCAGGCCGGCGGCCTCTGCCTGCTCGAGGATGGTGTTGCCGTCGTTGTCGACGTCGCGTCCGGTGTCGTCGAGGGTGAGAGTGCCGGTCGCGTCGGCGGCGTTGAGATCGATCTTGGGCACCTTGAAGTACTCCAGGCGGAGCTGCTCGTCGGCGCCCGCCTCGGCGTAGGTGTCACGCACGGAGGCGATCAGGCCTGCGGGGCCGCAGACGTAGGTCGGCGACTCGGTCGGATCATGGCCGAGGTGCTTGAGGTGGTCGATGGTGAAGCGGCCCTCGATGTCGCCGCCGCGGGGGTCGCGGGTGTAGACGCGCACCATGCGTACCCACGGGTGGCTCGCTTCGATCTCGTCGAGCTCGGCGGCGAAGATCTCGTCGTCGCGCGTACGCGCGTAGTGCAGGAACGTCACCGGGCGCCGGTGTCCGCCGTCGCACAGACTGCGCAGCATCGACATGACCGGGGTGATGCCGCTGCCGCCGCTCACCAGCAGCAGGTTGTCGGGCACGGTCTCGGGCAGCACGAACTCGCCCTCGGCGGGCGAGAGGTGCACGAGCATGCCCGCTCGGAGCTCGTTACGCAGGAACTGCGATACGTACCCGTCGGGGTGCACCTTGACCGTGACGCTGAAGCGCCCGTCGTCGCGGTACGCCGAACTCGAAACGGAGAAGCAGCGGACCCGGCGTTTGCCGTCGACCTCGACGCCGAACTGGACGTGCTGGCCGGGCAGGAAGTGGTCCCACGCGTCGTTCGGCTCGAGTACGACCGTGCTGGCGAGCCCGGTCTCGTGGCGTACCTCGATGACCCGGGCGCGTACCTCGTGTACGGCGAGCATCGGGTGCACGTGCTCGAGGAACCGGTCGATGGTGTGTGGCGTCGTCAGGCTGTGTACGAACGAGGACGCGAGGAAGCGCCGGGCAACTCCGCGCGTCGAGCGGGTTCGCGCCACTATGCACCTCCGACAGTGAACATTTGTACACTGAGAATAGTGCCGAGTGAATCGCCTGTGGTCAAACAGGCAGGTGGCCAATGCGAGGCGGATCACGTCGGTCACTGAGCAACGTCAGCCAGACGACGGGGATCGATATGGTGTCGGCCATGCGCAGCCGCCAGGAGCAGAAGGAGCATACGCACCGCGCGATCGTGGATGCTGCGCTCGAGCTCACCGGCGAGTACGGGTTCGGCGGCCTCAGCCTCCGCCAGGTGACGCGTGCGTCCGGCATCGTGCCGACCGCGTTCTATCGGCATTTCGCGAGCATGAACGAGCTCGGACTGGCATTGGTCGGGGAGTCGTTCGAGACCCTTCGCGCCATGATCCGCGAGGCGCGCCAGGACCCGCGTACGTACGAGGACGTCATCGCGAGATCGGCCGAGATCATCGTGCGGGTCGTCAAGGAGCGTCCCGAGCACTTCGCCTTCATCGCCCGGGAGCGGTTCGGGGGAGTGCAGGAGATTCGCGATGCGATCCGCCATGAGCTCGACCTGTTCGTGAGCGAGCTCGCCGTCGATCTCGCCCGCTTCCCGTACATCGAGGCGTGGACGCCGGCCGATGTCCAGATGGTCTCGAAGCTGTTCGTGAACAACATGGTGGGCACGGCCGAGGAGATCATCGAGGTGCCGCCGGGCAGGCCCGACCTCGAGCGGCAGGTCGCCGAGCAGGCGAAGCGCCAGATGCGGGTGATCGCCATCGGCTTCAAGGACTGGAAGTCTGTCTGACCACCCCGCTGGGCCGCACGTTTCAGCCCCAAATTCGCCCGATTCGGGGCTGAAACGTGCGGCCCAGCGGGGTGGGTGGGCAGGCGGGGCTACGTGGGCATCAGGTCGCCGTACGTGTCCAGACGGTCGGGGATCTCGGTGCGGTGCACCTGCTGGAGGTTCTCGTCGAGCTCGTCCCACGAGCGGGGAGTCGCCACCCAAGATCGCGTACGCCCGCGCAGCGAGTACGGCGTGATGGTGGTCTTCGCCGGGTTGTTCTGGCTCCAGTCCAGCAGGATCTTGCCGCCGCGCTGCGCCTTCTTCATATTCGAGACGACGAGGTCCGGATGGTCGCTCTCCAGCGAGGTCGCCAGCTCGTACGCGTAGTCGCGCAACTCCATCGGCGGTCGACGCTTCGGCAGCGGAGCGTACAGCTGCATGCCCTTGCTACCACTGGTCACCGGCACGGCGTCCAGGTCGTCGTCGGCGAGGCGCTCGCGGATCAGCTGCGCGACCTCGACGCATTCGGGCAGGCCTGCGGGCGGGCCCGGGTCGAGGTCGATGACCAGGCGGTCGGCATCGCGGATGCCATCGCGTGGCCCGATCGACCACTGCGGAGTGTGCAGCTCAAGGGCGGCAAGATTCGCGACCCAGGCGAGACCGGCGCGGTTCTCGATGATCGGGTACGTCACATGCGTACGGTCCTTACTGCTGCCCGGTGAGTCGATCTCTATGCGTCGTACCCACTCCGGAGTGCCACGAGGGAGGTTCTTCTCGAAGAACGGCTTGCTCTCGACGCCGTCCGGCCAGCGTTTGCGGGTGGCCGGACGCCCCGCCAGCTGGGGCAGGATGACGTCCGCGACCGTGAGGTAGTGCTGGATCACGTCGTACTTCGTGGTGCCGTCGTCGGGATACAGCACCTTGTCGAGGTTGCTGAGCCGCACGCGTACGCCGTCGAGCTCGAGGTGGTTGTTACCACTGGGCATGCGCAACTCTTGCACGTACGCGGTGCGGCGCGCACCGCGACGCGCGATCCCGGTCGTGGGCGTCGCGTCTCCTCGGCGTTACGGTGGACAACCGACGAAGGGAAGGGCTCGGGTATGCGTCGCCAACTCCGCACTGTGGCCGCCGTGGCGGCCGTGACTGTCCTCGCCGTCGGCTGCAGCGACGACTCCGGGTCGTCCGATGAGCCGGACAAGAGCCCGTCGACGAGCGAGTCCGCCTCGAGCGACGGCGACTCGGGCATCTCGGACGGGTCAGAGAACCCCGATGTGGCGGGCGCCGAGGCGTACGCCCGCCGATTCGTGCAGATGGTCAACCGGGCGGGCGACACGGGCGAGACCAAGGCGTTGCACGATCTCGTTGCGAAATGCTCGAGCTGCCAGCAGTACCCCGCGACGTACGACGACATCTACGACAACGGCGGATCGGTCGACGGCCAGTTCTACAAGCTGATGAACGTCGAGGCGACGATGCAGGACGACTCGACCGCACAGGCCGTCGCGAAGGTGAAAGCCGATACGTCGACCACGTTCAAGATGAGCAAGAACGCCAAGTCGCAACCATTACGCCCGGAGACCTACATCTGGACGCTCGAACTCGACCGCGGCGACAACGGCTGGGAGGTCGTCGGGATGAAGGAGAAGTTCTAGCTCCCCGGTCCGGCCCCGAGCGTCAGCACGACGTCGACGCAGTGCTGGGTGAACGCGGCGCGGTCGGCCTGCACGGAGCCCGCGAGGTACGCCATCAGCAGTCCGGACAACGCTCCGACGATGGCCACCGCGGCGAGCCCGGCGTCGCCCGACTGACTCGCGGCGGGTAGCCGAGCACGTACCAGGGCGACGAACTCCAGCGCTCGCGCGGTTCCTCGTGCGCTGAGCGCCGGCTCCGTCGTCGGCGAGAGCAGCAGTACGCGCCCGACTGTGGGCTCGTCCAACATCAGCGCGATGAATGCCTCGACGGACGCTCGGGCTGCGCGTACGTCTGAGGTTGCGGTGTCTGCCGCGGCGGCGACCGTACGCCCGGCATGGGCTGCGACCCGGTCGTACACCGCGCGTACGAACGAGTCGCGGTCGCCGAACGCCTCGTAGAAGTGGCGTTCGGTCAGTTCCGCCGCGCGGCACACGCCACGTACGGTGACGGGCCGCGCGTCGGCCGCGCCGAGCGCCGCGACGCCGGCGCTGAGAAGGGCCTCGCGCCGGGCAGCGCGCCGGTCGGCCAGCGAGGAACCAGCCCAAGATCCGGAGCCGTCGACCATTGCGTTCCTCTCGTTGACCGGTGTCGTCTGACAGCCTAGAGTGACAACGTGCGTTGTCACTCTGCCAGCAGCGATACGAGCCGGCAAGGTGCCGCATGCCCGCTCGGCCCCGAATCGCTCACCTGGCGGTACTTCGGCGACTGGCGCGGATTGCTCCATGGACTTTGGGCCGGCTCCATGCAGAACATGCATCCGGGCCTTGGCGCCGGCGTAGAGCAACACTCGCGGTTCTTCGAGGAGCGCTGGCAGCGGCTGCTGCGGTCGCTCTACCCGATCGGCGGCGTGGTCTTCGACGGCGACCGGGCCGCCGAGACGGCTGCGGAGGTACGCGCGTACCACAACGAGATCAAGGGCGTCGACAGCCAAGGGCGTCGCTACCACGCGCTCGATCCGGAGACGTTCTACTGGGCGCACGCGACGTTCTTCATGGGCACGATCGTGACGGCCGAGAACTTCATCGGCGGCATCAGCGAGGACGAGAAGCGTCGGCTCTTCGACGAGCACGTGCAGTGGTATCGCCTCTACGGCATGAGCATGCGGCCGGTTCCCGAGTCGTGGGAGGACTTCCAGACGTACTGGAAGCACATGTGCACCGACGTACTCGAAGACAACAAGGCGACCCGCGATGTTCTCGACCTGTCGACGCTCGACGTACCGCCGTTCCTGCCGTGGCTTCCCCGCGCGGTCTGGGTGCGCGTACGCCCGCTGATCGAGCGTTCCTTCGTCTGGCTGACGGTGGGCATGTACGACGATGCCGTACGCGAGTTGCTGGGGTTCGACTGGACCGAACGCGATGCGCGGCGCCACCGTCGCGTCGGCAAGGCGGTGAACGCCGCGTTCGGTCTGGTTCCTGCTCGCTACCGCAAGCATCCGCGCGCCCGCGCGGGCATGGACATGGCCGCCGGACGCCGGCCGGCCGGTGCGCCACTCGTGCAGACGCCGCGCCGCAACCTACCGCCGCCCGAACACCGCGACGACCCACGTCACTACAGCCCCGAGGTCTGACGCGGTAGCGGGGCTTCGCCCTCCACGGAACCCCGCTACCGCGCGGATCTCGGTGTCGAACGCCCGGTAGCCTCGAATCGTGAGCGACGATCGGTACCGGAGTACGCGCGTCACAGACGCTGACCGCGACCACGCCGCCGAGCGCCTGCGCCTCGCCGCGGGCAACGGGCGCCTCGATATCCAAGAACTCGAGCATCGGCTGGAGAAGCTGTACAGCGCGCACACCTACGGCGAGATCGAGCGACTCGTCAAGGACCTCCCGCTGGAGGAGTCCGGCGACGCGGTCGGGTATGCCGACACGATGGAGATCCGCCAGACGGGCGTACGAATTGTCCGTCGTGGTCGATGGCAGGCGCCGCGTCGGCTGGTCCTGACGGGCAAGTTCGGCGCGACCCGTCTCGACTTCTCGCAAGCGCTCATCGCGCACAGGGAGATCGAGATCGCGCTCGACACGGCATGGACGTCGATCCGGATCATCGTGCCGAAGGGCGCGTCGGTCGACACCGAGCGGCTCACCATGTCGGTGGGCTCGCTGAGCAACAGCGCCGGCTCAGTTGCGAAGAAGGGAGCGCCGCGGTTTCGAGTCACGGGATCGCATACGGGCGGTCGGGTACGAATCGGCTACCGCTTCGGCTGAGCACGTCGTACGTACGACGCGGACCAGTCTCGGGATACATTCGGCCGGACGCGACCCGACCGAGGCTCGCGCAGTCCGATCTCGAGGAGAGTTCATGTCATCTCTCGGACCCGCAACACGTTCACTGCTCACCGCGATCGTTGCGGCCGTTCTCACCGCGGGCCTGCTCGCGGGCGCGCCGGCATCGGGGGCGCGACCGGCCGTGACGCAGTCCAGCCCGACCACCCGAGACGTACGGCCGGACCCCGCCCGATACGCGAAGTGCTGGAAGCAGCACCGACGGTGCTTCACCGCCATCTCGCTCAACACGATCACCGGCAAGAAGACGTGGTCGATCAACAGGGCGACCAAGAAGAAGGCCGTTCGCCAAGCGCATCGACGCTGCTTGCACAACGGCCGATCGGCCGGCTGCGTGAAGGCGGGCTGGGTACGCAACGGCTGGATCGCAGTCGCGTACCGAATCGTCAACGGCCGCGCCAGGGACTGGGCCAGTGGTGTCCGCTACGGCGAGACCGCGGCGAGGAAGCGGGCCCGTAACCGGCTCGTCGGCCCGGGCAGGCGCAAGTACTGGACCTGGGCAGGTACCGATCGCGGCCGCCAATACAAGACGCGTGGCCGGGAGAGCTTCGGTCAGTGGTGACTTGCGGTTCCATACCCACTTCTACCGTGCGACTACTCGCCTGCCCGATTCGCTTCGATGTCGGCTTTCCCGCTCCTTCGGTGCGACCACCCGCCTGCCCGACTCCGGTCGCTTTCGGCTTTCCCGGCTACCTCGGCTGGGCAAAGACGCGGCGACGCGGGAGCCGCAGCTACTCGCTGGGGTTGCTCGCCGGCTTTCCCGTTTCGGCTGGCATTTGCGGGGCTGATGGGTGGTCGTTTACCAAGTAAACATGGTGAAACTCCACTTGGCATGGCAGAGATCCCGTGCAAAGTGGGAGGTTGCCGTGCTCGTTGGTACGCCAGCGACTACCGGTACGGAAGTGACACCGAAAACCGAACGTTACCCCGATCCCATATTAAAGTGATGGGAAAGCCGCCAAGCGACCGAACCGACGTGGCGCCTCCGCGCGTCGCCGCGTCTTTGCCCAGCCGCAGGAGCGGGGGAGCCGACCGCGAACGAGAACCACGGCGGCGAGTAGTCGATTGAAGTAGCCGGGAAGCCGGTGAAACCCTCAAGCCCCGGGGAGCGCCAGGTGTTCGGGCCGGATCGGCACTCGGCGTACGGGCAGGCCGGTCGCCGCGCGGATCGCTGCCGTGACGGCCGGCCCTGACGAGATCGTCGGCGGCTCGCCGACGCCGCGGACGCCGTACGGTGCATGCGGATCGGGGTTCTCCAGCAGCTCGATGCGCATCGGCGGTGTGTCGAGGATGGTCGGGATGAGGTAGTCGGTGAACGACGGGTTCACGATCTGCCCGTCGCGTACGACGATCTCCTCCATCAGGGCGAGGCCCATGCCCTGGGTTGCACCGCCCTGGATCTGGCCGAGCACGGCATCGGGGTTGACCGCGGTGCCGACATCCTGCGCCGTGTCGAGCGCAATGACCTTGACGAGACCCAGGTCGGTATCGACATCGACCACGGCACGATGCGCAGAGAACGCATATTGCACATGCGCATCGCCCTGCCCGGTCTCCGGATCGATCGGGTACGTAGGGCGATGCCGCCACTCGACAGTGTCTTCGACCGGATCGTCAAGCAGGTCTACGAGATCGGCAACCACAGAGTCACCGACAACCTTGCCGCCCTCGAGCCGCAGAGTGTCGGCCGCGGCCCCGGTCAATGCCTCGGCACGCGCCAAGACCCGGGTGCGGACCGCCTCGCAGGCAGCCTTCACCGCGCCTCCGGTGACGTAGGTCTGGCGCGATGCGGACGTTGATCCCGCTGAGCCGACGGCGGTGTCCTGTGCGTGTACGACGACGCGCTCGACGCCGAGTTCGGTGCGGCAGATCTGCTGCTGGACGGTGACGAGCCCCTGCCCGACCTCGGCGGCGGCTGTGTGCACCGTGGCCACGGGCTCGCCCGCGACTCCTTCGAGCCGGATGCGCGCCGTCGAGTAGTCGTCGAAGCCCTCGGAGTAGCCGACGTTCTTGTACGTCAGCGCGTAGCCCACGCCGCGTACGACACCCTCGCCGTGCGTGGTGTTCGCGACGCCGCCGGGCAGTGACAGCAGGTCGGGATCGTCTTCGAGTGCAGGCGGCAACGGCATCGCCGCGACACGTGAGACGAGCTCCTCGCACGGCGCCGCGGAGTCGACCAGCTGGCCGGTGATGTTGCGGTCGCCTTCGCGCATGCCGTTGAGTGCGCGTACCTCGATCGGCGACAGCCCCACACGTGCGGCGAGCTCATCCATCAGTGCCTCATGGGCGTACGCGGCTTGCACACAGCCGAATCCGCGCATCGCGCCGCAGGGCGGGTTGTTCGTGAAGACGCCGTACGCATCGACGTGCACGCTCGGAAAGCGGTACGGGCCGAGCCCGAGCGTGCCGGCGTTGCCGACCACCGCAGTCGTCGACGAGGCGTACGCTCCGCCGTCGAGCACGATCCGTGCGCGACCGTAGACCAATCGCCCTGTGTCGTCGGCGCCGAACTCGTACGAGAGCCTCGCCGGATGACGGTGAACGTGGCCGAAGAAGGACTCTTCGCGGTTGTAGACCATCTTCACGGGCTTTCCCGTGTGCATCGCGAGCAGGCAGGCGTGCACGTGCATCGAGAGGTCCTCGCGGCCGCCGAACGCACCGCCGACCCCGGCAAGGCTCAGCCGAACCTTCTCAGGGGGCAGTCCGAGTGCACCACACACCTGGCGTTGGTCGACGTGCAGCCATTGCGTCGCGACGAACAGGTCCACCCCACCGTCTTCGGCGGGGATCGCCAACCCCGATTCGGGCCCGAGAAACGCTTGGTCCTGCATGCCGACCTCGAAGTCGAGGTTCACCACGACGGGCGCGGTCGGCTCGGGTTCGCCGGTGCGCAGCTTCAGATGCCTTACTACATTGCCGTCTGGGTGCAGTCGCGGTGAGTCGGGCGACAAAGCCGCCTCGGCATCGGTGATCGGGTCGAGCACGTCGTACGAAACGACGATCGCGTCGGCCGCTCGTCGCGCAGTCTCGGGATGGTCTGCGGCGACGAGTGCCACGGCCTCACCCTGGTAGCGCACGACGTCTTCGGCCAGTACCGGCTGGTCGTCGAACTCGAGGCCGACCCGATTGTGGCCGGGCACGTCGTCGTGCGTCAGCACGGCGTACACGCCGGTCATTGCGAGTGCCGGGCCGATGTCGACCGAGGCGATGCGCGCGTACGGGTGCGGGCTGCGCAGCGTGACGCCCCACAGCATGCCGTCCATCCACAGATCGGAGCCGTACGCGAACTCGCCGGTGACCTTGAGAGTGCCGTCCGGGCGGGCGGCGCTGTCGCCGACACCTCCACGCGTACGGGGAGGAGCGGCGGTCGGTGTCGACGTCATGGCGTCTTCCGTAGGAGCTCGTGATGGACGGATTCGGCGTCGCGGGCGAGGGCGTCTTCGTCGACCGTGACGGTGCGATTCTGCTCGACCACGATCTGCCCGTCGACGACCAAGAGCTCGACCGGCGGCGCGGAGCCGAGCACGAGCGCTGCGACCGGGTCGTCGATGTCTGCGTGCGCGATCGTGTCGAGACGCCACATGGCGAGGTCGGCCAGCTTGCCGGGCTCGATCGAGCCGAGGTCGTCGGTGCGGCGGAGAATGGCGGCCCCCCCGAAGGTCGCCATCTCGAGCGCGTCGCGCACGGCGAGTGCTTGCGGCCCTCCGCGTTCGCGAGCGAAGAGCACGGCGTGCCGCAGCTCCTCGACGAGGCTGCACGCCTCGTTGCTTGCCGCACCGTCGACCCCGAGCCCGACCCGGGCGCCCGCATCGCGAAGGTCGCGTGCGCGCGCGATTCCGGCCCCGAGTCTTGCGTTGGACGACGGGCAATGAGCAACGCCGGTACGCGTACGTCCGATGCGCTCGATCTCGTCGTCGTCGAACCAGATGCCGTGTGCGTACCAGACGTCGTCGCCCGACCAGCCGAGATCCTCGACGTACTCGAGCGGTGAGCAGCCGAAACGCTCCCGGCAGTAGGCATCCTCGTCGGACGTCTCGGCGAGGTGGGTGTGCATGAGCACGCCTTTGTCGCGGGCGAGGGACGCCGACTCCTTCATCAGCACCGCGGTCACCGAGAACGGAGAGCACGGGGCGACCGCGACGCGCAACATCGAGTCCGGTGCCGGGTCGTGCCAGCGGTCGATCGCTGCCTGCGTGGCTTGCAGGATCGCGTCCGGGCTCTCGACCACGTTGTCGGGCGGCAGGCCGCCGCGGCTCGCGCCGAGGTCCATCGAACCGCGGGTGGGATGGAACCGCAGTCCGACATTGCGCGCGGCATCGACCTCCGCGGCGAACACGTCGCCGCCCTCGTCGGGGAAGACGTAGTGGTGGTCGGTGCTCGTCGTGCAGCCGGTACGCGCGAGCCAGGCGAGACCCGCCGACGCGGCGACGTTGACTGCGCGTTCGTCGATGCCCGCCCATACCGGGTACAACTCGGTCAGCCAGCCGAACAACGGGTCGTCGACCGCGTGCCCGCGCGTGACCCATTGGTAGAGGTGATGGTGGGTGTTCACGAGGCCGGGTGTGACGAGGCAGCCGGTTCCGTCGACGAGCCTTCCCTCGCGCTCCGCCTGCTCTCGTACGTCGGCGGGCGCGGGACCGGGGCCGACTGCGGTGATCCGGTTGCCGTCGATGACGACATGGCCGACGGTGTGCTCCGTGCGATCCGCATCGACCGTTGCGACGTACGCGCCCTCGATCACGATCATTGTGCGGCTCCTGAGCGGTCTGCCGCGAGATGTACGGCCTGCAGGATCTTCTCGTACCCGGTGCACCGGCAGAGGTTGCCGGCGAGCGCCTCGCGGATCTCCGGGTCGCTCGGGTCGGGCACCCGAGCGATCAGATCGTGTGCCGCGACGAGTAGGCCGGGCGTACAGAATCCGCACTGCACTGCGCCCGCATCGAGGAATGCCTGCTGGACGCCGTTGAGGTCTGTGCCATCGGCGAGGCCCTCGACCGTACGTACGTCGCGCCCCTCAGCCTGACCGGCTGCGACCAGGCAGGAGCATACGGGTACGTCGTCGAGGTAGACGGTGCATGAGCCGCATTCGCCTTGCTCACAGGCGTTCTTCGAGCCGGGTAGGCCGGCGCGCTCGCGCAGCGCGTACATCAGGCTCTCGCCTTCCCAGACGTCGTCGATCTCGACCGGCGCTCCGTTGACGTTCGTGGTGACGCGCATCAGGCGGCCTTCCGGTAGTCGGTCCACGCCCAGGTGAGCGCGCGGCGGGCCATGACGGAGACCGCATGACGCCGGTAGTCGGCGGTGCCGCGTACGTCGTCGATCGGGTCGGCAACCTGCTGGACCCGGCGCCCGAACTCGTCGACGACGGATGCGGGCAGCTCGCCGCGGGATTCCCAGAGGCGGCGCTCGGCGAGTTCGTCGGCGAGGAAGCGTTCGGCCTCGCTCGCCCGCCGCGGAGTCGGCGCCGCTGATCCGACCCCGGTGCCGACGCGTTGAGAGTCGGGGTGGAGCGCGAGACCGAAGGCCGCGACCGCGATGACCATCGCGTTGCGTGGACCGATCTTGCAGAACTGCTGCGGGCCCGATGGCACGGCGATCTCGATCTCGCGGATGAGCTCGTCCGGCTGCAAGGCGTTGCGCTTGACGCCCGTGTAGAAGTCGGCAATGCCGATCCGGCGCTCGCCGCGTATCGACTCGACGATGACGACGGTGTCGGTGGCGAGCAGCGGTGGGTGGGAGTCTCCGGCGGGGGATGCGGCGCCGAGGTTGCCGCCGACGGTGCCGCGATTGCGGATCTGCGGCGAGCCGACCGTACGCGCGGCCATCGCGAGGCCCGGTAGCCGTTTTCCGGCCTCGTCGATGATCCGCGCGTACGTGACTCCGGCACCGAGTACGACACGACCGTCGCGGTCGCTCCAACCCTGCAGCTCGGCGACCCTCGTCAGATCGAGAAGGGCAGGCGGCCGCCGGTGGTCGAAGTTGATCTCGACCATGACGTCGGTGCCCCCACAGAGCGGAACGGCTTCGGGGTCTGCCGCCTTCGCTTCGAGGGCTTCGGCCCACGTTCGTGGGCAGGTGAAATCCATGCCACCTCCTCGGTCGGACCAGTACACCGTCGGCTGACCACGCCGGGACAGGGTCACACGTACGAAACGACGGGCGCTCCGGCGTCGGCGGTTGTAGGTTTCTCCAATGCGGCTACGCGATCTGCTGGAGGTACCCGAGCTGGCGCTGCGGCTGGTCGTTTCCGACGACGAGGCGCTGGACCGACCGGTGCGCTGGACGTACTCATCGGACCTACTGGATCCACGCCGGTACCTGTTCGGCGGCGAGCTGGTGATCACCGGCCTGGTCTGGCGCCGGAGCCCGGCGGACAGCGAGGTGTTCGTCGCACATCTCGCGGAGGCGGGCGCTCTCGCGATCGCGGCGGGCACGGCGCAGTTCGGCGAGGTGCCCGCCGACGTCGTCGATGCCTGCCGGCGCCACGGCATCGCCCTGCTCGCCGTACCCGAGGAGGTTTCGTTCAGCTCGCTCACCGAGTACGTGATCGGGGCGGCCGCCGCCGAGCGAGGTGCCCGGCTGGAGGCACGGCTCGGCCGGAATCGCGATCTCCTCTCCGCGCTTGCCCGCGGCGCGAGCCTCGACGATCTGCTCGCTCGGGTCGGTGCCGAGCTACATGCGCAGTTGCGAGTGCTGACGGCCGGCGGTGCTCCGGTCGCCGGCGCTGACGCCTTGCCCGCATCGGTCGTCGACGGTCTCGTGGCCGGATACCTCGCCGCCGACCGGCTACCGGTCGAGATCGATTCGGCGTACGTCGTGCAACCCGTCGTACGTGCCCGCGGCTCGCGACTCACCTCGTGGATGCTAGTCGCGCAGGTCACTGCCGATGCCGACCGCGATCTCGTCGACGACGCACTGGACGAGCTGGCCACGATCGTGCAGGTCGAGCGGACGCGGATCGACGAGCGGCGCACGGCTGCCCGCCCACTCGCCGACGACGCGATCCGGATGATCGCCGCCGGTATGACGAACCAGCCCGAGGTCGGCGTACGGCTCGAACAAGCCGGGCTCGACCTGCGGGCCGCTGCGTACGTCGTGGTGGTGCTCGGCCTCGGCGCGACCGGCGATCCGGCGGAGTCGCGGTTGCTCGCCGAAGACGTGCTCGGCACGCTGGAGGGCGCGATCGTCGCGCAGACTCCCGAAGAGGAGACCGTCGTCGTCGTACCGGCGGCCCGGACGGGCAGCGAGCGGCCGATCGCGGCGGCGCTGGCCCGACTTGCGCCGGGGCTTGCCGGCCGCAGGCTCGCAGTCGGGATCAGCGAGGAGACGGCGATCGCGGGCCTCTCCGGGATGCTCGAGGAGGCTTTACACGCGTACCGCCTCGCCGCCGTCGGCGACGATCGGGTGAGCGTCGTCGCGGGCCGCGAGGTCGACTCCCACGTACTGCTGCTGGCGACGGTGCCGGACGAGGTGCGTCGGCTCTTCGCTCACCGGGTGCTCGGGCCTGTGCTCGCGTACGACGAGGCGCACGACGGCGAGCTCCTCACGACCCTGAACACGTTCCTGGACAGCTCGGGTTCGTGGAACCGTACGGCGCAGCGACTCCACCTGCACGTCAACACGGTGCGCTACCGGATCGCTCGGGTCGAGGCGCTCACGGGCCGCGACCTGTCCCGGCTGCCCGATCGGGTCGACGTCTTCCTGGCGCTGCGATCGCGCAGGTGACGGTTCACCGGCCGGGGACGTCCGCCTCATCCGTCGGCTCGACCAGCCGGGTCAGCCGCAGCCGGTTGATCGCCGCCAGCTCACTCAGAACGACTGCGTGCTCGTCGGCGGGTTCGTTGTCGAGCCGACTACGCAGGATCGCCAGCAGCTCCTCCGGCCTCCGGCCGCTCGCGCAGACCAGGTACACGTGGCCGAACCGCTGCTCGTACGCGAGGTTGCCGTCGCGGATCTGCGCTGCGATGTCTTCGGCGGCATCCGACATGGTCGCCTGTTCGCTGGTCGACCACGCGGCGTGCTTGCCCGCAGGCCGGTCACCGATGCGCGGATGCCCGGCGAGCGCCGCCTCCAGTGCCTCATCGTCGAGCGCCGCAACGGCTTCGTCGGAGCGCTCGTAGGCGTCATCGGCCGTCGCGTACGGCCGCCCGTCGATCATCGCGTCGACCCAGTGCGTCGTTGAGCAGACAGCGTGTAGCACCGGGCGCAGATCGTCGGCCGGTGTCGAGTTCAGCCGGTCGAGGTCCATTCGTACAACCATCGCACTAGTCTCCATCATGTGACCGACCATCTCGACCGGCTCGCCGCCGAGCTCGACTCGCGTCTTGCGATCGACGACCGCGACTACGCGGTGCGCTTTCCAGGG
The DNA here is from genome assembly GCA_023100825.1 of Nocardioidaceae bacterium SCSIO 66511. NCBI lineage: Bacteria > Bacillati > Actinomycetota > Actinomycetes > Propionibacteriales > Nocardioidaceae > Nocardioidaceae bacterium SCSIO 66511. The sequence goes on along the minus strand of CP095846.1, from coordinate 2,921,774 downwards.
CACAGCGGTGGGCGGCAGCCGGTGCACACCGTCTACGTGCCCGCCGATCGGGTCCACGCCGGGCTCGTCGCGGAGTGGAGCGAACGCTCCATCTCCAAGCTGACGCACCATGCTCCGCACCGCTCGGTTCTGGCCGGGGCGCTGGATCTCGACCCCGACCTCGTTGCGTACGAGCGGGTTGTCGAGAAGCTCACGCATGAGCCGATCGAGGACCTTCGCATCGACTTCGAGGACGGCTACGGCACCTATCCCGACGAGGTCGAGGACGACCAGGTACGAAGTGCGGCTCACGCGTTGCGAACCATGCTCGACGCGCATACGGCGCCGCCGTATGCCGGCATCCGCTTCAAGAGCTTCGAGGCGGCGACGCGATATCGCGGACTCCGCACGCTCGACCTGTTCGTACGCGAGCTCGGGTCCGTACCCGACGGCTTCCGAGTCACGCTTCCCAAGGTCACATCGGTCGCCCAGGTCGAGGCGATGGTGTACGCATCCGAGTCGATCGAGAACGCGTACGGGCTGAACGACGGAGCGTTGCGGTTCGAGATCCAGGTGGAGACCCCGCAGGCCGTGCTCGGGCCCGACGGGCGTGCCTTGGTGGCGCCGATGATCCATGCGGCCCGGGGTCGTTGCGTCGGCCTGCATTACGGCACGTACGACTACTCGGCATCGCTCGATATAGCCGCAGCAGAGCAGAGCATGGACCATCCCGCTGCCGACCATGCCAAAGCGGTCATGCAGGTGGCCGCCGCGCAGACTGGGGTCGCGATCTCCGACGGATCGACCAACATTCTGCCCGTCGGCGACACCGACGCGATCCGCGCGGCCTGGCGGCTGCATTCCCGGCTGGTACGAAGGTCTCTGTCCCGTGGGATCTACCAGGGCTGGGATCTCGACCCGAGCCAGCTGCCCAGCCGGTACGCGGCGGTGTACGCGTACTTCGCCGCCGATCTGCCCGGGGCGCTGCATCGCCTCCGCGCGTACGCCGGCGACGACTCCTCGGCCTATCTCGACGAACCGGCGACCGCGGCGGCTCTCGCCGGATATGTGTTGCGTGCGCTCGACTGCGGTGCGACGTCCGCCGAGGACGTACGGCGTCGATGCGCACTGGATCGCGAGCAGCTGGAAGCCCTGGCTCGCCGGTAGACGCCGCTGACAGCGGATAGTCAGTCGGTTGTTAGTGGCCCTCTGCATGATCGCCCCGTCGGCACAACCGTGCCGTTTCAACAGGGAAGGGGCGTCAGCATGAATCCACGGCTTGCATCGTCGAGGGGTACGCGGGGTGCATCGGCAGCGGTTACCTCCGGCGATATCGACTGGAGCATTCTGCCGGTTCAACGGTAGGCCGCTCGGTCGGCCCGATGGGGCGTAGCCTGTCCGGCACTGGACACGCGAGACCCAGGGAGCCGCCGATGAGCGCGATCACGACGCATGTTCTCGACACTGCAGCGGGGATACCCGCCGCCGGAGTGCCCGTGCGGCTCGATCGGCTCGACGGTGCCGCGCCGACGACGCTCGGCGAGGGGCGCACCGACGCCGACGGTCGCGTCGCGGACCTTGGCCCTGACCGCGCCGAGACAGGTACGTACCGAATCCTCTTCGACACCGCCGCGTACTTCGCGACCTCCGCCGCCGACGGTTTCTACCCGGAGGTGGTGATCTCGTTCGCTGTTCGAGATCCCGAACAGCATTACCACGTGCCGCTGCTGTTGAGCCCGTTCGGCTACTCGACGTACAGGGGTAGCTGATGGGTATCTCACTCGGGCCCAACCAGTACGGCAAAGCGGAGAGTCGCGTCGTACGCGTGTACCGCGACGGCGCGCGGCACTCCATCCGCGACCTCAACGTGTCGACGGCACTGCGCGGAGACTTCACCGCGGCTCATGTCGGCGGTGACCAGGCAGGTGTGCTGCCGACCGATACGCAGAAAAACACCGCGTTCGCGTTCGCCAAGTCGAAGGGTGTCGGAGCGATCGAGGAGTACGCACGGATTCTCGCCGAGCACTTCGTCGACCAGGTGCCGAAGGCAACCGGAGCACGGGTCGAGGTCGAGGAGTACGCCTGGCGGCGCATCGACGTCGACGGCCGCGGACACGATCACGCGTTCGTACGCTCGGGCGAATCGGTACGCAACACGATCGTCAACGTCGAAGGTAGAGGCGATGATCGGCGTACGTGGGTCGTCTCCGGCCTCAGCGACTTGGTGATCGCGAAGACGACCGGGTCGGAGTTCCGCGGCTTTTTGAAGGACGAGTACACGACGCTCGCCGAGACCGACGACCGCATCCTCGCGACCTCGCTCGTCGCACGGTGGCGCTACGCAGACACCAACGTCGATTGGGATCTGACCCATTCGGCGATCGTGCATGATCTGCTCGAGGTGTTCGCCGTGCGGCATAGCCGTGCACTGCAGCAGAGCCTGTACGACATGGGCGAAGCAGTGCTCGAGCGGCATCCGGAGGTCGCGGAGATCCGCTTCTCAGCACCCAACAAGCATCATTTCGCCGTCGACCTGACGCCGTTCGGAGAAGACAACCCGGGTGAGGTCTTCATCGCCGCCGACCGTCCGTACGGACTGATCGAGGCGAGTGTGATCCGCGACGATGCGCCGGACCCGGGCAGTGCGTGGCATTCGACACCGGGCTTCTGCTGATGCCGTACGACGTGGTGTTCCACGCGCCGCGGGCAGTGCTGCCTGACGGAGAGCGTGCGGCAGCAGTAGCCGTACGTGGCGGTCAGATCGCCGCAGTTGAGCCGGTCGACGCCGACCTCGACGCCGACCGGCAGGTACGCCTCGGTGACGACGAGGTGTTGATGCCCGGGCTGGTCGACACCCACGTACACGTCAACGAGCCCGGGCGTACCGAGTGGGAAGGGTTCCGGTCAGCGACCCGCGCCGCGGCGGCCGGGGGAGTGACGACGCTCGTCGACATGCCCCTGAACAGCATCCCGCCTGCCTGTGACTCAGATGCTCTGCAAATAAAGCGATCTGCGGCCGAAGGCCAGTGCTTCGTCGACGTCGGGTTCTGGGGCGGCGCGATACCGGGCAACGAGTCGGCGCTCGCCGGCCTGGCTGCCGACGGGGTGTTCGGCTTCAAAGGATTTCTACTCGACTCGGGTGTCGCGGAGTTTCCGCCGCTCGGGCTAGGCGACCTCGAATGCGCCATGCGCGAGGTCGCAGCTGTCGGTTCGGTGCTGCTCATACACGCGGAAGACGCCGCGTTGATTTCGCCCGCTTCGGGCGGTCGCGCGTACGCAGACTTCCTTGCCTCGCGGCCCGACGAGGCAGAGGTGCGCGCGATCGAGCACGTCGTAGAAGCCGCTGCGCGTACGGGCGCGCGTACGCACATCGTGCACGTTTCGAGCGCGCAGACCCTCGAGACCATCAAGCGGGCAAAGGAGTCCGGCGTCGACCTCAGCGCCGAGACCTGTCCGCACTACCTGTCACTCAGCGCCGAGGCGGTGCCCGACGGTGCCACGGAGTACAAGTGCTGCCCGCCGGTTCGCGACAGCGATAACGCCGAGAGGCTGTGGGAGTTACTGCGATCGGGCGTACTCGACTTCGTCGTGTCGGACCACTCACCGTCAACGCCCGACCTCAAATGCCTGGACACCGGCGACTTCGGTGCGGCATGGGGCGGGATCGCCTCTGTTCAACTGGGTTTGTCGATCACCTGGACACAGGCACGCCGCCGTGGGCACACGCGTGTCGATGTCGCTCGGTGGATGGCGGAGCGTCCCGCGAGCCGCTTCGGTGTGCCGCGTAAGGGTCGGATCGAGCCGGGATTCGACGCGGACCTGTGCGTCTTCGCTCCCGACGCGGAGTTCGTCGTCGATGCAGGGCGGTTGCATCATCGGCATCCGGTCACGCCGTACGACGGTGCGACGCTTGCTGGCGTGGTTCGCGGTACGTGGCTGCGCGGTGAGCACATCACGCCGCACGTCAATGAGGACCGCGACCCGTCTGGTCGCCTGATCGCCAGAGGAGACGGATGACCGCCGACTTCACGAACCAGCCGGATCTCGCTGCTCGTACGCTCGGCGCGGGCGTCGTGTACGCGAACGACGAACTGTTCGCCGATCGGGAGAACCTCATCAAGCCCGGCGACGCGGTATTCGACCCGAGCCGGTTCGGCAACAAGGGCAAGCTCTACGACGGCTGGGAGACTCGCCGGCGCCGTGAGCCTGGCAGCGATCACGCCGTCGTCCGGTTGGGTGTGCCGGGCGTCGTGCGAGGGGTCGTCGTCGACACCGCATGGTTCAAAGGAAACTTCCCGCCGTACGTCAGCATCGAGGCGACCAGCGTCGATGGGCATCCGTCGCCGGACGAGCTACGCGCTGCCGACTGGGTGAGTCTCGTCGACAAGACGAGCGCTGAAGGCGATGCCAAGAACTCTTACCCTGTTGACGATGCGCGACGCTACACGCACGTACGACTGACCATCTATCCCGACGGGGGAGTAGCCAGGCTGCGCGTACACGGCGAACCGACTCCCGACCCGCGTCTGCTCGAACCCACGGTCGACCTGGCGGCCGCCGACCTCGGTGGCCGCGTCGTCGACTGCTCGGACGCCTTCTACGGCTCGGCGTCCAACCTGCTCCGGCCCGACCGTGCCCGACACATGGGCGAGGGCTGGGAGAACGCCCGACGCCGCGACGACGGCAACGACTTCGTGACCGTACGCCTCGCCGCTCGGGGAGTCGTACGTCGTGCCGAGCTCGACACGTCGTACTTCGTCGGTAATGCGCCCGGTTGGGCAAGTCTGAGCGGACGAGACGGTGACAGCGACTGGTTCGAGCTGCTGCCGCGTACCGGGCTGCAGCCCGACACCCCGCATCGCTTCTGGCTCGACGGCGCCGCCCCAGCGACCCACGTACGCCTCGACGTCTACCCCGACGGCGGCCTGGCCCGCCTCCGGCTCCACGGCCACGCCACCTAGTTGGCCGCACCAACCCCGCTGGGCCGCACGTTTCAGCCCCAAGTTCGCGGATTTCGGGGCTGAAACGTGCGGCTCAGCGGGGCTAGGTCGGCTGAGTTCGCCGATCCGTAATGCGCGCAGTCTGGTTCAGGGTCCCAGGGCCCCGATCGGTATCACCTGGACACCGTCATCGCGTCGACCCGCGTACCCGGTACCCGTGATGACGCCCAATGTCCTAGGTGCATTGTGCTTACTGACATCAATCGACGATGCAAACCGCAACAACGATGCGGCTGCCGCGTCGATGTCGCGTGGATTGAGCTTGATCTCGAAGGCCCCCCACTGGTCGCCGGGCAGACGAACAATGGCGTCGATCTCGTTACCGTTGGAATCGCGCCAGGTTTCGACGACTCCGCCCAACAGCTGCGTATAGATTCGCAGGTCGCGAACGACGAGGGCCTCGAAGTGGAAGCCCGCGGCCCGAGGCTCGGCTCTGAGATCAGCAGCGCTGACGTCGAGCGCAGCGGTACCGATCGACGGATCGACGAAGTAGCGCACGGGCGCGGTACGTAGCCGTGCGCGAGAACGCATATGGGGTCGCCATGCCTCCGAGTTGTCGGTCAGCATCAGCCGATCAAGTGCGGCCATGTACCCGTACAGCGTCTCGTTGGCAATGGCTCCGGACTCGCCGCCAACGTCCTTGGCGAGTTCGCTGAGTTTGACCGCCTGTCCGACGCCGCGGCCCAGCGCAGAGAGGAGGCGTTCGAGGTTTCGCGGATTACGACGGTGACCCATTCCTGGAACGTCGACTTCGACTACCTGCTTGAGGTACGACCGAAGCCACGTACGGGCGAAACTCTCGCCTTTACCTAGCAACTGTGGCCAACCGCCGACCACGATCCGCTGGAGAAGCTCTCCGTACTCGAGTGCTGTCCCGTCGCCCGTCTGCCGTTCGCCGTCGAGAAGATCGGTCAGTGATACTTCTCCGGTTGAGTGACCGGATTCGGCGAGGCTCATGGGTCGCATCCGTACAACGGCGAACCTGCCGGCGCCCGAATGTCTGTCGACGTCGTCGCGTGGCACTGCTGACCCCGTCAGGATGAACAGGCCGGGCTCGCCGCGGTCGTCGACCTGCCGGCGGGCACGGTTCCAGATGGTCGGCTCCAGCTGCCACTCATCGAATAGCACGGGAGTATCGCCGGCGAACAGCGCAGCGGGATCGAGCGCGACCAACGAACGTGCGGATTCATCTTCATCGAATCGGATGATCGTGTTTGCCGATTGTGATGCCGTGGCCGTCTTGCCGCATGCCTTGGGGCCCTCGATCAGTACTGCACCCATGACCAACATGTGCTCGGCCAGCTCGCGGTCGGTAATTCTGGGGACGTAACCTGCCATCGTATGAGTCTAGTGATTGCATTGCATGAAATCTAGTGATTGCATAGCTGTTGGTCGATCTCTTGCATAGTCAGCCGACCAGGTCGGCCGCTTCTTTTCGGGGTCGGCTACTTTGATGGGGCCCTCGCCGTCGGTGTCTCGAACTTCATCTGGATTCCGACGATGGGCGCTCTGTCGGACCGCCTTGGGCGGATGCCGGTGCTGTGCGTCTTCTCCAGCCTGGTCGCCTTGACCGGATACCCCGTCATGATGTGGCTGGTGGCCGACCCCAGCCTGCCGGGAATGCTCACAACGCTGCTGTGGTTGTCGTTCCTGTACGGCGGCTACCAAGGAGTGATGGTGGTGACGCTGACGGAGGTCATGCCCGCGAAGGTACGCGCAACCGGCTTCGCGCTCGCGTACAGCATCGCGCAGGCGATCTTCGGCGGATTCACTCCCGCCATCTGTACCTGGCTGATCTCGGCCTCGGGCGACAAGGCCATCCCGGGGCCTGTGGCTGTCTGCGTCCGCGCTCGTCGGGCTCGCCGGCGTCTACGGGGTGCGTCGCTTCGGGCTGCTTCGCCGGGCAGAACAGATCAGGACCGGGATGAGCGAGGATGCGCCGGTCTCGACGAGCTGAGCTTCACTCCGTGAGGTCAGGCGACTGTTGATCGGTGAGGGCGAGGATGACCGAATCGTTTGCCGAGTTCGCGATCGAGTCGGCGGGGTGACGCATGGCGAGCATCGCGCGTACGGGCTCTGTGCTCTCGCACGAGTACACATGCGGGCCGTCGGCGGCGAACGAGACGAAGTCACCTGCTTCGAGCACGACCGTCGAGTCCGTCGGTCCGACCTCGAGCGTGCCTTCGGTGACGAGGATGTTCTCGACTCCGGCGTGACCGTTGGAGATGTGCGGCTCGCCGGGGAGCGCCGTCATGTCGTACAGCTCGACGACGTCGAGTGTTCCGGACGTGAAGCGATGGACGAAGCGTAGGTCGAGGTTCGGCCTGGTGACGCGGGCACCTTGGTCCGCGCGTACGACCGTGACCGGCTGGCGGGTCGCGCCGTCGAGTAGCTCGGTGACCGGTACGCCCAAGGTCGCCGAGAGATTCTGCAGTGTGTCGAGGGTCGGGTTGCCCGTGCCGCGCTCGAGCCCCGACAGGGTCGCGAGCCCGATAGAGGCCGAGCGCGCGAGCTGCGCGCTCGACAGGTTGCGCAGTCGCCGCAATCGCCGGATGTTCGTCGCCAGCGTGATACGCGGCGTCGACGGCTCGGGGGGCGGTGGGTCTGCGCGTGGGCCGGTGGTCGATGCCAAGCGATGCTCCTCTTCGGGTTCCGAGGCGGTCCGAGTTTAAGTGCGTACGGACATCTTGACGGCCGTACGTTTCTATGAGTCACTATACCGAAAGTTCGATCGTTTTACCGAAGAGGTGTTGTCTTGGAAACCGTCGCTCGGATCATGCGGGAGCTCTCAGAGACCATCGGACCGCGGTTCTCCGCCAGTGATGGCGAGCACCGGGCAGCGGAGGTCTTGGCTCGGGAGTTCGACGCTGCGGGACTCGAGGTCGAGATGCAGCGGCTCGGCTTCATCGGGTGGGAGTCGAAGTCCAAGCCGGAGGTCGTACTGACGGCTCCGGAGGAGCGCACGCTTGCTTCGGCGCCGGTCGTCTACTCCGCCAGCGGCGACCGAGTGGAGGGTCGCGTCGTCAAGCACGGAACGCGGATCTTGATCGCGGGTCTGTACGAGATGCCGACCTTCGCGGTGCTCGACGACAACGACGATCCGGTCGCGTACCTCGTGATCAACAAGGGCGGCGACGCGATTCCTCTGATCAACCCCGAGGGCCTCTACCGGCGAGTGCAACTGGTCATCTCCGACGACGACGGAGCCGAGATCGCCAAGCTGCTCGACAACGGCGTCGAGGTGCGCGTACGCATGACGTTCGAGAGCGAACTCGACCCGGATGCGTACTCGTACAACGTGATCGGGCGTTACGTCGGCAACCCCGACTCGGACGAGCACATCGTCGTATGCGCCCACTACGACACGCAGATCGACTCCCCGGGTGCGTACGACAACGCGTCGGGCACCGCGGGCATGTTCGGGGTGCTGGAGCACATCAAGTTGCGCGGGCTCGCCGCCAATGTGACCTTCATCGGTATCGCCGGTGAAGAGGTCGGCATGTTCGGCTCGCACTATCTCGTCAACGATCTCGTCGAGCGCGAGAAGATCTCAGACGTCAAGTACTGCGTGTGTCTCGACCAGATCTCCGGCGGAGACTTCTTCTGGCTCTGGTGCACGGATCCCGAGCTGCGCCGCAAGGCGATGGACGCGATCGACGGATCGGGTGCGCCGTCGATGGCCGAGATCAAGGTCGATGACAACAAGCCGGGTGCCGATCACTGGGCGTTCCACGAACGTGGCGTGCCGGCATGTCTGCTGATGTGGTGGCGCCAGGCCGAGTACCACCGCTCGACCGACACCTTCGAGAAGGCCGACTTCGAGCGCGTGAAGGTCGCCGTCGACTCCGCGTCCGCACTCGTCGAAACGCTGGCCAAGGACCTATGAGCACCGCCGCCTTGGCGGACCGGACAGCTCCTCCGGATCCCACGCCGGGGGAGCGGTCGGTCCCCCGACGGCGGTCACATCGGCCCGCCGTCCTCCAGATCCTCCCGGCACTGCTGGTGTCGGCACTGCTGTTCGTCGCGCCCGTCATCCTGCTCGTCGCATCGAGCTTCCGTAACGGAGGCGCGAGCTATAGCGAGGTGTTCGGCGACTCGTACTACCTCGACGTCACCGTGACGACGCTGCGGATCTCACTCGTGGCGACCCTGGTGACCGTCGTCGTCGGGTACGCGACCGCGTACTGCGTGGCACGAGTGCTGCGGTCGAGCTGGTCGCGGCGGCTCATGCTGCTCCTGCTCGTGACCCCGATGTTCATCTCTGCGGTAGTTCGCTCGTTCGGTTGGCTCGTCATCCTCGGCAAGCAGGGCTTCGTCAACGACGCTGCGCGGGCATTGGGTCTCACCGAGGACGGGTTCACCTTGATCTACAACGAGACCGGCATCATTGTCGGCCTCGTCTACATCCTGCTTCCGTACGCGGCGCTGACGATCCTGTCTGTCTTCGAGGCCGCCGAGGAGCAGGTGGAACGCGCTGCGGCCGATCTCGGCGCCAACGCGTTCGAACGCTTCCGGCGAGTGACGCTGCCGCTCACGCTGCCCGGTGTGTACGCGGGCGGGCTGATGGTGTTCGCGCTCGCCTTCACCAGCTACGTCACGCCGGCCGTTCTGTCCGGCGGGCAGGTCACCGTGCTGTCGATGCTGATCTACGACCAGGTGCTGGTGGCATTCGACTGGGCGACCGCGGCCGTGCTGGCGGTGCTCATGCTCGTACTCAGCATCGTGGCGATCGCCGTCTATCTCAGGCTCGCCCGTCCGTCCACGGGAGCGAGCCGATGAGGTCGACTGGACCGGCAAGAGTGATCGGCGTTGCGGTGACGTTGTGCGTCGCGTCGTTCCTACTGCTGCCGATGGTGGTCCTGCTGGGGACAGCAGTCTCGGAGACCGAGTACCTCGCGTTCCCGCCGGAGGGCTTCACGCTGCATTGGATCGGTGACGTCCTGAGCGATCCCGAGTGGATGGGCGCGATCTGGGTCAGTACGAAGATCGCCGTGATCGCGACGATCGTGGCGGCGGCGGTTGCCGTGCCTGCGGCGCTGGCGTTGACCCGTTCGGAACTGCCGTTCCGCGGGCTCCTCGAGTCGATGCTGACGTTGCCGATGCTCGTACCCCAGATCGTGCTCGGCGTCGGGCTCATGCAGTGGCTGCTCGCCATCGGGATCGGCAAGACGCTGGCCGGTTTCGTACTGGCGCACGCCATGTTGGCATTGCCTTTCGTACTGCGAAGCGTGCTCGCTTCGTTGATCGCCGTGTCGATGACGTGCGAGAAGGCGGCAAGCGATCTCGGCGCCACGCCGTGGCAGCGGTTCTGGCGGGTGACCTTGCCGCTCATCCGGCCGGGCATCGGCGCGGGCTGCCTGTTCGGCTTCGGCATCAGCTACATCAACGTCGAGGTCAGCATGTTCTTGTCGACGCCGGAGTCGACGCCGCTTCCGGTGATGTTGCTCAACCACGTCTCGTACACGATCGATTCCCCCGTTGCCGCGGTCTCCACGCTGACCGTGCTGATCGCCTTCGCTGCGCTGCTGCTCCTGGATCGGGTCACCGGTCTCGAGCGGGTCGGCGCAACCCGTTAATACCCCCGAGGAGTAATGACGATGATCAAACGACTGGCCGGACTCGCCGTGGTCGCGAGTCTCACCGTGTCGGCGTGCAGCGCCGCCGAGCAGGCGGAGAAGCAGGCCGAATCCGGATCCGGTGACTCGGATGTGCTGACGGTGAGCATCTTCGGCGGCAGCTGGGGGACCGCCGTCGAAGACAATGTGATCAAGCCGTTCGAAGAGGAGCACGACGTCGAGATCCGGCCGGTCGAGAGTACGTCGACTGTGGCGCTCGGGAAGCTGCGTCAGGACTCAGGAGCCTTCGACGTCGCGCTTCTGGACTCGGGAGTTTCTGAGCTCGCCCGCGACGACGGTCTGGTGCAGACGATCCCGGAGGACGACCTCTCGAACCTCTCCGATCTGTCCGATCGCGCTGTACTTCGTGACGACGACGGGGTATGGGCAGTCACGATGGGCTTCTGGGCGCTAGGCATCGCGTACAACACCGAGGAGGTGGACGACCCGCCGAGCTCATGGTCGGACCTCTGGGACGAGAAGTACGCCGGCGCAGTGACCGTTCCGAGCCCGGACACGACCGGCGGTCTGCCGATGCTCATCCAGGCGGCGTCGATGACCGGTGGGAGTGAGAAGGACGTCGATCCCGGCTTCGAGAAGCTCGCCGAGCTCGACGTGGCGGCGTACTTCGACTCGTCGGGAACCGCATCGAACCTCATCCAGTCGGGTGAGGCGATCATCGGCGCGCACTACAACCCCGGTGCGTGGCCGATGACCGACCAGGGGCTCCCGATCGAGTGGGTGGCTCCGAAGGAGGGTGCGCTCGCGGCCGACAGCCGCTGGCACATCGCCGATGGCGCGTCGAACCCTGAGCTTGCGCGCGAGTTCATCGACTTCGCCTCGAGCACGGATGCTCAAGCAGCCATCGCCGAAGACCTCTACGTCGCACCGGCGAACACGAAGGTGGAGCTGTCCGACGAGGCACAGGAGCGCATGCCGTACGGAGCCGACGGATCGCTGTCGGACCTGCAGTTCAGTGATTGGAACGAGATCAATAAGCATCGCTCGGACTGGACCAAGGAGTGGAACAAGGTGGTGGCCCGGTGACGACCGAACAGGTGGTGGAGACCGTGCCCGAGGAGCGTACGTCTGACACGGTGGCCGTAGACATTCGCGGCGTACGCAAGGTCTATGGCGACAACGCGGCCGTCGACGGCGTCGACCTGACGGTCGCCGGCGGCGAGTTCCTCACGCTGCTGGGTCCGAGCGGTTGTGGCAAGACGACACTGCTGTCGATGCTGGCCGGGTTCATCGACGCCGACGAGGGTTCGATCTCCGTCTACGGTGAGGACATGACGCGAGTGCCTCCGCATCGGCGGCCGGTCAACACGGTGTTTCAGGACTACGCGCTGTTCCCGCATCTCAATGTGGTCGACAACGTGGCGTTCGGACTGCGTATGGAGTCGGTCCCGAAGCGCAAGGCGAGGGAACGCGCTCTGGAAGCGCTGGCGATGGTCGATCTCGAGAGCCATGCCCAGCTGCGCGTCGGCGCGCTCTCGGGTGGACAGAAGCAGCGGGCAACGCTTGCGCGTGCGCTCATCAAGCAGCCGAAGGTGCTGCTGCTCGATGAGCCGTTCGCGGCGCTGGACCTGCGGCTGCGACGTCGGATGCAGCTCGAGCTGCGTTCGCTGCATCGCCAACAGGACACGACGTTCGTCTTCGTGACCCACGACCAGGAGGAAGCAGCGACCCTTTCCGACCGGATCGCCGTCTTGAAGGACGGCCGTATCGAGCAGACCGGTACACCCGAGGAGATCTACGACGAACCGCAGACGCGCTTCGTCGCCGGCTTCATCGGTGAGTCGAACGTCCTCGATGCGACCGTCGACAAGGACGGGCGTGTCGATGTCGACGACGTCGGCGTCGTACCTGCTCCCGCTGCGAACCAGTCGAGCGTGGCGGGTACGCGAGTGGCGTACGCACTGCGACCCGAACGCATCCGTCTGGTGAAGCCGCATCGCGACGCATCCGACGAGGGAGTCGAGGTGGGCTGTGTCGTAGAGGAGGTCATTCGCGTCGGCGAGACCGTCAAGGTCATCGTGCGTACATCGTGCGGCGTTCGGCTCAACGCATCGATGAGCGCATCTGCGGAACGCGTCTCGATCGGCGATGAGGTCGCCGCAACCTGGCATGCCGAGGACGGGCGCGTGCTCGCGGACTGACAATTCTCGATTCGGCTGCGAAGCGCGCTCGAGCGGCGTACGCTGCGGACGTTGCCGGGCCCTGTCGGTCCGGAGCGGGCCGAGGATCGGGGGATGTCATGGCCGACACGTCAGCACGTGTCGCGCATGCCCGGCACCGCTTTGTCCAGTACCGGCGATCCGCTCCTGCGGGTGACGTCGCCGTTGTACCGCTACGAGGCAATCTCTACCTGTCCGCTGCGGACGCGATCACTCGGGGAAGCAGGAGCGGGCCGTTCTCGACCGCCGTGGACGACGTGCCCTACCAGGGCGCTTCGGTGGTCTCCGTCAGGGAGCCCACGCCGTAGCCAACAAATCAGGGGGAATCATCATGAGTACGCGCAGCGTTCCGTTGTTCGCCGCAGTTGCCGGCATCGCTTTGTCTGGTTCGACCTTCGTACCTGCCGACGCCGCGGAGGAAGCGGTCTCGTCGGGTGAGCGCGACGGCTGGGTAGAGGTCGACTCGAACGACATCGACAACACTGTCGAGGCCCACGCTCTCGATGACGGAACGCTCGTGGCGGTCGGCGAGTCGTCGATGCACGTACGCCGACCGCGAGCGCAGCTGTGGAAGGCGAGACTCTCCACGGAGCGGTGCAGTGTCGAGGCTTCTCGGACGAGCCACAACACCGTGTTCGTCTCCTTGCACTGTTGGGACAAGTTCGACTCGTGGAACGAAGTCCGTGCCTGGACCGCAAGCTCCGGTTGGTCTTCGGGCGGTCGAGTAGCGAAGCTGCGTGCGTCGTGGGCCGGATACGGCGGCGCGGGCGGCGTTGCCCGCCGGATGCGTACCGTGACGGGGAAGTGGCGAACCTTGCCCAAGTTGCCGTTCGAACCCGTTGCCATGGCCGGCACACGCAAGCGCCACGTACTGGCGGTGGGCAACGTCAAGGGCCGGTTGAAGCTGAGCCGATGGCGTTCCGGCCACGGCTGGTCGAAGCCGCAGGCAGTCGCCAAAGCGAAGGCCGCCAAGTCGGCCCAGCTCGCTGTGACTGGCCGGCGTGGAGACGTCGCCGTGCTGGTCGATGGCGCGACGTATGTTCGCAACGCCACGACCAAGGCGTGGACGAAGACGCCCATTCGGCCGCCGAATCAGCGACGGATCGTCGCGCAGCGGATGCTCGTGACAGGTGCCAAGAGATTCGCCGTTGTCTGGCAGGAGAGTGAGCAAACGGAGCCCGGGTCGTACCGCCAGCGGATCCGGGTACGCGACGTGACCGCCGGCAAGGCCGGCGGACCGATCGAGACCGTCGACACGGTCGACGAGGACGGCAGCCAGGTCCTCGACCCGGAGAACGCGGGATGGCTCGACGCCGACGCGACGTCCGACGGTGCGGTCGTGCTCGGCTATACGGTGTTCGGTGACCGGGTCCGCGAGGCGGCGCTGCAGGTACGCGACACCGAAGGCGCGTGGTCGGGGCGTAGCTCCCTCAGCATCGACGAAGCCGCTCGGTCGCGGGTTGCGACGAACTCCCGCGGCTGCATGGTCGGTCTCGCCGACATCGGTCCGGGCATCGATGCCACCGCGAGTCCCGTGTGTGCCGTCGCGCATCCGACACCGACCGACGAGCGTACGCAGCTCGACCGCCCGACGGCGATCACCGGCGCGTACGACGGCTACGTGCGCTCCATCGACTCCGCGACAACGCCCGATCGCACGCGGCACCTGGCGTTCACGACGACGAAGGCTCCGGACAGCGGTAGCGTGAAGCGGATCTATCTGACGACACGAGCCGACGACGGTACGAACGGCCCGGTGAGCGAACTGACCGATCCGTCGGATACTTACGATTCGTGCCAGTTCACCGACCCGCCAACCACCGTGGGGGAGAGCGCGTACGTCGCCTACGTGTGCGGCAAGCCGTACCACGACGACTCGAGTGCGACTTACGAACTGGTGTGGTCTCCGGCGAGCGGTTGGTCGGATCCGCGGCCGTCGGAGTCGTGGCAGGTCATCGGTGCGTATCGAGGCAAGGTGCTGGTCGAGACCCTGGACTACGACTACGCGCTCGTCGACGTAGCGACGGGGGAGCGCACGACGTTCCCGTCGCCGCCGATGGAGTACGCGGAGCTCACGGTCGAAGACGACGAGGTGCTCGCGACCACCGACGACTCGTACGCGACGTACGATCCGGCGACGGGCTGGTCCGGCGCGCATCCGTCACCGCTCGCCGACGCGAATGTGACCGACTGGGCGTACGACGGCGGCACGCTGCTCGCAGGGGATTACTCCGGCTACCGGATCCTGCGCCCAGGGGAGGACTGGACCCCGGAGCACAAGGTGCATGGCGACTACCCCGAGCTGCAGGTCCTCTCGGACGGGAACGTGGTCGCAATGGATCAGGTCGACTGCACGCGCGGCCAGCTGGTCCGGCTACGTCGGATCGACCTCGCGACCGGCGATGTGAGCACCTCCTCGACCGACACCGCGTGTGCACCCGCCGACCAGTGGGCGTCGCACCTGTACACGCAGACCGGTGAGGACGGCGACCTCTACGCGCGCACGTCGTCGCCGTACTTCCATTACGACAACGTGTACTACTTGCCTTCTGTTGAAGGTGATTGGTCGTCCGCGTACGCGGACGACGAAGTCGCTACGGGCTTCGCAGGCGAGGTGTCTGCCAGCGGTGATCGTGAGTTCGACGTCACGTCGACACCGGTGCCGTACCTCGGCAAGACGGGATTGGCGGTCTGGGACTTCGGGCAGTGACCTCGGGCCGCGTGGCCTCTGATCATGGCACTGCCCGGGTGAAGTCTGCCCGCTTCAACCAATTCGTCGGGGGATTGGCGTCTGAGGATCCACAGTCATCTCGCCTTCTCTAGGAGGACGGCGTCGGTGCGTACCCCTCGTACCGCTGACCCCGTCTCACATTTCGTCTGCAGTCGTTGACACTGAAACGATGATCCATTTAGATTCCAGAAATGGAACAGCGATCCAAAACCAATGTCACCGATCGAACCCTCAACATCCTCGAGGGGTTGGCACGGTCCGGCTCGTCGCTGAGCTTCAAGGAGCTGTGCGAGATCGACGACACTCCGAAGGCGACGATGAACCGTCTCCTCCGGACCCTCATGGATCGCGGGTACGTCACGCGCGACAACGTGAGTCGCTACTCAGCGGGCGTGCGCTGCTTCGAGCTGGGGAGCATGTGGGCGCAGAATCTCGACGTACGCGCCGTTGCGAGTCCGCATCTGGCCAAGCTCAATGAGGCTTCGATGGAGACTGTGCATCTCGGCGTGTACGAGAGCGGCGACGTCGTTTACATCGACCGACTGGAGAGCCCGCAACAGGTCATCGCCAAGTCGTACGTCGGACGCCGTTGCCCGGCTACCTGTGTGGCGACCGGTCGTGTACTGCTCGCGTACAGCGAGCACGCGGAGATTGCCAGAGTCCTGGGTGAGCCGCTCCCACGTTTCACCGATCGCTCCATCGTCGACCCCGACGAGCTCGCCGAGCTGCTTGCGCAGGTCCGCGTCGACGGTTACGGCGTCAACCGCTGCAGCTACCGCGACGAGGTCAGCGGAATCGCCGCACCCGTACGCGACCACACCGGAAGCGTGGTTGCGTCGGTGGGGCTCTGCATGCCCGATCACCGTTTCTCCGCCGATCGATTCGACGACCTGCGCGAGCTGACCCTCGACGCGGCCGTTGAGATCTCGCGTGCGTTAGGCGGTCCGTCCGACGTCGTCACCGCCGACGCGTCGGTCGCACAGCCCGCTGGTTGAAACCGGCGCCGAACTCTTGCAACGACCACTTTGAGGAATCGATATGTCCGCATCCGAAGCCATGGCTGACGCTGTCCCGAAGACCGCCAAGGAGCCTGTCTGGAAGCGTTTCGCCGACCTGAAGATCGTCGTCCTGATCGCGGCCTTCCTCGTTGTGTGGAAGATCGCGGCGACGGTGGTCGGAGGCTACAACGTCCCGCAGATCTCCGAGGTCACGTCACGCATGTGGGAGACAATCACGACCGAGGAGGGGCTGACGAACCTCTTCACGACACTCGCACGAGTGGGCTTCGGGCTCGTCTGCTCCTTCATCGTCGGTACCGCTATCGGCCTGCTCACCGGCGCGAACCGGCCGGCCGCCGGGTACCTGCTACCCATCGTGCGCTTCATCCAGGGCGTTCCGTCCCTGTCTTGGGTGATCATCGCCGTCATCTGGTTCATCGACGTCGAGACTCGCGTCTTCTTCGTCATGCTGCTCGTGACGCTGCCCGGCTTCGTCCTCCAGACGTACGACTCCTACCGTGCGATTCCCGCGGAGCTGCGCGATATGGCGCGGTCGTTCCGGCCGTCGCGGTGGGCGCTGTTCCGCGAGGTGACCTTCCCGTCGATCACCCCCGGCCTGTTCACCGCGTGGAAGGTCAACCTGGGCCTCGGCATCCGCATGGTGCTGATCGCCGAGCTGGTCGGCGCCACCGTTGGCGTCGGCTCGCAGCTGCTCACGGCTCAGCAGCTGTTCGATATGGCGTCCGTCGTCTCGTGGACCTTACTGCTGGCGATCTGCATGTTGATCCTGCAGGCCGTGATCGACGGCGTCGAAGCGTACGTCCTGCGCTACCGCGCCGTACCCATGCCGGCGGCGAACCGCCAGTCGACGGCGAGCGCACCCGCACCCCAGACCGTGAATGCGAAGTGAGGCAGCTATGAGTGCCAGCACATCAGTCGGTGGCAACATCATCGAGTTCGACCAGGTACAGAAGTCCTTCCCGGGTCATCAGGCGATCAGCAACCTCGATTTCAGCATCGCGCGCAACGAGATCGTCTCGGTCGTCGGAGTCACGGGTTGTGGCAAGTCGACGATGTTCAACCTGACCCTCGGGCTGTTCGCCCCTACGCAGGGCACGGTGCGCGTACAAGGCCACGATCCGTACGCCGAGTTCGACTGGTTCCGACAGAAGGTCGCCGTGGTCTTCCAGGACGCGCGTCTGCTCCCGTGGCGCACGGCACTGCAGAACGTCTGCGTCGGAATGAAGTTCGCCGGGGTGGAGAAGTCGGAGTGGGAGCCGCGCGCACGCGACTGGCTCGCCAGGCTCGGTCTCGAGGGGCGCGAGAGTTCGTACCCCCACCAGTTGTCGGGAGGGCAGCGCCAGCGTGTGTCGCTGGCGCGGGCGTTCGCCGTTGATCCCGAGCTGATCCTGTGCGACGAGTCGTTCTCGGCGCTCGACGAGATCACGGCCAAGAACCTCCGCGCAGAGTTCGTCGAGCTCGTACGCAGCGGCGGCAAAACAGGGGTCGTGATCACGCACAACATCGGTGAGGCACTCTCGCTGGGCAACCGCGTGCTCGTGCTCCGCGCGCCCGGCCACCTCTCCGACGATGTGACCATCCCCGCCGATGCGTCGGACGCCGATCGAGAGGCCTTGCGTACAAGGATCTTGGCAGCGATGGAGCCGGTAGCAGAAACCCCGGCCGCACCGAGCGACGTCCTCACGAGCGCAGGTAGGTCTGCCTCGTGACCCTCAGAGACACGGGCGGTTCGACCGAGTACGCGCTTGCCTATCGCGAGTACGGAGAGCCGGCCCAGCCGACAATGGTGCTCTTGCACAGCCTCGGCACCGACGGGCGGATGTGGCACGACTGCATCGACGCCTTCGTGACGGCACACCGCGTGATCGTGCCGGATTGTCGTGGACACGGCCTGTCCGACCCGTCACCAGAGGCGTCGGTGGAGCACTGGGTCGACGACCTTCATCGCCTCCTGCAGAAGATCGACGGCTACCCGGTGCTGCTCGTCGGCGTCTCCTTGGGCGGCATCCAGGCGATTGCCTTTGCCGCCAAGCATCCGTCGCTCGTTGCCGGACTTGTCGTTGCGGATAGCTTCGCATCGCTGCCGCGCGACATCTCCGAGGCGAAGATCCGTACGCTCGTCGATCGCGCCAGCGCGGCGCCGATGCCCGTGGTGGCAGATGAGTACGTCGCTGACACCTTCGAGGAGCCGATTCCGGCCGGTGCCGAGTCGGTACGCCGAGCGATCGCCGAGATGGACGCAGCGAGCTACATCGCCGCCGTACGCGCCTGCTTCGGGGTCGACATCGACGATCAACTCGCAAAGGTCGAAGCACCGACGCTCGTGCTGTGGGGTGATCGCGACAACAAGACTCCGCGCCCGCTCTCGGAGAAGATCGTCGACGGAATTGCCCAGGCGGAGTTCCGGATCGTGCCCGACTCCGGGCACCTGTCAAACGTCGACAACCCCACGGCCTTCGCGCGATTCGTCTCCAGCTTCAGCAGAGATCGCCGTGAAGGGCGACCAGAAACACCGCAACCGGCAGAAGAGGTCTGACATGGCCCACCAATGTGAAATAGCCGTCGAGGTGAACGGCGAACAGCGCCCTGCTTGCGTACCTGCCCGTACGAGCCTGGCCGACTTCCTTCGAGACGACCTCGGCCTGACCGGCACCCACCTCGGGTGCGAGCACGGAGTGTGCGGGGCCTGCACCGTCTTGCTGAACGGACAACCGGTGCGTTCGTGCATCATGCTCGCTGCGCAGGCCGACGGGCAGGCGATCACCACCATCGAGGGCGCGTCGGGACCGGACGGCGAGCTCACCGACGTACAGGACGCCTTCTGTCGTACGCATGCTTTGCAATGCGGCTTCTGTACGCCCGGCATGGTGCTCGCGGTCCAAGCGCTCGTCGATCAGAATGCGCAGCCTTCGCGGGAGGAGATCGACGACGCGATCGGAGGCAACATCTGCCGCTGCACGGGCTATGTGCAGATCCGCGAGGCTGTTGAGCAGGTGGTCGCGAGCCAGACCGACGAAAGCGCCCTCAGCGTGGATGGTGTCGGCCGATGACCGCACCAACAGAGACTCCGAACGCAGCAGCCTCGAACGAGGCGGCCGACCATACGTACCTCTCGAAACCGTCGCGCGTACGCGAGGACCGCCGGTTCGTGACCGGCAAGGGACGATACGTCGCGGACATTACGCCGCCGGAAACCGTGCATGTCGGGCTCGTGACGAGCCCGTTCCCGCACGCCCGAATCGTCAGCATCGATGTCGAGCAGGCACTGGAATTGCCCGGTGTCGTGACGGTGCTCACCGGTGCAGAGCTGGCGAAGTCCACCGAAGCACTGCGGCAGTATCTCGACGTACCCGAGGTCCAATGGCGACCGTTGGCCGTCGAGTCGACACGGTACGCAGGGGAGTGGGTCGCCGCGGTCGTCGCCACCTCACGTGCAGTCGCCGAAGATGGCGCAGAGCTCGTCGACGTCGACTACGAACCGCTTCCGTTCATCCTCGACCCCGAGCGCGCCGCACAGCCGGACGCGCCGCTCGTCCACCCGACCCACGGCACGAACGTCATGGCGAAGCGGGAGTTCGCGTGGGGGCCGGTCGACGAGAACCGCGAACGCTCGACGTCGTCGGTTTCGGTGCGTACACGCTGGAACCGCAACTCCACCGTGCCGTTGGAAACCTTCGGCGTCGTCGCGTCGTGGGACCCGCATCGCGAGGTGCTCGACGTGTGGGCGTCGATCCAGATGCCGCAGTTCCCCGACCAGGTCGCCGATGCGCTCCGGATCCCCACAAACCAAGTACGCGTGCACTTCGACGTCGATGTAGGCGGCAGTTACGGCGTCAAACGCGGCATCAAGCACGGTGTGCTCGCCGGGTTCCTCGCGCGCAAGCTCGGCGTACCCGTGAAGCTGATCGAGGACCGCAGCGAGAACATGCACGGCGGGGACTTTCACGGACCCGACCGGGTGTTCGAGGTCGAGCTCGCGTACACCGGCGACGGAGAGTTCACCCACATCCGCATCGACGTACTCGACGACGAGGGCGCGTACCCGGGTCGATCGCCGCTGCAGCTGGCGAAGCCGATCGGAGCGATCGTCGGTCCGTACCGCATCACCAGCGCTGAGTACAACGCAACGGCGGTCACGACCAACAAGACGGGCCAGGTAGCCGTACGCGGGTTCGGACAGTCGCCGACCAACTATGCGATCGAGGCGGCCGTCGATGCGGTGGCGCGCGAATTGGGCATGGACCGGATGGAGCTGCGACGCCGCAACTTCATCCAGGCCGACGAGTTCCCGTACCGCATCCCCAGCGGCACCGAGTACGACTCGGGCGACTACGCCGCCGTCTTGGATCGCGCGATCGAGCTCTCTGAGCTGCCTGCCCTGGCTGAGGAGCGCGACTCGCTGCGGAAGAGCGGAAGGCTTGCGGGCATCGGTGTTGCCGCGTGTCTCGAGCCGGGTGGCGGCAACGCGATCTTCGAGAACATCATGAACCCGAAGAACGACAAGTCCACCTTTCCCGAGGCCTGCCGGATCCGGGTCGACGGGGCGGGCGCGGTCACGGCGATCATCTCCATCTCGTCGGCCGGTCAGGCGCACGAGACGATGGTCGCCACTCTTGTCGGCGAGGAGCTCGGGGTACACCCAGAGCAGGTCGCGGTCGTGCGCGCGGACTCGTTGTCCGGGTTCCCGTCGCAGAGCCCGGTCGGTAGCCGGATGACGATTGTGCTCGGCCGTGCGATCCATGGAGCGGCGCACGAGTTGAAGGACAAGCTCTGCGAGATCGGCGCGCGGACGCTCGGTCTGGCGCGGGCCGAGGTCGAGTATCGGGACCGCTCCGTGGTCGCCGTCGCTGACCCCGACCGTTCGCTCGGGTGGGACGAGCTCGTGGCGATCGCGCACCGCAAACAGCACCTGATGCCTCCGGGAATGCAACCCGGGCTGGAAGTTGTCCACGTTGCGCATACGCCGCGCTCCGGCACGTTGACCGCGCCGGACGGCACAGTGCAGCTCTATCCGTGCTACTCGTTCGAGGTTCACGTAGTTCTCGCCGAGATCGACCCGCGTACGGCGAAAGTCGACCTGCTGCGGTACTTCATCGCCCACGACTGCGGCACCGTCGTCAATCCCGATGTCGTACGCGGAATGGTGTACGGCGGCACCGCGCACGGAATCGGTGTCGCGCTGTACGAGCAGTTCGCGTTCAACGACGACGGCCAGCCGCTGACGCAGTCGTTCATGGACTACCTGCTTCCCAGCGCCCATGAGGTGCCCGACATCGTCGACGCCGAGCAGTGCACGCCGTCGCCATTCACATCCCATGGCCAGAAGGGTGTTGGCGAAGCCGGCTACATGGGTGCACCGGCAGCAGTGGCCGGCGCGGTCAACGATGCGCTGACCGCACACAGCGCCGCGCCCATCCACTCCCTGCCCATCAAACCGAGCGACATCTGGACCGAGCTACAGGCGGTCCGCAACGAATCGAAGGACCGCCCGTGACCGACTCCTCTACGCACGCAAGCAATGCCGTCATCGACGTACACGCTCACCTGGTGCCGACCGACCTGCTCACCGACCTCGTCGGCGGTCACGGTCGCTTTCCGAACATCGACGTGACGCCACACGAGTCCACGTACCGGGTGGCGTTCAATGGTGGGGCGCCGACGCGTCCTGTCGCGCCGGGGCTGTCGGATCTCGCACGTCGCACCGACTGGCTCGACGAGCACGGCATCGACCTGCAGGTCGTCGGCGGCTGGCTCGACATCTTCGGCTACCAACTCCCGGCCGACGAAGGCGCTGAGTGGTCGTCGGTGCTCACCGGCGGGCTGCGCGCGGCCGCCGCCAACGATGAACGACTTGTCGTGCTCGGCACGGTTCCGTTACAGGCGCCGGAACGCGCCGCCGAGCTACTTCGCCTACACCACAAGGCGGGTCTGCCTGGCGCGATGGTGGCGACCCGTGCTGCCGGTCGTGATCTCGACGACTCGGCGTACGCGCCGTTCTGGGAGGCGGCCGATGAGACCGGATCCGTCATCTTCCTGCATCCGGGATTCGGCGGAGCCGGCGAGCGGTATCACGATTTCGGCCTGGTCAACGGCCTGGCGCGACTCGAAGACACGACCGTGACGCTCGCCCGGCTGCTGTACGCGGGACTACCCGCGAAGTACCCGAACGCGAAGATCCTGGTGGCACATGCGGGTGCGGCGCTGCCGTACGTCCTCGGCCGGTTGGTGCAGAACCACGCGGTCAACCCGGACTCCACCGCAGACCCGCTGGAGTCGTTCGCCCGGCTCTACTTCGACTCGGTGGTCTTCGACTCCGATGCGCTGCAGTTCCTGCTCGGCAAGGTCGGCGCGCAGAAGGTGCTGCTCGGCTCCGATTACCCGTTCCCGATCGGTGACCTCAAGCCGCGCAATGTCATCGAGGCCGCGGGTCTGGACGCTGAGACCCGCGTACAGGTCGAAGGCGGTAATGCTCGCGAGCTCTTCCTCGGGGGGCTGAGATGAAGCCGGTCGACTTCGACTTGCACCGGCCGACGACCGTGGCTGAGGCGACTGCCCTGCTTGCGAAGTACGGCGACGAGAGCAAGGTGCTGGCCGGCGGCCAGAGCCTCATCCCGCTGCTCAACTTCCGGCTTGCCCGACCGGAGCACCTGATCGATCTGAGTCGGATTGCGTCACTGACGACCGTGCACCGGAGCGTCGATGAACTTTCGATCGGTGCGATGGTCACGTACGACAGTGCGCATCGGTCGGCTGCCGTACGCGAGTCAGCACCGCTGATCGCCGAAGCTCTGCCACACATCGCGCATCGTGCGATCCGCGCTCGGGGAACACTCGGAGGCAGCGTCGCCCACGCCGACCCTGCTGCCGAGATGCCCGCGGTGATTCGAGCACTCGACGCCGTAGTGGTCGTCGCGGGTCCGCAAGGCCGCAGGGAGATCGACGCTGCCGACTTCTTCGTCGCCAACCTGGTAACGGCCCTTCGCGACGATGAGATGCTAGTAGAGCTCAAGGTGAAGCCCGCTCCCGCGCGTACCGGTGCTGCATTCGACGAGGTCGCTCGCCGCCGCGGCGACTTCGCACTTGTCGGCGCGGGAGCACAGATCACGCTGGCCGCCGACGGCACCGTCGAGCAGGCCCGCATCTGCCTCACCGGTGTCGAGCGTACGCCGCACCGTGCGGAGAGCGCCGAATCGCTGCTTCTCGGACAGCGCCCGGACGTACGCACGATCGAGGCCGCTGCCGAGCGCGCTCAGGTAGGTATCGAGCCGACCGGCGACCTGCACGCGACCGCCGAGTATCGGCGGGATGTAGCCGGCGCACTTGTCGAGCGCGTCGTCACCGAGGCGCTCGACCGCGCCGCCGAGTCCATGTCCCCATCCCTACAGGAGAAGTCCGCATGATCTATGAGCTTCGCGAGTACGTCGCAACCGATGGCGCCGAGACTAAGGTGCATGATCGGTTCCGCGACGCAACCCTGCCGCTGTTCGAACGTCACGGACTGAACGTCGTCGGATTCTGGACCGACGAATCCGATCCGACCCGCATCCTCTATCTGCTCAGCTTCGCGGACAGCGACGCTCAGGCATCAGCGTGGCAAGGCTTCCAGCAGGATGCAGAGTGGAAGACGGCGAAGGCCGAGTCGGAGAAGGACGGTCCGATCGTCGAGTCGATGACGAGCCGAAACCTCCAGCCGGTTTCGTACTGGGCGGCCGATGATGAGAAGGCGTCACGATGATCGAACTCCACCACCAGTTCCGCGTCTCCTTGCCGGTCGAAGACACCTGGAACTTGCTTCTCGACCTGCCGAAGGTCGCCAAGTGCCTGCCGGGTGCGCATCTGGACGACGTCGTCGAGGGGGAGTACCGCGGCGGCCTGTCGACTCGGATCGGACCGATCAGCGCGAAGTACCGCGGCGTTGCGTCGTTCCGTGAGCGTGACGAGGTCGGCCGCCGGGCCGTGATCGAGGCGCGCGGGAGCGAGGAGAAGGGGAGCGGTTCTGCCAGTGCGCTCATCACAGCCTCGCTCAAGCCCGAGGGCGAGCAGACACTGGTCGATGTGTCGACCGAGCTGGCGATCAGCGGTCGCGCGGCGCAGTTCGGTCGGAGCCTGCTCAGCGAGGTCAGCGACTCACTGGTCAAGGAGTTCGTCAATCGACTCGAGACCATGATCGAGCAGGGTGCGAGTAGTGCTGCGGAGGCGACGCCATCCGCAGGCCCGCAGACGGTCGGTACGCCGCAGGCTTCGGCGGCCGACGCAGGGTCGAGCGAGCAGCTCGACGTCATGCGCACGATCGCGCTGCCATTGCTTCGACGTGCCGCCGTGCCGGGTGCAGTGGCGCTCGTGACCGGCGTCGTCGGCGTACTCATCGGTCGACGCAGCCGCGGCCGTACGAGCCGGATCGGACACATCCCAGTGACCTACGTACTGCCGTATCCGACCGAACGGTCAACACCAATCGGGGGCTGAATCCATTGGTAACCCGGTGGTCGTCGAATCCGGCGACCACCATGCACAGAAGTGAGGACACCGTGCCCCGCAACCCACTCAGATATCTCGCCAGGCTTCAATCTCGCAAGCATCGTGCCCCCGCCGTCGTGGGCGCACTGGCGCTGGTGTCGGCGATGAGCCTGACCGCCTGCTCGGGATCGGATGCGACCGAGGTCAAGGTCGTCGCGTTCCAGGCGCCGTCGCTAGGCGCCTTCCTGCCTGCGGTCATCGAGGACCAGAAACTCGATGAGGACAACGACATCAACATGACCTTCACGTACGCGACGCCGGACAACTACAACACCGAGTTCGGTGCCGGACACTACGACGTCGGTGCGAGCGCGGCGCTGCTCTCGGAAGGTCTTCGTACGGAACGCGACTCCGATGTGACGTACCTGTTCAACCTGTTCGACTTCTACGGGACGGTTGTCACGCAGGAGTCCGACATCAAGGCGCTCCCCGACCTCGACGGCAAGACGCTTGCCGCGGCCACGGGTACGACGAACTACGCGATGTTCCAGTGGTTCGCGGAGAAGGCCGGATTGTCTCTCGACAACGTCGAGACGCAGAACCAGACGACCGCTGGTCTCTCGACGATGGCGCAGACGGGGCGTACGGACGCCACTCAGCTGTGGGAGCCCGCGTACTCGACGCTGGTGGAGAAGAACTCCGACATCGAGACGGTCGATCTGGACGACCAGAAGTGGAGCACGGAGTTCGGCACCGATGAGATCCCGTACCTCGGGGTGGCGGCGCAGTCCGACTGGGCCGAGGACCATCCCGACGAGGTGCAGGCGATGTACGACACGTACAAGGCCGCAGCCGACTGGACCATGGAGAACCCCGAGGAAGCCTCGGAGATCATCGCCGCCGAGATCCCCGATGGTGACGCGGGCGTGATCCAGGACCTGATCGAGAACAACGACGAACGCTTGCGCATGAATGTCGTTCCGGCGAGCGAGGTGTCCGACGGGATCGCCTCGGTGTTCAAGGCGGGCCAGGAGACCGGCTACCTGAAGAAGACCCCGCCGGACTCGGTCATCTACGACGGTCTGAAGTGACCCGGCCACACCGGTCGTGAAGTCGAGGCAGCCGGCGTCCTGGTTCATCGCGGCCTACCTGGCCATGGCCATGGGCGTCGGCCCCTTGACGCACTACGCACTCGCGGCGCTCGGTCCGCTGGTCGTCGACGACCTCGAGCTGTCCGTCGGTCAGTACGGGCAGCTTTGGTTGGTCGTATTCGCCGCGGCGAGCCTGGCGACCACGGCTGGCGGCTGGCTCGCCGACCGGATCGGACTGCGCGGCCTGTTCGTCGCGACCTTTGCGGTCTCCGGCGTCGCGACTCTGGGCGCAGCCATCACTCCCGGACTGACGGTGTTGTTGGTGGCCCTCGTACTGTCGGGCGTCGCGCAGGCACTGGCCAATCCGGCGACCAACCGCTACCTGCTCGAACGGGTAGACGTACGTCGACGCGGGTCGATCCTTGGCATCAAGCAGTCCGGCGTACAGGCAAGTCAGCTGATGGCGGGACTCCTGCTGCCTCCGCTCGCGGTTTGGTGGGGATGGCGCAACGCGCTCGCCGTGTGCTGTGTCGTTGCCATCGTCGGGATTCTCGCGACCGTGCCAACGACGAGTGGCTCTGATAGCCGCCGCGTGGTCGCGCCCTCCGGCTCTGGGCCACCGACTTTGGCTGTCGCCTGGCTGTTCGCGTACGCCTTCGCAGCGGGTGCTGTCGCTCAGGCGACGAACGTCTACCTACCCCTGTACGCCCACGTGAAGCTCGGCCTCTCCGCCTCCGATGCCGGGCTGGTTGTCGCCGTGCTTGGCGGTGTCGGCGTGATCGCGAGGTTCCTGTGGGGCAGGGGCGTGCAGGACGTGAGCGACCTTCGTACGCCCATGAGCTGGCTGTCCGTGATCACGGTCTTAGCACTGGTCGCCATCGTGCTGACCGAGCACATCGGCACCTGGCTCGTGTGGCCGGCCGCCGGGCTGTTCGGCTTCAGTGCCCTTGCCGCCAACGTGCTCGTGATGGTCGCCGTCCTCAACGCCACCCCCGCGGACTCGATCGGGCGCGCCACGGGTCGGGTGTCACTCGGCCTCTTCCTGGGCTTCATGTGCGGCCCGCCGGCAGCGGGCTTCGTCGTCGAACACTTCAGCTACCCAGCCATGTGGCTGGTGCTGATGGCGATAGGCCTGCTCGCAACCGTCATCCCGCTCGCGTGGAAAGCGAAGACCCCACAACTGGTCGCTGCGTCCTAGCACCTTCTCGTCGTTTCCGGCGATGTGGGTGACGTGCAGATCCGCTCGCCCAGCCGAACGGTCTGAGACTTGTGTGTTCGTTTGTGACCGTAATCGGCCGCATCAGAGCGACGCGTTGGGTCAACGGTCCCGGGTCGTAAGCCCGCCACAGCGACGTGCTCGGTTGTAAACATCGCGTGTCTGAGAACACGCCGGACGCCGCAGGTGTGATGAAGCCGGCGTCCTGACGGCGTGACGCTTGCGATCTGTGTGGAAGTGTCTGATAGACACGACCGAAACGAGTTCCGGATCGGAGGCGTTTCGGTGGGGAAGAACGCGGACGAGGTTGACCAGCAGTTGCGGGCCTTTGTCGCAGAACGAGAGTGGACACAGTTCCACACGCCCGGGAACCTCGCAAAGAGCATCGTCATTGAGGCCGGCGAACTCTTGGAGTGCTTCCAGTGGAGCGACGACGCTCCCGGCGCTCGAGTCGTGGACGAGCTGGCGGATGTCCTTACGTACTGTCTTCTACTTGCCGCACGCCTCGGTGTCGACCCTGACCAGATCGTGCTCGACAAGCTCGCTGTGACGCGAGAGAAGTATCCGGTCGAGAAGGCTCGTGGCAGGAGCACGAAGTATGACGACCTTTAGAGTCGAGAGATTCGAGTTCGCACGCGAGCTGATCGTGCGTCTTCCGGAGCAGGACCGCAGGTATGCGAACTGGCCGGTCGTCTACATCCTCGATGGTGAGGAGAAGGTCTACGTCGGCGAGTCCCTCAACGTCGTTGCGCGGTTGCGCCAACACCTCGAGTCGCCATCCAAAGCTGCACTGGATCGTACGATGGTGGTTCTCGATAGGACGTTCAATAAGTCAGTCTGCCTCGACCTCGAGTCGTACCTGATCCGTCTCCTCTCGGGCGACGGGCGTTACCAGGTGCTGAACGGAAACGAGGGCATCACCGACGCCGACTATTACGGGCGCGATGCCTATCGCGAAACGTTCGAGGAGATCTTCGAAGCACTGCGCGGGAGCGACGTATTCACTCGGTCGAGGCGCGACATCGTCAATGACGACCTCTTCAAGCTATCTCCGTTCAAGGCACTCACACCGGACCAAGCGACGGCGGTCGAAGACATCCTGGATGGTCTGTTCGAGGACCTGCGCACGGGTTCGTCGAGCCGGATCGTTATACAGGGCGAGCCCGGCACAGGCAAGACGGTAGTCGCGATCTATCTCATGAAGCTGCTCTCGGACATCGTGGCAGCCAACGTGCGCCCGCCGGTCGACGAGATCGCGGGTGACTCACCGCTGTCGGAGTTCTTCCTGGAAGGATATCGAGATCTGGTCGAGGGATTTCGCTTCGGCCTCGTCGTACCGCAGCAGTCACTGCGGACGTCGATCAAACGGGTGTTCAAACAGACCCCAGGGCTGGACGCAAACATGGTCCTCACCCCGTTCCAGGTCGGAGCGAGCAAAGAAGGATTCGATCTGCTCATCGTCGACGAGACGCATCGACTCAAGCAGCGAGCAAATCAGTCGTCCGGAATCAGGAATCGACAGTTCGGCGATATCAATCGAGCTCTGTTTGGGACTGACGATCCGGAGTTGACCCAACTCGACTGGGTCGAGCAGCAGAGCACCCATCAACTCTTCCTTGTCGATGCTGCACAGGCTGTACGCCCTGCCGACCTTCCTCTCCGGGCGATCGAGACGCTCACACGTGACGCTGAACTACAGGACCGGCGGTATCCACTCACCTCGCAGATGCGCGTCGGCGCCGGAAGCGACTACGTGTCCTACGTGCGGAGCGTCCTGTCGCCGAACCCACCCGTACCGCGTCAGTTTGACGGTTACGACCTGCGCCATTTCGAGGATCTTGGCGCGATGCGTGCCGCAATACGTCAGCGGGACGACGAGGTCGGGCTTGCCCGCCTGGTCGCCGGGTACGCATGGCCTTGGCGGAGCCGTATCGACAAAACGGCATACGACCTTGAGTTTGACGGTGTCCAGTTGCGATGGAACTCCGCCGAGGTCGATTGGGTGAACTCACCGAATGCGCCCGACGAAGTCGGATCCATCCATACGATTCAGGGGTACGACCTCAACTATGCGGGAGTCATAGTCGGCAACGATCTGCGTTTCGACCCCATCACTCGGCGACTCCGCTTTGATCGGAGCGAGTACTTCGACACGAAGGGGATGGAGAACAACCGAAAACGCAACCTGACGTACAGCGACGACGACGTGCTGACCTTCGTCCGAAACATCTACGCCGTTCTTCTCACCCGCGGAATGCTTGGCACGTACATCTACGTGTGCGACCCGCCGTTGCGGGCGTACCTCAAGCAGTTCTTTCGCTGATGCAATCGCGTTCTGCGTTGCGTGTCGGGCGCCGTCGCAGACCGTGGTCATCGGCTAGGAACCCGGAGACAGGCACTTGGAGTGTCGTCCGTGCTGTTGGACCTCAGAACTGCGGCGACGAAGATCAAGCCTAGGTGCGACAGGGCCCGTCAGATGTCCGCTTGTTGTGTTGACGGGCACTGGCATGGAGATTGCCATCGAAGTTGCGGCGCCGTTTCGCTGACGCTGATGAGATCAGCTCGCAATGACAATTTGTGTTCCATCAAGAACCTAATTTGTAAACAGGCTCACGGTGAGATCCAGCCCGCGACCGGCGCCCCGCGCACTGTCGCTCAGGGCACTAGCAGTTGCAGCAGCCGCCTGCTGTGCTGCTCGACGGCGTCAAGGGCCGCCAGATCGCCTGCCAGAAAGGCCACGAGCGACTGCTCGAACATCCCGTCATACATCGCGTACGCGAGCGCGGGGTGTACGGAGACCTCTGACTCCGCGAGCTCGGCGTAGCGGGTGACGATCCGCCAGATCATCTGCTCCAGCAGGTGATCGATCTCCTGGATGACGGGTGTGAGCTCTGCGTCGAACATGCTCTGGTTGCGCAGGTCGTACCAGAGGCGGTGCATCGAGGCGTCGTCGCGGAGGGTTCCGGCCAAGGCCGGACAGAAACGACTCATCAGCTCGTCGGCTGTCTGCGAGGTCTCGACGATCTCGTCGTAGTGGGTCGCGCAGTCGGTCTTGTACTGGCGTACGCAGTGCTGGATGAGGTCGTTCTTGTCGCGAAAGTAGTAGTGCAGGACTCCGTGGGAGAAGTCGGAGTTCTCGGCGATGTCGCGCAGACCGGTGTTGGCGTAGCCACGCTCGGCGAGTGTCTTGAGCGCAGACTCGGCGAGCTGGTCGCGGCGTGCACCGAACTTGTCGGTGGCGGCCTTCTCGACCCGCTCGCTGTACGTGACCACTGCCGGAACCCCTTCGTCTGCTAGTCGAGAGTGTATTCGCCGATCGAGCGCCCGTTGCTTCAGATGCTCGCCAATCGATTGGACGATCGTCAAGTTTTCTCTTGTCAACTGTCCAAAATTCTGGTCTGCTGTGACTCTGGTCATATTTCACGGCAGATGGGAAGTGCGAAATGGCAACGTGCGATCTGAGCGGCCGGAAGGTCCTCATCTCTGGTGGCGCCCGCGGACTCGGGCTCAAGATGGCCGAAACGGTGGCTGCACGGGGAGCCACCGTTGTGCTCGGCGACATCGATGCCGACGCCGGCGCCGCCAGCGCACGTTCTTTGACCGATCAAGGTCGCAAAGCCGCGTACGTCGAGCTCGACGTCACCGACGATGCGTCATGGGAGGCGGCGATGCCGGACGCAATCGCCGCACTCGGCGGCCTCGACGTCGTCGTCAACAACGCGGGTATCGAGATCACCGAGTTGTTCGTCGATCTCGATCCCGAGAACGTCCGCAAGATCATGAATGTCAACGTCGTCGGAACAATGCTCGGCATCAAGCACGGGTTCCGCGCGATGCGGCCAGAAGGTCCAGCCGGTGCCGGGGGAGCGATCGTCAACGTCGCCTCGGTTGCGGCGACCATCGCATTTCCTGGCATCGCGGCGTACTCCGCCTCCAAATCGGCTGTCGACCGGCTTTCGCGGGTCGCTGCCGCCGAATCCGGACGGCTCGGCTACGGCGTACGGGTCAACACCGTCTGCCCGGGGCTCGTACCCAATGCGATGGGTGCGCAACTTGCTCAAGACACCGCCGAGCTCGGGCTCTTCGGCTCGCCCGATGAAGCCGTCGCGGCCGTGGTCGGGCTGACCCCATCAGGCCGGCTCGCGACCGAGCAGGACATCGCCGACGGGGTGGCCTTCCTTGCGTCGGAGGACTCCGCGTTCGTCAACGGCGTCGCGCTCTCCGTCGACGGCGGCATGGGCATGTGACTCACCGAGCTCAGTCATCTCCGCACCCCCGAACAACAAGGAGCTCAACATGAGCAACAAGCCCGTCGTCGTCTACGGCGCATCCGGATACACCGGCCGACTCATCTGCGAGTACCTCCGCGAGTACGGCGTACCCTTCCTCGCCGCCGGCCGCGACGAGGACAAGCTCACTCGATCGATGGCCGCACACGTGCCGGGCATCGAGACCGCCGACTACGAGATCGTTCAAGCCAAACACGAGGTCGGTGCGCTGACGAAGCTGTTCTCCGGCGCGTCGGTTGTGCTCAACACCGTCGGCCCCTTCAGCCGTTTCGGACCTGAGGTGGTCGAGGCGTCGTTGGCCGCCGGTGCGCATTACGCGGACACGACCGGTGAGCAGGACTGGGTCATGTCGTGCGACGAGAAGTACGGCGCCGACTTCGCCGCGGCCGGACTCCTGCTGTCTCCCGGGTTGGCGCAGATGTACACGATCGGCGAGATTGCTGCCGAGATCGCCCTGGAGAAGCCCGGCCTCGACACCCTCGACATCGCGGTTTTCTGGGGCGGGAGTCCGACGATCGCCTCGACTCAGACCATCCTGTTCAACGCTGCGCTATCCGATGCGCACTACCTCGAGCAGAACGCGTACGTGCCGTTCGACCCGGAGGCCGGGCACTATCACCTCAACATCCCGGGTCAGCACGAAGTCGCGCTGGCGCTGCCGTGGGGCGGCACCTCGCATCCGGTCTGGTACCGCAAGGACCCGCGGGTCGCCAACGTGCGAGCGCTCGGCGGGGTGTTCAACCGCGGACTCATGCTCGCGGTTCCGCAGATCGTGTCCGGCGCCATCCAAGCGACCGAAGGCATGGGCGTCGAGCAGAAGTACGCTGCGCTCGCAGAAACGGCCTCACAAGTCATGAGCGAGATGCCGCCACGGGAGAACCCGCGCGTCAACAAGTCCATGGACTCCGTCCACGCGTCGGGTCCATTGGGGCGCTCGCATGTCGTCATCCACGGCAAGGAGAACTACAAGCAGACCGGCATGCTGCAGGCGTACGCGGCGTACTCGCTGCTCCAGCAGCCGCCGAAGAAGGTCGGCTTCGCGTCGGGCTGCCAGGCGTTCGGACACCGAGAGCTGCTCGGCCAGCTACACGGCCTCGGTCTCGTACAGGCCCCGGTCGTGACGGTCGACTGATCGAGACATACGGGAACGACATCATGCACTTCGCCAACCTCCCCAACGACCGGGTCGCGGACGACCCCGACGCTCCGGCGCTCGCCGATGACCTGGCGAGCCTGAGCAACGGTGAGTTCGCCGCCCGCGTCAGCGCGGCGGCCGGGGCGTTGGTCGACCACGGCGTCGGCCCGCGTGATGTCGTCGCGGTCCAGCTGGACAACCGGGTTGAGCTCGTCGTCGTGCTGTTCGCCGCGTGGCGGATCGGCGCGACGGTCAACCCACTCAATCCGGTGCTCACCGGGGCCGAGGCGGCGCATCAGGTTCACGACGCGCGGTCGGTGCTCCTCGTCACGGCCGACGGTACGAGCTCCGTTGCCGACGTGACCACCATCGGCGTCGGCGACCTGACGTCGCCGAGCAGACCGGCGGTCGCTGAGCTGTCGGCCGACGACCTGGCGATGCTGATCTACACGAGCGGTACGACCGGTCAGCCGAAGGGTGTCATGCTCACCCACGGCAACCTCGACGCCATGACCGAGTCGTTCATCGAGTGGCTGGGCATCACCGCCGACGACCACAGCCTGCTCATCCTGCCGCTCTTCCACGCCAACGGCATCGTGCTCGGCACGCTGACCCCGTTACGGGCCGGCGGGCGCGTGTCGATCACGGGCAAGTTCTCCCGCGAACGCTTCTTCTCCGACGTCGAGCGACTTCGGCCGACGTACTTCTCTGCGGTTCCCGCCATCTACGCCATGCTCAGCGCGCTCCCGGACGAGGTGCGGCCCGACACGTCGTCTCTGCGCTTCGCCGTGTGCGGTGCCGCGCCGATGCCGGCCCAGCTCATCTCCTCCTTCGAAGAACGTTTCGGCCTGACGATCGTCGAGGGGTACGGGCTTTCTGAGACGACGTGCGCGTCGACGATCAACCCGCTCGACGGAGTACGTAAGCCGGGCACGGTCGGGCTACCGCTGCCCGGTCAGCAGGTGGGTGTCATCGACCCCGAGGGGACCACGCTGCCCGCCGGCGAGGTCGGCGAAGTCGTCATCGCGGGGCCAACGGTGATGGCCGGTTACCTCCACCAGCCCGACGAGACCGCTCGTACGATCGTCGACGGCTGGCTGCGTACGGGTGACGTCGGGCGATTCGACGAAGACGGATACCTCGTGCTCGTCGACCGGGTGAAAGATCTGATCATCCGAGGCGGAGAGAACATCTACCCCAAGGAGATCGAGTCGGTGCTCTACCGACACCCCGAGGTGCTCGAGGCCGCCGTCGTCGGGCAGCCCGACGACACCCTCGGGGAGGTGCCGACGGCATTCGTGTCGTTGCGCCCCGGCGCTGACGTCGATGCAGACGGACTACTCGCACATTGTCGCGAGCACCTGAGCGCGTACAAGCTCCCCGTACGCATCGACCGCGTCGACGAACTCCCCAAGAACCCGGTCGGGAAGATCGACAAGCCGACGCTGCGCGCAACGCTCGACGGGTCTCCAGGAATCCGATAGGTACGGGAGTCCGTATAGGTCCACGCTCGGGCTGATGGCAGGCGGTCATACCAGGGGCTGATCGGAGGCGCGACTAGTTGGTTCCGTGGCCCGACGTATCCGAACCTTGAACATCAGCAGAGTAGGTCCATGCCTACGACTCTTTCGCATTCGACGAGGTACGCCGCGGGATCGATTGTCATCGCCGCCAGCCTCGTACAGTTCCTCGTCGTCCAGCTTCTCGTGGAGAGTAGATGGGACACCCCGTACAGTTGGGCAACGAACAACGTCAGCGATCTGGGCAATGTGACCAGCGGGTCGTGGGGGCCTGACGACCGCTACGTGTGCTCGCCGTGGCACGACCTGATGAACGTGTCGTTCGTCGTCTTCGGCGTCGGTATCGTGGTCGGAACGCTGATCCTCGGCCGGGCACTCGGATTGTTGCGTACCCCGACGGCATTGATCGCCTCCTCGGGGATCGGGTACGTGTTGGCTGGCGTCTATCCAGCCGACGTAAACGAGAACATGCATGTCCTCGGGGCGCTTTTCATCTTCTTCGCTGGCAACGTCGGGTTGCTGGTCCTTGGCCTGTCACGCGGTACAGCGGCCGGCCCCTTGCGGATCGCGACAATCGCAGCGGGCATCGCGGGGCTGACGTGCACGGTGCTCTTCCTGGCCCGGGTTGATGTCGGGATCGGACTTGGCGGACTCGAACGGATCCCGGCCTACCTGCCGTCGCTGTGGCTGTTGGTCGTCGCGATGGCAAAGTCCGGGGCAGCCTCGCCGAGCGAAGGCTGAGCCACCGTGACGCCGACGTTCGGGCGCGACACGCCGCGCGTGTCGCGCCCAAACGTCGGTCCCAGCGGGTGGCTCAGATGTCGAAGTACATCTCGAACTCGTGCGGATGCGGTCGCAGCGCGAGCGGTGCGATCTCCTGGGTGCGCTTGAAGTCGATCCAGGTCTCGATCAGGTCGGGGGTGAACACGTCGCCCTGGGTGAGGAACTCGTGGTCGTCCTCGAGGGCGTCGAGTACGGACTCCAGCGACGTCGGGACCTGCTGCACCTGTGCGTGCTCATCGGGCGGGAGCTCGTAGAGGTCCTTGTCGATGGGCTCCGGCGGCTCGATCTTGTTGCGGATGCCGTCGAGGCCGGCGAGCAGCAGCGCGGAAAACGCGAGGTACGGGTTGGCCGACGGGTCGGGGCAGCGGAACTCGATGCGCTTGGCCTTCGGGTTCGCACCTGTGATCGGGATGCGTACGCACGCCGAGCGGTTGCGCTGGCTGTAGACCAGGCTGACCGGTGCCTCGAAGCCGGGTACGAGGCGGTGGTACGAGTTGACGGTCGGGTTGGTGAACGCGAGCAGGCTCGGTGCGTGGCGCAGGATGCCGCCGATGTAGTAGCGCGCCATATCCGAGAGCCCGGCGTACCCGGCCTCGTCGTAGAACAGCGGCTCGCCGCCGGACCAGATCGACTGGTGGCAGTGCATGCCGGAGCCGTTGTCGCCGAAGATCGGCTTCGGCATGAAGGTCGCCGTCTTGCCGGCCTGCCAGGCGGTGTTGCGGATGATGTACTTGAACTTCATCACGTCATCGGCGGCGGCCAGGAGCGTGTCGAAGCGGTAGTTGATCTCGGCCTGCCCGGCGGTACCGACCTCGTGGTGGGCGCGTTCGACCGTGAGGCCGGCCTGCTCGAGGTGCGCCACCATGTCGCCGCGGAGGTCGGCGAAGTGGTCGGTCGGCGTGACGGGGAAGTAGCCGCCCTTGTAGCGCACCTTGTAGCCGCGGTTCTCCTCCTCCTGGCCGGTGTTCCAAGCCGCCGCGGCCGAGTCGATCTCGTAGTAGCCGCGGTTGGCAGAGGTCTCGAAGCGCGCGCTGTCGAAGATGTAGAACTCCGCCTCGGGCGCGAAGAACGCGGTGTCGCCGATGCCGGTGCTCGCGAGGTACGCCTCGGCCTTGCGGGCGATGTTGCGCGGGTCGCGGGAGTACGCCTCGCCGGTCAGGGGGTCATGGATGAAGAACTCCATCGCCAGCGTCGGGCGCTCCCGGAACGGGTCGAGGTACGCCGTGCTGACATCTGGGAAGAGGGCCATATCTGACTCGTGGATGGCCTGGAAGCCGCGTACGGACGAACCGTCGAACATCAGGCCGTCGTCGAAGACCTCCGGACCGAACGACGAGATCGGCACGCTGAAGTGCTGCTGGATGCCGGGCAAGTCGGTGAATCGGACGTCGACGGACTCGATCTTGTGGTCCTGGATGTAGCTGAAGAGTTCGTCCTTGTTGGCGAACATGTGGCCTCCTCGCCCGAGTGCGGGCGTTCCATCGAATCGTGGTGGCGTTGCCACTTGAACGTACGGCGACGCCGTTTCTCGACCATGACTCGGGTGTTTCGCCCATGTTACTAATCGACCCGTACCGGGCCGGCGGCGATCGGCTCGGTACGGAGCGGCGATCGGCGCGCGATAGGGTCTCCAGGGTGAGCGAGGAAGCCCAAGAGCTGCGGGTCGCGGGCTGGCCCCGCCGGATCATCGCGTTGTTCATCGACTGGTTCGTTGCGCTGCTGACCGTCTCCGCGATCGCGGGCACCCCCGTGTGGGAGTCCAGCAGCAGCTCCTGGTGGAACCTGCTCGCCTTCTTCGTCGAGGTCTCGATCCTCACCGGCCTGCTCGGCTACTCGATCGGGCAGCGCCTCACGGGCGTCAAGATCCTACGCCTCGACGGTGGTCAGCTCGACCCGCTGCGCGCGGCAGTGCGTACCGCGTTGATCTGCGTGATCGTCCCGCCGTTGGTCAACGATGAGCGGCAGCGCGGGCTGCATGACCGAGCGGTCGGCTCGATCGCCGTACGGGCCTGAGGCGGCGGAGAGTTCGCCGACTTTTGGGTGTGCGAAAGCGCGTACAACACCTAAAAGTCCGCGAACTCTTCCAAGCGGGGACCCTCAGTCGACATCGGTCTCGTTGACGAGCTCGAGCATCGAGCGGAGAACGCGTAGACAGGTGTCGATGTCGCCGGAGGTGAGGTCGCCGGGTACGTCGCGTAGCACGGCGTGTTCTCGTGCGAGCACCGCGGCGATCGTACGTTCGCCGCTCGACGTGAGCGCGATCAGTGAGGAGCGTCGGTGTGCCGGGTTGTCGGTCGCCCGGACCCAACCGCGATCACGTGCGTCATTGACCATGCGTTGGACGAACTGCCTGCTCAGTGCCTGCGAGCTGCCCATCGCCGGCACCGTCATCGGTCCGTGCGTACGCAGCATGTCCAGCACGGCGCGTACGCCGACCGACACACCCTCGATCGGTTCGCTGTTCTCGACCGTGCGCTGGATGCGTCGATACAACGGGCCCAGGACGTCGAACACGTCGCGCATCCGCGCGCCGGCCTCGTCAGGTGACAGGGGAGCGGCATTCATGTAGACCAGGTTACGACACCTTGGTTGTCACTGTATCGAGAGAATGACACCATGGGTGTCATGTTGATCCAACGAGAACTCCCGACCCTGCCGATCAGCGACGGCCACCTCGCGTACCGAGACGTAGGCAGTGGACCAACGGTCATCCTGTTGCACGGCGGCGCGGTCGACCACCGGATGTGGGATCCGCAGTTCGACGCGCTCGCGTCTGATCACCGCGTCATCGCCGTTGACGCGCGCGGGCACGGGCGATCGTCGACACCGACCGCTCCGTTCCGCCACTGCGACGACCTCGCCGAACTGTGCGAACGACTCCAGATCGAATCCGCAGTGCTGGTCGGCGTGTCGATGGGCGCGGGAACTGCCGTCGACACTGCCGTCGAGCACCCCGAGTTGGTACGCGCGCTCGCGGTCAGCGGCGCGGGCACGAGCGCACCCGACTTCCGTGATCCGTGGGTGCTCGACATCCTGCAGACCTGGGCTCGTACGCAGGCCGAACGCGACGCCGAGGGCTGGATCGAGGCGTTCATGCGGTTCGTACCCGGCCCGCACCGCGAGTTGTCGCAGGTCGACCCGCAGGTCGTACAACAGGTCGATGGCATGGTGCGTGACACGCTCGAGACCCACGTCGGGGGAGACGATCCCGTGCTTCCTGGCCCAGTGGACGACGTACGTGCACGGGCCGCGAAGATCGCCGTACCGGTGCTCGCGATCGTCGGCGGCGTCGACTCCGACGACCACATCCGAATGGCGACGGAACTCACCGACACCGTCGCGCACGGATCGGTGGCGACGATCGCCAATACTGCGCACTACCCGAACCTCGAACGGCCGGCGGAATTCAACGCCGCGCTGCGCAACTTTCTCGCGGGCGTGACGGGCTGAGGAGAGTTCGCCGACTTTTCGGTGCGCGCAAGCGCGTACAACACCTAAAAGTCCGCGAACTCTTCGAAGCGGGGACCCTCAGCGGCCCTGCATCAGCTTGCGAGCGCCCTTCATCGAGGTGGGCATCGGGCCGTGGGGTACGGGAGCCTGCGGGCGCATCGCGTCGAGGGCGCGCATGCGCTGCATCAACTCGGTGATCTCGGCCGGAGTCGTCGACTTGGGCAACTTCTGGATGTGCTTGATCAGCTTCGGGATCGGCACCTGGCCTTCGCCGTCACCGACGATGATGTCGACGATCGGCACCTCACCGGCCACCCGTGCGTGCTTCTTCTTCTCCGCTGCGAGCAGGTTGCGTACGCGGCTGGGTACGCCCTCGCCGACCAGGACGATGCCCGGACGCCCGACGACGCGGTGGAGTACGTCTTGGTTCTTGGTGAATGCGACCGCTGACTTCACATGCCAGCCGCGCTTGAGCATCTGCAGCGCACCCGCCGCCGCGCCGACCTGCCCGTCGATCTGGGCGTACGCGGCCTTCTCGGCGCGCCGACCGAACACGATGACCGCTGCCAGGAAGCCCGACAGGATGCCGAACGGCACCGCCAGCCACCAGCCCATGATGAGGTAGCCGAGCGCGCCGAAGATGGCGCCGACGACCAGGAACCACGCAAGAAGGCGCAGACCGATGAACCTCTCGGAGCGCTTGGTGATGCGGTACGCCTGCGCGATCTGGCGCAGCCGTCCCTTGGGGGGCTCTGCGGCGGGAGTGGACATGGGTCCAGCCTACGCGGTCGGGGCCCCTTGCTGCTCGGCGCGTGCTTCGATCGCCTGCTGGTAGAGCCGCCCGGCCCGGTACGACGAGCGCACGAGCGGCCCGGACATGACGCCCGCGAAGCCGATCTCGTCGGCCTCGTCCTTCAGCTCCACGAACTCTTCCGGTTTCACCCACCGCTCGACCGGGTGGTGGCGCGGCGACGGGCGGAGGTACTGCGTGATCGTGAGCAGCTCGCAGCCGGCGTCGTACAGGTCGCGCATCGCCTGCGAGACCTCCGAGCGCTCCTCGCCCATGCCGAGGATGAGGTTCGACTTCGTCACCAGTCCGTACGCGCGGGCCTGGGTGAGTACGTCGAGCGAGCGGTCGTAGCGGAACGCCGGCCGGATCCGCTTGAAGATGCGAGGCACCGTCTCGACGTTGTGTGCCAGCACCTCGGGGCGGGAGGAGAAGACCTCCTCGAGCAGATCCGGCTTGCCGTTGAAGTCGGGGATGAGGTTCTCGACGCCCGTATCGGGGTTGAGCCGGTGGATCTCGCGCACGGTCTCGGCGTACAGCCAGGCACCGCCGTCGGGAAGGTCGTCGCGGGCAACGCCGGTGATGGTGGAGTAGCGCAGCTGCATGCGCTGCACGCTCTCGGCGACCCGG
Organism: Nocardioidaceae bacterium SCSIO 66511; assembly: GCA_023100825.1. Taxonomy (NCBI): domain Bacteria; kingdom Bacillati; phylum Actinomycetota; class Actinomycetes; order Propionibacteriales; family Nocardioidaceae; species Nocardioidaceae bacterium SCSIO 66511. Next base: position 2,881,892 of record CP095846.1, on the reverse strand, counting down.
CGCGGCTCGTCGCGGTCGAGGTCGTCCGGCTTGCCGGTGTCGATCTGACAGAAATCGCAGCGGCGGGTGCACTGCTCGCCGCCGATCAGGAACGTGGCCTCACGGTCTTCCCAACACTCGTAGATGTTGGGGCAGCCCGCCTCCTGGCAGACGGTGTGCAGGCCCTCGCTCTTCACGAGATCCTGCAGCTCGCGGTACTGCGGACCCATCTTCGCCCGGGTCTTGATCCACTCCGGCTTCTTCTCGATGGGCGTCTGGCTGTTGCGTACCTCAAGGCGGAGCATCTTGCGGCCGTCAGGTGCGATAGTCACGCGGCCCAGCGTACGCGGTGGTCGGTATGGTCGGGCGGGTGGCGACACACACTGAGACCTGGCTACGGGACAGGCCTACCCCTCGGCAGCGGCGCAACGACGCGCTGGTGGGCGTGGCCATCGCGGTGCTCAGCGTGTTCGCGGTCGAGCTGCAGTACAGCGGCATGGCCGGTCTCGACATGGGCTGGCACGACGTCGAGGGCTACCTGTGGGCGGCCGCGCTCGGCCTGGTCCTGTGTGTACGCCGCACGTACCCGCTGACGGTTCTGGTGCTGACCTCGTTGCTGTTCTTCGGCCTCGGGGTCAGGCTGATGTACCTCGGTACGTCCGTCTTCGTGCAGATCGCGATGTTCATGGCGATGTACACCGCCTGGGCGTGGTCGCGCCGCCGGCGTGAGCTCTACGTCGTCTCGACGCTCGTCGTGATCGGTATGTTCGCCTGGGTCGGCTGGCAGTTCGGCGGCGACGACTTCACGCCGCCGCTTGTCACACCGGGGCTCCTCGACCCGACCGTCGCTCTCATCGTCTACTCGGTGATGATCAACATCATCTACTTCTTCGGCGCGATCGCCTGGGGCATGGTCGCCTGGCGAGGTGCGAGGCAGCGCGCGGAGCTGCAGGCGTACGCCGAGCAGCTGCGGCTCGAGCAGGAGGCGAATGCGCAGCGCGCAGTCGCCGAGGAGCGCGTACGAATCGCCCGCGAACTGCACGACGTGGTCGCACACCACGTGAGCACCATCGGCGTTCAAGCCGCAGGTGCTCGACGCTTACTCGACCGAGCGCCCGAGTCGGCTTCCGAGGCGCTGCGCACGATCGAAGGCTCCAGCCGTACCGCGGTCTCCGAGATGCACCAGCTCGTGGGTCTGCTGCGGGCGTACGAGACCGATCAGCATGATGGCGATCGCTCGCCACAGCCCGGCCTCGAAGACCTCGACGTGTTGGTCGCCGAGTCGTCCGGGGAGCGGCTCGATGCTGAGCTCGTCGTCGTCGGCGAGCCGTTCGACGTGTCCGGCACGGCCGCGTTGTCGATCTACCGCACCGTGCAGGAGGCGTTGTCGAACGTACGCGAGCATTCGACGGCGACGTCGGCGAAGGTCGTTCTGCGCTACGTCGCGGCCGACGGGACTCGCAAGGTCGAGGTCGAGGTGACCGACGACGGCTCGCCGCGTAAACAGACCGTCCCGCGCGATGGGGGCTGGGGTCTGCAGGGCATCCGCGAGCGGGCGCAGCTGCACCGTGGCGAGTCCGAGATCGGGCCACGGCCGAGCGGCGGGTTCCGAGTACGCGTACGACTGCCACTGGAGGTGGCCGAGTGAGCGGGTCGATTCGGGTAGTGCTGGCCGACGACCAGGACCTCATCCGGGCGGGATTCACGATGATCCTGTCTGTCGAAGACGACATCGAGGTCGTGGCCGAGGCGTCCGACGGGAAGTCGGCGATCGAGACCGTCACCCAGCACGACCCGGATGTCGTGCTGATGGACGTCCAGATGCCAGGTATGGACGGCATCGAGGCGACCCGCGAGATCACCTCGCGTACGCGTGACCCGAAGGTGGTCATCCTGACGACGTTCGACAGCGACGAGTACCTCTTCGAGTCCCTGCAGGCCGGCGCGAGCGGGTTCCTGTTGAAGAACAGCGACCCCGACGACCTCGTCTCGGCGATCCGCTCGGTCGCCGACGGCCATGCGCTGCTCGCGCCAGAGGTGACCCGGCGGGTCATTTCGCGTTTTGCTCGCGCTCCGGGTCAGGTCGTCCGCAACACCGATCGGATGTCGGAGCTCACCGACCGCGAGCGCGACGTACTCGTGCTCATGTCGCGCGGCTTCAGCAACTCAGAGATCGCCGCAGACCTCGTGCTCGGCGAGGCCACCGTGAAGACGCACGTCTCCCGGATCCTGATGAAGCTCGACGTACGCGACCGGGTGAAGGCGGTTGTGGCCGCGTACGAGTCGGGGCTCGTGGCGCCGCAGACCGACTGACTCGCTAATCGGTCGGCAGCTTCCCGTCTGCGTGGCTCCGCACGCTGTCGGCTTTGCGGCTTCCTTCGGTGGGACCAACTCGCCGCTTCGCTTCTCGTCGCTGTCGGCTCTCCCGCTTCTAACCGCGCGACTACCCGCCGCTTCGGTTCTCGCCGCCGTCGGCTGTCCCGCTCCTTCGGTGCGACCAACCTTCTGCCCGATTCCGGCTCGCTGTCGGCTTTCGCTACCTCGTCGGCCGGGCAAAAGACGCGGCGACGCGGGAGCCGCAGCTACGGGGCTGGGTTGCTTGCCGGCTTTCCGGATTCGGTTGGCTTTTGCGGGGTCGGTGGTGGCGGTTTACCAAGTAAACATGGTGAAGTGCCGCTTTGCATGGCAGATACGCCGTGCAAAGTGGGAGGTTGCCGTGCCCGTTGGTACGTACGTGGCTGCCGCTACGGGTGTGACACCGAAACCGAACGTTACCCCGATCCCATATTAAAGTGACGGGGAAGACGCCACGCAACCGAACCGAAGTGACGGCTCCGCGCGTCGCCGCGTCTTTTGCCCAGCCGAAGGGGGCGAGGAAAGCCGAGCGCGAACCGAGGTGGGCAGGCGGGTAGTCGCGCCGGTGGAATCGGGACGGCCGACAACCGCCGCGTCAACCTCGGGACGGATGCGCAAGGTCAACCGCCAGGCTGACGACACGTGCGCGTACGACTCATAGTGTCGATGCCATGTTGAGTGTTCGACAGTTGACCAGACGGTACGGGGACGTGACGGTTCTCGACGATGTCTCCTTCGACGTACGTGCGGGGCGCATGACCGGGTTTGTCGGCGCCAACGGCGCGGGCAAGACGACCACGATGCGCATCATCGTCGGCGTGCTCGCCGCTTCGCACGGCACGGTGCTGTGGGACGGCGAGCCCGTCACGACCGAGCTGCGGCGCAAGTTCGGATACATGCCGGAGGAACGCGGCTTGTATCCGCGGATGAAGGTGCTGGAGCAGCTCGTGTTCTTCGCGCGGCTGCACGGCTACAGTCCGCAGGCGGCGCATGAGCGGGCGATGCACCTGCTCAGTCAGCTCGGCGTCGACGGGCGCGCAAACGACGAGCTCGACACGCTGTCGCTCGGCAACCAGCAGCGCGTACAGATCGCTGCGGCACTCGTGCACGAGCCGATCGCATTGGTGCTCGACGAACCGTTCAGCGGTCTCGACCCGATCGCGGTCGAGGCAATGGTGGAGCTACTGCGGGTCGAGGTGGCGCCGACCGTGCCGCTGCTGTTCTCCAGCCATCAACTGGAGCTGGTCGAGCGGCTGTGCGACGACCTGATCATCCTGTCCGACGGTGCGGTTGTCGCCGACGGCTCGAAGGACGAGCTGCGCGCGACAGGCATCGAGCGCTACCGAGTCGGTCTCGCCGCCGGCGACGCGGCCTGGCTGCGTGACATAGCGGGCGTACGCGTTCTCGACGTAGACGGGCCGTCGGCGCTGGTTGAGCTCGACGGAGCGGAGCCCGCCGACGTACTTCAGACCCTGGTTGCCCGAGACAAGGTTACCGAGTTCGCTCCGGCGACACAGCCGCTGTCCGAGATCTTCGCGGAGGTCGTGAGCTGATGAACACCAACACAACCTGGCGGATCGTGGCCGGTCGCGAGATCAGCACACGCCTACGCGATAAGGGATTCCTCGGCGGTACGGCGTTCATGCTGGTGGTGATCGCCGCGATCTTCGTCATCATGCAGATCGTCGGCGGCAAATCGACGACATACGACGTCGGGGTCATCGACGACCAAGGCGCGACGACCGTCAAGGCAGCAGATGCCATCGTTGGCGCCGACTCCGACGACGCGGCGAAGGCCAAACAGTTCGACACGGTCGATGATGCCGAGAAGGCAGTACGCGACGGTGACATCGACGTTGCGCTGTTGCCGAATGACGACGGCTTCGAACTCGTTGCCGAGGACTCTGCCGACGACACCTTGCAGTCCGCGCTCACGAATGTGGTGTCGCAGGTCGGCGTCGAAGCCAACGCCCAACAGCAGGGTGTCGACCTGGATGCGCTGCGGGCCGGTACGACACTGTCCGAACGCTCGCTCGACCCCGACGCCGACACGTCCGGTGCTCGTTCGGGAATCGCGTTCGCCTTCGCATTGATCTTCTACGTAACGGCTCTGAGCTTCGGCATGATGATCTCGCAGAGCGTCGTACAGGAGAAGGAAAGCCGGGTCGTCGAGATCCTGGCCGCCGCTGTGCCGATCCGCGCTCTGCTCTGGGGCAAGATCGCCGGCAACACATTGCTCGGTCTCGCGCAGGTTGTGCTGGTGGTCGCGGTCGGCCTCGCCGGACTAGCAGCCACGGGCCGTACGGATCTGCTGTCGGGCGTCGGGCCGGCTGCGGCGTGGTACGTGTTGTTCTTCGTACTCGGGTTTGTGACGCTTGCGAGCCTTTGGTCGGTGGCCGGGTCGATCGCGAGCCGTCAACAGGACTTGCAGAGTACGACCCTGCCCGGTCAGGTGATCCTGTTCGCGCCGTACCTCGTCGCCATCTTCGCCGGTGAGCAGGTGAAGACGGTGGTGTCGATGTTCCCGGTCGTTTCGAGCATGTTGATGCCTGGTCGAATGGTCGAGGGCGACGTGCCGTTCTGGCAGATCGGCCTCGCGGTCGTCGTGACCATCGCCTCGGCGGTCGTGTTCGTACGAGTGGGCACTCGGCTGTACGAGCGGACGTTGCTCAAGACGGGCGGGTCGATCGGCTACCGCGAGGCGTTCAAGATCCGGGCGGACTGACCACCGGAGTGATGCCGTACGTGACGGTGCTCGAGTCGGCGGCGTTGATGTCGGGGGAGCGGTCGAAGTCGTGCCAGCTGAGTAGCTCGCGAAGATGCGGCTCGACCAGCTGGGCCGCCTCCTCGACACCGACGCGACGGCCGAGCTCCTTCGACAGTGAGGTGACGCCGGCGTCGTGGATGCCGCACGGTACGAACCGGTCGTACCACGCGAGGTCGACGTCGCAGTTGAGCGAGAACCCGTGCATGGTCACCTTGCGTGCGACGCGTACGCCGATCGCCGCGACCTTGCGTTCGGCGCCACGCTCGTCGGCGGGTACCCACACGCCGGATCGGCCTTTCACCCGGCCACAGGTGATGCCCAGATCGCCGACCGCGCGGATGAGCGCCTCCTCGACACGGCGTACGTAGTCGACGACGTAGACGTGCTGGGGGAGCTTGGCGATCGGGTAGCCGACGAGCTGGCCCGGCCCGTGGAACGTGACGCTGCCACCCCGGTCGACGTCGACGACGGGAGTGCCGTCGGTCGGCCGGTCGAGCGGATTCGTGCGCCTGCCCGCGGTGTAGACGGGCGGATGCTCGACGAACAAGGCGATGTCGTCGATCTCGTCGGCCGCACGCCGCTCATGCAGGTCGCGCTGGATAGCCCACGCGTGCTGGTAGTCGACGGCGTCGTCGGCGAACCCGTCATAGCGGATCTGCAACCCGGCGTGCGCACGAGACTGCGGTCGCTCGGCGGAGATGGTCACCGGCTCAGCGTAACGCGGCGATGGAATTGCCCTGTGGACAGCGGGCCAACGCAGCGCTGACGGCGGCATGCTGAAGGTGTGAAGACGATTCTGCTCACTCTCGTGCTGCTTGTCGGTTGCGCGCCGGCCAGCAGCGAGCCCGCGCATGCGCCCGACGATGCTCGCTGGGCATCGGTGCTGCGTACGCTCGACGCTGCGCGAGCGCGTGCGTTCGTACGCGGCGATCCGAGCCTGCTCGACCGCGTGTACGCGCCAGGCTCGGCAGTACGCCGTGCCGATGCCGACCTCATCGAGAAGTACGCCCGACGAGGTCTGCACCTCGATGCCGTGCCGATGCGCGTACGCGACGTCGAAGTCGCCGCCCGCACCGACGGTCGAGTGCGCCTGCGCGTCGTCGACCGACTAGGTCGGGTGCGCGTACGTGAGGACGCCGGGCCGTGGCGCACGCTCCCGGATGATCGGCCGAGCGAGCACCTCATCGCGCTCAGACGGGTTGACGCCGGTTGGCGAATCACCGCGATCAGCAGGGTGGCCGGCTGATGGCATCGAATCCCATTGAGCCGTACGACGCGTGGTGCCACAATGGCACCATGCGGCGGATGAACCTCCGGGACGTACCCGACGACGTGTACGAGGCTCTGGCCGAGGACGCGGCGGCGAATCGTCAGTCGCTCAACGCCTACGTCGTCGACCGGCTGAGCGAGATCGCCGCCTCCTCGCGCATGGTCGACTACCTGGCACTGTATGAACCTCCGACGGGGATGAACGTCTCGATCGAGGATGTCGTGGCCGCGATACGTAAGGTTCGCGACGCATCGTGACCATGGCCGTCGTCGACGCCTCGATCTTGGCTGCGTATTACACCGACGATCCCCGCAGGACTGCCGCTGCCGCACGACTGGCGTCAGGCGGCTTGTTGTTCGCGCCGGCGCATCTCGATGTCGAGGTGGCATCCGCGTTGCGCGGCATCGCGCACGCGAATCCCGTGGCGGCCGAGGCTGCGTCGGAGGCGCTTCGGCATCTCCGACGCATCAGCATTCGTCGGTTGGCCATCGCGCCGCTGCTCGAGCGCATCTGGGAGCTTCGGCACAACGTGACCACGTACGACGCGGCGTACGTTGCCCTGGCCGAGCGGCTGTCGTGTCCGCTCCTCACCTGTGACGCCAGACTTGCCGCCGCGCAAGGCGTCCACTGCGACTTCGAGCTGATCGGCTGACTACGACAGCACGTCTTCGATCAGGTCGGCTGCGCGTCGCGTACCGCCTTCTGCCTGTGCTTCGGCGCGCAGTTGGTCCGATCGACGCGTGACGTCCTGGTCGGTCACCAGCTCGATCAGCGCGGTACGTAGAGCCTCCGCCGTGGCATCGGCGGTGTCGATGCGGCGGGCGATACCGAGCTCGACGAGTCTGTCTGCGTTCATGAACTGGTCTGCCGCCTGTGGGACCGCGATCATGGGTACGCCCGCAAGAAGCCCTTCGCTGCAGCCACCCATGCCGGCGTGGGTGACGAATGCGTCGGCCTGGTCGAGGATCGCGCGCTGTGGCACCCAGGAGTGCACCTCGACATTGGACGGGATCTCGCCGAGCGTGCCGGGATCGGTGTACTTGCCGATCTGCAGCACGACATGCCATCCGGGCAGCCCGCCGAACGCTGCCAGGCACTGGCGGTAGAACTCCGGCTGGCGGGTGTACGCAGACCCGAGCGAGACCAGCAGCACCTTGTCGGCCTCACTGGGACGCTCCCAGGTCTCCGGCTCCGTACGGGCGTTGAAGCACGGTCCGACGAAGGTGACCGCTTCGGCATCGACCGAGTCGGCCTTCGGTTGCATCGCCCGAGGGATCAGCGCAAGGGCTCGTCCCGGTACGCCGCTGAAGTCGTCGATGTCGGTCGTGGTGGCGCCGGCGTCGGCAAGCCATTGCGCGAACCGGGCGCGGTAGTCGTCGGCGCCCGGTAGCTGACGGAGTTGAGCCGTGACCTCGTCGTGGAAACCCTCCCACGCGACGAACGACGGCGAGAGCTGAACCATCGGGCGGCCCTGTACCTCCGCGAGTGCGCGGATCGCGTAACCGCCGATGTCGTAGAGGTAGAGGTCTGCCGGATCGTCGCCGTACCTGGCCTCGAGCTGAGGCAGGTTGTGGATCGCGTTGTCGAGGAAGAGGCTCATCGCGGCGATCGGATCGTCGGGCCAGTCGTTGTCCGCGACGGGCAGCGTCGAGCTGCATTCGATGAGCTCGGCGCCGGTGCCGGCGATCAGGTCGGACACCGCCGGATCGTTGGCGTACGTCACGCGGTGGCCGCGGGCGACCAGCTCTCGGATGATCTCGAGGCTCGGTAGGACGTGGCTGACAGCGGGCACTCCGACCATCGCGATGTGGTGGGCACGGTGCGCGGGCATGGGCTGGTCGCTCCTCGATCGACGGGGATGGGAGGAGCCATCGTGCCAGTCGCTGTCGTCACACCCTAACTGCGGTTGCCGAACGAGCGGAGGAAGAACGCGACGTTCGCCGGACGCTCGCCGAGACGGCGCATGAAGTACGGGTACCATTCAGTGCCGTACGGCGTGTAGATCCGCAACTTGTGCCCGGCGGCGGCGAGCTCGGTCTGATGAGCCGGCCGAATCCCGTACAGCATCTGGAACTCGTACGCATCGCGTGACCGCTGGGATGCGATCGCCAGCTGTTCGCCGACGGTGATCAATGCCGGATCGTGGGTCGCGACCATCGGGTAGCCCTGACCGGTCATCAGGATCCGCAGGCAGCGGACGTACGAAGCGTCGACCTCTTCCTTCGCGCGGTACGCAACCGAGATCGGTTCGTCGTACGCGCCCTTGCACAGGCGGATGCGTGAGCCCGGTCCGGACAGGTCGTGACAGTCGGACTCCGTACGCCTCAGTGAAGCCTGCAGGACGGTGCCCAGGGTGGGAAAGTCACCGCGCGCCTCTCGTACGATCTGCAGCGTCGAGTCGGTTGTCGTGTGGTCCTCCATGTCGACGGTGACCGTCGACCCGACCTCGGCAGCGACCTTGCAGACCTCCAAGAGGTTCTCCAGCGCGATCTTCTCTCCGTCGGCGTCGAGCGCCTGGCCGAGCGCCGACAGCTTCACCGACACCTCGGCACGTGGCGTCAACCCCTCGTCGTCGAGTCGACGCAGGAGCGTCACGTACGCGGCGACGGTCGACTCTGCCGCACTCGGGTCGGTCGTTGCCTCGCCGAGATGGTCGAGGCTGACGTACCTGTCGGCCGAGAGCTCGTGGGCGGCCTTGATCGCGGCATCCACGTCGGTGCCCGCGATGAAGCGATCGACGACCGGGCTGAGCAACGAGGAGTGCTCGGCCGCCGACCGCAGGCGCGGCGAGCGGGATGCGGTGACGAATCCGGATCGCAGAATGCCCATCGTGATCAGCCCTGGTGCGGGTAACCGGAGCTCGTCGGGGGCACCGACGTCTCCTTGATGGAGCGCGGGCTGACCCAGCGCTGCAGGTTCAGGATCGAACCCGCCTTGTCGTTCGTACCCGAAGCGCGTCCGCCGCCGAACGGCTGCTGGCCGACAACGGCGCCGGTCGGCTTGTCGTTCACGTACAAATTGCCCGCGGTGAAGCGCAGCGCGTCGCGTGCCTGGTCGATCGCCGCGCGGTCGTCGGCGACGATCGCACCGGTCAGTCCGTACGCCGTGCTGCTGTCGATGAGCTCGAGCTCCTCGGCGTACGCGTCGTCGTCGTACACGTGGACGGCGAGGAACGGGCCGAAGTACTCGGTCGTGAATGCCTCATCGTGCGGGTCGGTGCCCTCGACGAGGGTGGGCTCGACGAAGTAGCCGACGCTGTCATCGGCGTTGCCGCCGGCGAGTACCTCGAGCGATGGTGTCGCCTTCGCACGTTCCTGCGCCGCCTTCAGCTTGGCGAAGCTGCGGTCGTCGATCACCGCGCCGAGGAAGTTGGAGAAGTCGGCGACGTCGCCCATCGGCAGCGAACGCACCTCGTCGACCAGCCCGTCGCGTACCTGCTCCCACACCGAGCGGGCGATGTACGCGCGAGACGCGGCCGAGCACTTCTGACCCTGGTAGTCGTACGCGCCGCGGACGAGTGCGGTGCGAAGCGCATCGGGGTCGGCGCTGGCATGCGCGACGACGAAGTCCTTGCCGCCGGTCTCGCCGACGATCCGCGGGTACGTGCGGTAGCCGCCGATGTTCGCGCCGACGGTCGACCAGAGATGCTGGAACGTCGCCGACGAACCGGTGAAGTGCACACCTGCGAGGTCGGGGTGCGTCAGCGCGACCTCGGAGACCGCGAGCCCGTCGCCGGTCAGCAGGTTGATGACGCCCGGCGGCATACCGGCCGCCTCGAGCAGGCGCATCGTGAGGTGTGCGGCGAGGGTCTGGGTCGGCGCCGGCTTCCAGAGCACGGTGTTGCCCATCAGCGCCGGCGCGGTCGGCAGGTTTGCCGCGATCGCGGTGAAGTTGAATGGCGTGATCGCGTACACGAAGCCTTCGAGCGGACGATGGTCAAGCCGGTTCCAGACGCCCGGCGTGCTGATCGGCTGCTCGGCGATCAGGCGGCGCGCGTAGTGCACGTTGAAGCGCCAGAAGTCGGCGAGCTCGCATGCGGCTTCGATCTCGGACTGGTACGCGGTCTTGCTCTGCCCGAGCATGGTGGCGGCGTTGATCGTGTCGCGCCATGGGCCGGTGAGCAGGTCGGCGGCGCGCAACAGCACCTGGGCGCGGTCGTCGAAGCTCATCTCCTGCCACGGGCGGGCGGCCGCAGCGGCGGCCTCGATGGCGGCGGTTGCGTCGGCGTGGGTCGCGTTGCCCATGGTGCCGAGCACATGACCGTGGTTGTGCGGGGCGACGACATCGATCGTCGAGCCTTCGGAGAACTTCTGGACGCCGCCGATCGTCGAGGTCAGCTCATGCTTCGTACCGCCGACGACCTTCAACGCCGCTTCGAGCGAGTCGCGCTCGGGAGTGCCCGGTGCGTAGTCGTTGACGGGCTCATTGCGGGGCTCGGGGGGATGAGTCACGGCGTCCATGTCGGTCCTTTCGGTCGGCGTACCTCCAGTGTCGTCCGCAACTCGGCCGATGTCGTTGTTCGATCGGCTAACATCGGTCGTCGAGGTTGTCATGAACGGACAAGAGGATCGAGATGGCTGAGCAGCTCGCCCCGCAGGTCGTACGACTGCGCCAGCTGCTGCTCGTCGTCGGCGAGCCGTTGTCCGATACGTACGTGCCGGCGGGTCATCTCGAACGATCGCTTGCGCGGCTCACGATCCTCGATCCCGACGACGTCGGCGACGACCTCACCGATGCGCTCGTGCTCGCGATCGGCACGCGGGGCAGACAGGGGGAGCGGCTCCTCCGGGCTGCGGCGAGCCACGGAGCGACAGCGGTCGCGATGAAACTCGACTCGCCACCGCCGCAGGAGCTCGTACGCGCCGCCGAGGAGGGCGGCGTCGCGCTGCTCGGGGTGCAGCCGCAGATGCGTTGGGAGCAGCTCATCACGCTCGTTCAGGAGCTGCGAGCGGGCGTCGAGGACGCCGCCGCCGTGCATGCGGACTTACCCGTTTCGGGATTGTTCGCCCTCGCCGAGACCGTCGCGGAGCTGACGCACGGCTCGGTCACGATCGAGGACCCAGTTGCGCGGGTTCTCGCGTACTCGCGGTCGAGTGAGCAGGCCGACGAGCTCCGGCGCCAGACGATCCTCGGGCTGCAAGGTCCCGAGCCGTACCTCGCGCTGCTGCGTGAGTGGGGTGTGTACGCGAAGGTGCGTGAGGGTCATGATGTCGTCCGACTGGAGGAACGCCCCGAGATCGGCATCAGCGGCCGACTGGTGATCGGCATCGGGTCCGGGCGTACGAACCTCGGCACGATCTGGGTGGCCGAGGGTGCGACTCCGCTCGCCGACGACGCAGCCGAGACGCTGCGCGGGGCATCGCTGGTCGCGGCGGAGTACCTCATCGGAGCGCGCCCGGCTTTGTCCGAGCGCACCCGCGACCGGCGCGCGTTGCTCGCCCGCACACTCGACGGCACGGCCCGGCCGGACCTTGTCGCCGAACAGCTCGGCGTCTCGCTGTCGGATAAATGCGCCGTCGTCGCGATAGCCGTGACCGGATCGAGCGAGCCGACCGCCGAAATCGTCGAGCGGGTTGCGATCGGGGCGTCGTCGGCGGCGGGCGACGGAGCGACGACGCTCGTCACTTCGGCGCGCGGACGCATCTACGTTCTGGCCGCCGGCGGCGGATCGAGCCCGGCCACCGAGGCCGCACGCCGTGCGCTCGCGGTGCTCAACCGGCGGCCAGACGTACGCGCGGTCGCCGGTGTCGGCAGCCAACTGCCGATGTCGTCCGTCGTCGAGTCGCGCGCCGAGGCGGACCGAGTGGCCGATGCACTGGGCCGCACGCGGGAGGGGCCGGACATCGCGACCCTCGCCGACCTGCGTTCCGAGATCCTGCTCGGCGAGACCCTCGCTTTGCTCGGCTCGCATCCCGAACTCGACGACCCTGCCGTCGCCCGGCTGCGGGAGTACGACGCCGCGCATCAGGGTGCGTTGTGCGAGTCTCTGCTCGCGTATCTGCAGGCACACGGCGACGTACGTACGGCGGCCGCTTCGCTGTACGTACATCCGAATACGCTGCGGCATCGACTCCGACGTATCGCGAGCGTTGCGCAGATCGACCTGGACGATCCGACCGTGCGGCTGCTCTGCCATCTGCGGCTGCTCGCCGACGCCCGCGCCGTGGCTCGCTAACCGAGCGCGGCGTCCAGCACCGAGCCGATATCGGGATCACGGAACTCGAACCCGGCATCGAGCAGGCGCGCAGGCCGCACGCGCGACGAGCCGAGAACGGCGACTGCTTGTTCGCCGAGTACCCATCGCATCGGCGTGGCCGGAGCCCGCAAGACCGCGGGGCGGTGCAGACGCCGGGCGAGCTCGCGCGTGAGCTCCGCATTGGTCGGCGTCTGCGGACAAGCCAGGTTGTAGGCACCCTGCATGGAGTCGTCTTCGGCCAACCGGATGACTGCGGCCACCCAGTCGCGCAGCGACAGACAGGAGAAGTACTGCGAACCGTCACCGAACTTCGCGCCGAGGCCGAGTCGGAACACCGGCAGCATCAGCTGCAACAAGCCGCCGGAGCGATCGAGGATCGCCGTCGTACGCAGTAGGCACACCCGCGCGCCGGCATCGGCGGCGGCCGACGCCTCCTCCTCCCACTGGTGGGCGACCGAGGAGAGGAACCCGCTGCCGGCCCGCGAGGTCTCGGTGAGCACCTCGGGTCCGCGCTCCGCGCCGTACACCGTCGACCCCGATGCGCTCAGGAACACCGGTTTCGTCGTGGCCGCTGCGACGGCCCGCGCGAGCGTACGGGTCGCGGATACTCGGGAATCGAGGATCCGGCGCTTGTACGCGGGTGTCCAGGGACGGCGCGGATCGGCGCCGGAGAGGTTCACGACGACGTCGGCCGATCCGATCAGCTCGTGGTCGACCGAGCCCGGGTAAGGATCCCAACGGGATTCGTCCGGACCTCGCGGATCGCGACGGACGAGGGCGACCACGTCGTGTCCGTTGCTCCGCAGCTCGTTGCAGAGCGCCGTGCCCGTCAGACCCGAGGCACCGCCGATGACATACTTCATCGGATCATAGTGCCGGGTCGACGGGCCGAGCGCATCTTCGAACCGGTCGGGTCAGAGCCCGAGATCGGGCTCGAAGTTGCCTTCCTCCAGACGCCGTTTGATCGTGGTCAGGAAGCGTCCGGCGTCAGCCCCGTCGATGAGGCGGTGGTCGTACGTCAGCGGAAGGTACGCCATCGAGCGAATCGCGATCGTGTCGCTGCCGTCGCCGTCGCTGATCACCACCGGGCGCTTGACGACCGCGCCCGTCCCGAGCATGCCCGACTGCGGTTGCACGAGGATCGGAGTGTCGAACAGCGCGCCGTTGCTGCCGAGGTTCGTGATCGTGAACGTGCCACCGGCGAGCTCGTCGGGCTTCAACTTGTTGCTGCGCGCCCGGGCGGCGAGGTCGGCGATGCGCTGCGCGAGACCGGAGAGGCTCAGGTCGCCGGCGTCGTGTATCACGACAGACAGCAGGCCTTGCTCGGTGTCGACGGCGATGCCGAGGTTGATCGCACCGTGGTACGTGATCTCCTTGGCGTCCTCGTCGTACGATGCGTTGACGTTCGGGTGCTGCTTCAGTGCCTCGACGGTTGCCTTGGCGAAGAACGGCAGGAACGTCAGCTTCACACCCTCGCGCTGCTGGAACGTCGCCTTTGAACGCTCACGCAGGCGGGCGATCTTGGTGACGTCCACCTCGTGCACTTGGGTGAGCTGCGCCGAGACCTGCAGCGATTCGCGGGTCTTGGTGGCCGTGATCTGGCGGATCCGGTTGGCCTTCTGCACCGTGCCGCGCAGACCCGAACGATCCGGTGTCGGCGCCGCCGACTGTGCGGCGGGTGCGGGTGCCTGTGCGGCGGGCTCGGGCGTTGGCTCCGGCTTCTTCGCGGCGTCGAGTACGTCTTGCTTGCGGATGCGACCGCCGACTCCTGAACCGGAGACCGTTGACAGGTCGACGCCGTGCTGGTTGGCGAGCTTGCGCACGATCGGCGTGACGTAGGCACGATCGCCGCTGCCGTTGCCTGAGGCGGCAGGTGCCGACTGCGGTGCCGGTGCTGCGGGTGCCGACTGCGGTGCCGGTGCCTGCTGGGCAGCGGGCGCCGATGCAGCAGGTGCCGGTGCGGCCGGGGCAGGCTGCGACGGGGCAGGTGCCGGGGTGGGCTCCGGCTGGGACTGCGGCGCGGCCTCCGGAGTGGAGGCGCCAGACGATGCCGGAGCGGCGTCGCCGCCACCGACGATCGCGAGCTCGGCGCCGACCTCGACGGTTTCGTCCTCGTCGGCCTTGATCTCCAGCAGGGTGCCGGCGACGGGCGACGGGATCTCGGTGTCGACCTTGTCGGTGGAGATCTCCAGCAGTGGCTCGTCGACCGCGATCGTGTCGCCGACCTGCTTGAGCCAGCGAGTGACCGTGCCCTCGGTGACACTCTCGCCGAGCTCGGGCAGGGTGACGGGCGTGCCCGACGAGCTGTCGCCCGACGAAGCCGCGGGCTGCGCGGGCTCAGGTTCGGGCTGCGGCTCGGGGGCTGGCTCCGGTGCCGGCGGCTCCTCGGCTTGCGGCTCCTCGGCCGGCGACTCTGGCTCCTGCGCGGCCGGTGTGTCGGACGAACCGCTCGACTCGCCCTCCTCGCCTACGACGGCGAGCTCGGCGCCGACCTCGACCGTTTCGTCCTCGTCGGCCTTGATCTCCAGCAGGGTGCCGGCGACGGGCGACGGGATCTCGGTGTCGACCTTGTCGGTCGAGACCTCGAGCAGTGGCTCGTCGACCGCGATCGTGTCGCCGACCTGCTTGAGCCAGCGAGTGACCGTGCCTTCAGTGACGCTTTCACCGAGGGCCGGGAGTGTGACCGGAGTTGACATGATGTTCCCTGTCTGTCCTTGTCTTGACGGGCTGCGTCTGGCGGGCAGGCTCAGCTGTGGGCGTGGAGTGGCTTGCCGGCGAGTGCGAGCGACGCCTCGCCCAGCGTCTCGTTCTGGGTCGGATGCGCGTGGATGAACTGTGCGACGTCGTCGGGGAACGCCTCCCAGTTGACGGTCAGCGACGCCTCGCCGACCTGCTCGCCCATCCGGTCGCCGATCATGTGGACGCCGACGATCGGGCCGTCCTTCTCGCGGACGAGCTTGACGATGCCGGCGGTCGTGAGGATCTGGCTCTTACCGTTGCCGCCGAGGTTGTACTCGTAGGTGTCGACGTCGCCGTACTTCTCCCGCGCCTGCGCCTCGGTGAGCCCGACCGACGCGACCTCCGGCTCGCAGTAGGTCACGCGGGGGATGCCCGAGTCGATGACCGGCATCGGGTTGAGACCTGCGATCTCCTCGGCGACGAAGATGCCGTGTGCGAAGCCGCGGTGTGCGAGCTGCAGGCCGGGGACGAGGTCGCCGACGGCGTACACGCCGGGTACGTTCGTCGCGAGCCGCTCGTCGGTCGGCACCCAGCCGCGGTCGAGCGTGATGCCCTGCTCTTCGTATCCGAGGCCGGCCGTGTTGGGCCCGCGCCCGACTGCCACCAGGACGAGGTCGGCCTCGAGCGCGTCGCCGGACTCCAGCGTCACGCGTACGCCGGTCTCGGTCTGCTCGGCCTTCTCGAACTTGGTGCCCGTCTTGAAGTTGATCTTGCGTTTGCGGAACGCGCGCTCGAGGTGCTTCGACAGCGCGGCGTCTTCCATCGGCACGAGGTTCGGTAGCGCTTCGACGATCGTCACGTCGACGCCGAACGACTTCCACACCGATGCGAACTCGACGCCGATCACGCTGCCGCCGATGACGATTGCGCTCTGCGGAACCTCGGACAGGGTCAGCGCCTCGTCGCTGGTGATGATCCGCCCGCCGATGTCGAGACCCGGGAGCGTACGCGCGTACGAGCCGGTCGCGAGGACGACGTTCTTGCCCGTGACGCGCTCGCCGTTGACCTCGACGGTGTGGGTGCCGACGAGCTTGCCGTCGCCTTCGTACACCGTGATGCCGGCGGCCTTGACCATGCCGGACAGGCCCTTGTAGAGGCGGTTGACGACGTTGTCCTTGTACTTGTTCACGCCCGCCATGTCGATGCCGTCGAGCGATGCACGTACGCCGAAGGTCTCGCTTTCGCGCGCCGCGTCGGCGACCTCCGCTGCGTGCAGGAGTGCCTTGGTGGGGATGCAGCCGTTGTGCAGGCAGGTGCCGCCGAGCTTCGCCTTCTCGATCAATGCGACCTTGAGGTCGAGTTGCACGGCGCGAAGCGCACATGCGTACCCGCCGCTGCCGCCTCCGAGGATCACTACGTCAAAGCTGCTGTCGGCGTGGTCCGCCACATCTGCCTCCGTACGCGAACGGGTCGGGGCGAGATCTTCGCCACCTGCAGTCATCTTGTCACTGCGCGCAAGTTTCGCGTGACGCGGGTCTAGCGGCAAACCGAGCGCCAACGCATGGGCGCGGAGGCTGGACGGAACCCGGGTCGGCGGGTGCGGCTCGCTCCGGCATGGCATGCTCATGCGGCACACTGGACATATCCGGATCGAAGGGCGGGTGAGGTCGATGGCATGGTTCCGACGCAAGCGCAACAAGACCGCGTCGGGTGCTGCCGTCTCCGACCGTTCCTCGTCGAAGGTCGACCGGGAGCACCTCGCCGAGTTCGTGAGCACGCGTACCGGGGTCGAGGGCTTCGTCGAGCCACAGACGACCGTCACGCAGACGACCCTGCTGCTGGTCGCCAAGGACGGCGAGTGGACGCGTCGCCGAGTTCCGTCCGCCGAGTGGGCACATAAGTTTGCGAACGACCTTCAGGTCCCGAGCTACGACGCCGCCGTCGTCGGCTATCCGCAACGCATGCGTGACTACAACCACCGCAAGAAGCTCGCCGCCAAGGAAGCCGAACGAAAGCTGCGCGATCGGCCATGACCGGCCGGTGCGTGACTCCGCCCGCGGATTCCCTTGGATCCAAGGGAATCCGCGCTTTCCCAAGTCAAACTTGCCGTGGCGGGTGACCGTTTGCCGTGGGATGTGCGGGATCGACGCGCGCCCGCGTCACTCGGATTCCCGCGTCAGGCCGGCCTCGTGCGCGACCAGCGCGGCCTGTACGCGGTTCTCCGAGCCGAGCTCGGACATGATCGCGCTGACGTACCCCTTGACGGTGCCCTCCACGAGGTGCAGCGCCCGCGCGATCTGTGCGTTCGAGCGTCCGCGGCCGATCTCGGCGAGCACCTCGCGCTGGCGTACGGACAGTCCCGCGATGGCATCCTGGGCACGGTGCTGTCGCGCGATCCGGTCGGGGCCCGCCTGGTCGACGAGCCACCGCGTCACCGGCGGCGAGAAGTACGCAGCGCCGTCGGCACACGCGCGCACACCCATGATCAGCTCGCGCGGCGCGCCCGCCTTCAGGACGAAGCCCGCCGCGCCGTCGGCCACAGCGCGCGCCACGTACTCGCCGAGAGAGAACGTCGTCAGGATCATCACCGCCGCCTCAGGAACCGAACGCCGGATTGACGCGACCGCGGACAAGCCGTCCATGACCGGCATCCGGATGTCGAGCAAGACGACGTCCGGACGGTGTTGTCGTACGGCTTCGACGGCGCTGCGTCCGTCGCCGACCTCCGAGACGATCTCCATCGCAGAGTCGGCGGACAGGATGGCGCGTACGCCCTCGCGCACCATGACGTCGTCGTCGGCGAGCACGATCCGGATGCGTTGCTCCGGCGCCTGCGCGTTGTCGTCGGTCATTGATCGGACGCCGGGATCACGTCTGCCGATGCAACGGCGCCGTCGGCGAAGCAGATGCGGTACACGTCGCGGCGGTCGAAGAAGCTGACTTCGCTCTCGTAGTAGCGGCAGTCCGCATCGGGCGCTGCGGGTGGATCGAGTCGATCCGTCGGTGGTTCGAGCATCTCGACCGCTGGCAAGAACTCCTCGACCTCCTCACGTGGCTGGCCGACCTCGATCGTGGCGAACTCCTCCGGGGTCAGCACCGAGGATATCGTCGCGAACGTGAAGTAGCCGACCGTCGCGACGGTAGAGACGACGACGATCGCCACGGGTACGACAATGGCCATGAGCAGGCTTCGGCGAGCTCGGGAGCGGGATTCGCCGACGGCGTCCAGTGTCGACGGGTCGTACATCGACGAGTCTGCGTCGTCGATCTGGGTGACATGGCCGTCCCGCGGGATCCACGCGGTGACGCGGAATCCCCCGGCCGTGGGCTCGGCGGTGAACGTGCCACCGAGCAGCCGAACTCGCTCCGTCAGGCCGATCAGGCCCCGTCCTCCTGGCCGTTGCGTGGTCGCATCGCCGGCCGAGCTCTCGTTGAGGATCTCCAACTCGATGCTGTCGTCGGCCATGACGATCGTGACGGTGACGGGCGAGCCCGGCGCGTGCTTGGTTGCATTCGTCAGCGCCTCCTGAACGACCCGGACCGCGGTGTGCTGAACCAGCGGCGACAGCGACTCCCGCGTGCCGTTCCAGGTCAGGCTGACGTCGAGACCCGCATCGCCGGCGCGGTCGACGACGTCCGCGACCTCGTCGTGAGCCGGGCGTAGCGGCGCGGACTCGCCTTCGCCGAGGAGCCCGACGATGTCACCCAGCTGCTCAGAGGCGCGGGTCGCCGCCTCGCGTACCTGTCGGGCGGCGTCGCTCGTGGTCGCGGCGCCGACGCCTACCTCGAGCGCGCCGGCACGGAGCGCGATCAGGCTGAGCTCGTGGCCGACCGTGTCGTGGATTTCGCGCGCGATGAGGCTTCGCTCCCGGAGACGCGCTTCGGCGGTGAACGCGCGCTGGCTCTCCGCGAGTTGCTCGGCCTGCGTGCGCCGCGCGGCCTTCAGAGCGTGGCGGTCACGCACGTACCTGCCGACCAGCCAGGGGGCGAGTAGCTGGAAGCCGTTGGTTGTCGTGACGCTGATCCAGGTCTCGACATCGGACGGGTCCAGGCCCCGGTACCAGGGCCCCGTCACGGTGAGGGCGACCACGACGGACAACAGGATCGACGCCGGTAGCGGGCCGCGGCCGACGAGGAACGCGAGGATCAGGACGGGTATGCCGAACGTCCAATGCACGCTGAGCAGGATCGCCGCGCACACCAGGAGCGCGAGCACGACAAGGGCACCGCGGCGCGACATCAGGCGTGCGCGTACGTCGATCGAAGTGATGGGCACACGCTCACCCTAGAAGCGACGATCGGACGTCACTACTGACGAAAGTGAGTAGTCGGTGCTGCCCGTGGAGGGCAGTCGGCGACCGGGCCGGAAACCTAGCGTCGCGGCCATGACGGAATGGTTGGCCTCCCTCACCGACGGATTCGGGCCCCTGGTGCTCGGGTTCGCGGCGCTGTTCGCCTTCGCCGAGTCGGGACTCGGGCTCGGATCGTTCCTGCCAGGCGAGTCGGTCATTCTCGCGCTCGCGGTCGGTATGGACGAGTGGCAGCAGAAGGCGCTGCTGCTCGGTGCGGTCGCGGTGGGTGCATCGACAGGCGACCACGCGGGCTATGCGCTCGGCAGGCACCTCGGCGGGCGGCTACGCGAAACCCGCGCCGTGCGGCGGCTCGGCGTCGAGCACTGGGATCGTGCGGTGGGGTTCGTACGCCGACACGGCGCGTCGGCGGTGATCCTCAGCCGGTTGCTGCCGGTCGTCCGCACACTCGTACCCGCGATCGCCGGCGTCTCCGGGCTTCGGTATCGGCGGTTCCTGGCGGCGTCGCTCGTCGGCTCCCTGTTGTGGGCATCGCTCTGGGTGGGCGCGGGAGCGGCGGCTCGCTGGGCGTACGCGGCGCTCGCCGACTCCCTCGGGTCGGCGTGGATCGCCTTCGGTGTCGGCGTGGTGGCCGTGATCGCCTTGCTCGTACGGCGAGGGGTTACTCGATCTCGTCGTCGTCGGTTATCCGCAACGCATGCGTGACGACAACCACCGCAAGAAGCTCGGCGCCAAGGAAGCCGAACGAAAACTGCGCGATGGCCCTGACCCGGCCGGCCTCGTGCGTCACCGGCGCGGCAAGGTGGGACACATGAGCGAGATCGAGATACGACCCGCCCGGCCTACCGATGCAGAGGACATGACTGAAGTGCAGAACGCGATCTATCGCGCAGGCCTGCGGGCGAGCCCCGTCGATGTCGCACTGATCCGGGAGCGCTACCTGAGCCTGGAGCACCGAGTCGCGTGCACCGTCGCAGAGCGGGACGGCCGGGTTGTCGGTTTCCAGTCACTCAAGCGGGCATGGCCCGATAACCCGTACGACGTGACTGAGGGATGGGGAATCATCGGGACACACATTCACCCGGACGCTGGCCGAAGCGGACTAGGTCGCCGTCTCTTCGCCATTTCGCTGGCAGCGGCGAAGTCTGCCGGGCTGCGGCACATCGACGCCACCATCGGCATCGACAACGCGCCCGGCCTTGCCTACTACTCGGCCATGGGCTTCACACCGTACCGGGAGGGCAGCGGCGTCATCCCGCACCGGTTCGACGTCCAATAGGAGGTCCTCATTCGGCGTTCGGCAGCATCGCGAGCCCTACACGCTCGCGGAAGGCGTGAGAATTCCTCCGGTCGCCGACCGACCGGTTGACGATCGGCGCCATCCCGAAATGCTGCCTGGATAGGGGTTGAGCGACGTCCCTATCCAGGCGATCTCCTATTCGAGGTCGCCGTCGGCGATCGCCTGCGCAGTCGCGACAAGCGTCCGAACCGCCACGCCCGTACCGCCCTTCGGCACGTAGCCGTACGCGCTCTCGTTGTTGAACCCGGGGCCCGCGATGTCGATGTGGGCCCAACGAGAATCGCCGACGAACTCGCGCAGGAAGGCGGCCGCGTACAACGTGCCACCGACGGGCTTCGGGTTGTGCTGGCGCAGGTCGGCGATCTCGGAACTGCGTACCTTCGCGCGCATCTCCTCGGCGAGCGGCAGCGGCCACATCGGCTCGCCGACGCTCTCGGCGATTTGGGGGATCAACTCGCGCAGGGTGTCGTCGTTCGACAGCACCCCGGCCGTACGCTCGCCCAACCCGACGACGCAGGCTCCGGTGAGGGTGGCGACGTCGACGAGGAAGTCGGGCTCCTGCTCGGTCGCGACCACGAGACCGTCGGCGAGAACGAGGCGCCCCTCTGCGTCGGTGTTGTGCACCTCGACGGTCGTGCCGCCGCGGATCGTCAACACGTCGCCAGGTCGGGTCGACGAGCCACTGACCATGTTCTCGGCCATCGCAGCGACGCAGGTGACGCGCACCGGCAGCCCGAGTCGCGCGATCGCGAGGGTGGCCGCGACCACGGCGGCAGAGCCTGCCATGTCGCATTTCATCGTCATCATTCCCGCCCCGGGCTTGATGGACAGGCCGCCCGAGTCGAACGTGATGCCCTTGCCAACCAGGGCAAGGTGCGCGACCGGCTTCTTCGGCTTGTACGCGATCTGGACCAGCCTGGACTCGCTGTCCGATCCGCTACCGACGCCGAGGATGCCGCCGCACTTCTCCTTCGCCAGTCGTGCGTCGTCCCAGACCGTCACCTTGACCTTGTCATCGGCGGCGGCTTCGGCGATCGCGTCGGCGTACGCGGGCGGGGTGAGGTCGCCGGCGGCGGTGTTGACCCAGTTGCGGGCGAGCGCGACTGCGGTGGCGATGGTCTCGGCGCGCTCGACGGCCGCCTTGCCGGTCTTCGTACGCGAGCGGTCGGACAGCACCGACACGGAGTTCGGAGCATCGTGGTCGGTCTCGGACTTGTAGCGGTCGAAGCGGTAGCTGCCGAGCAGGATGCCCTCGGCGATCCCAGACACCGTCTCGTCGTCGGGCGTCGGAAACGCGACAGACACGGAGTCGGCGTTGGCGACGGCCTTGATGCCGACGGCGGCCGCACGACGCAGCGTTTCGGTCGACGGCTCCTCGTCGTCACCGACCCCGACCACGATCACCATGGCCGCTTTGATCACGCCGTTGGCCGGCAGTTTCGCGACCTGGCCCTCCTTGCCGGTGAAGCCGAGCGTCGAGAGGGTCGGCTGCAGCGATCGGCCGAACGCATCCGCAACCTCCTCGGCGGGCGTCAGCACGCTCACCTGCTTACCGGATTTCGCGGCGGCGACGATGAGCACGTCCGATCGCGTCGTCGTCGGGCTGGCTGAGCTGATGCTGACCGTAGGCATGCGTCCCCGTTCGTCGGATCTGGATGGATCGGTGTCAGGTTACCGATGCCCGGCCAGGGGTGGTCGCCGAGTGTCGACGGGAGGGTCCCACGAGACACGTCGGTCACGCGGCCCTTAGGTTGACCTCATGGCTACCGCAGATGATCCAGCGCTACTGCGCTCCCCGTTGCACGACCGACATGTCGGTCTCGGCGCCAAGTTCGCCGAGTTCGGCGGCTGGGAGATGCCGCTCGAGTACGCCGGCGGGGGAGTGCTCGCCGAACACAAGGCCGTCCGCGAGGCGGCCGGGTTGTTCGATGTGAGCCACCTGGGCAAGGCCGTCGTACGCGGGCCCGGCGCAGCCGCGTACGTCAACCGCTGTCTGACCGCAGACCTGGGCAAGATCGGCCCCGGTCAAGCGCAGTACACCTTGTGTTGCGACGAGTCGGGCGGGGTCGTCGACGATCTGATCGCGTACGTCCGCTCCGATGAGGACGTGTTCCTCGTACCGAATGCCGCCAACACCGCGGAGGTCGTACGAAGGCTCGCCGCCGAGGCGCCCGATGGGGTCGAGGTCATCGACCAGCACCGTGACTTCGCCGTGCTCGCCGTGCAGGGGCCGCGCAGCGACGACCTACTCGATGCGGTCGGCCTGCCCACCGGCCACGATTACATGTCCTTCGTGACCGCGACGTACGACGACGCATCCCTGACGGTGTGCCGGACGGGCTACACGGGGGAGCGAGGCTACGAGCTGGTCGTACCCGCAGGCTCCGCCGCAGCGATGTGGGATGCGGTGATGACCGCCGGTGAAGCACTCGGCCTGCGCGCGGCCGGACTCGGCGCACGCGACACCCTTCGCACCGAGATGGGCTATCCGTTGCACGGTCAGGATCTGTCGCGCGACATCACGCCGGTGATGGGACGCGCCGCGTGGGCGGTCGGATGGGACAAGGAGGAGT
Organism: Nocardioidaceae bacterium SCSIO 66511; assembly: GCA_023100825.1. NCBI lineage: Bacteria > Bacillati > Actinomycetota > Actinomycetes > Propionibacteriales > Nocardioidaceae > Nocardioidaceae bacterium SCSIO 66511. The sequence goes on along the minus strand of CP095846.1, from coordinate 2,858,463 downwards.
TCTGGGGCAGAGGCGCGCTCATCGAGCAGCGCTCGGCCAAGACGTCGCGCGTATCGCGGGGACTCGTCGCCGCCGGACGCGGCATCCCGAGGCCCGGCATGACCGTACGTAACGGCGACGGCGCGGAGATCGGCGTCGTGACCTCCGGGACGTTCGCGCCGAGTCTTCGTAAGGGCATCGCGCTGGCACTCGTCGACCGCGGTCTCGCCGACGGCGAGACGGTCACCGTCGACGTACGTGGGCGTACCGAGCCGTTCACGGTGACCAAACCGCCGTTCGTTGCCGACTCGGTGCGGTAGCGGCCTAGCCGCCGAGTCGTCGGACACCGCAAAGCCGCGCCCGCCGATCCGGTAGCGGATCGACTGGCGCGGCTGCCAGGTGCGGCGACCTACTTGCGCTCGTACGCGCGGATCTTCATCAGGTTGCCGCGCTGCCAGAGCACGCTGATGTTGACGCCGTTGTTCGGCACCTTCACGCCCGAGTCGGGTGTTGCCCCGAACCAGAACTTGCGGCCGTCGTTGAAGGTCGGTCGCGCCTTCAGGCCACGGAGGTGGTTCGCCCGACCATCGTTGTGCAGCGTGATCGAGTCCGACCGCTCCAGCGAGAACGGAGCGTCGTACCCGACGATGCGGGACCGCCAGTACTCACCGTCGAGTCGCACCCGCGGTCGCGGGTTGGCATCGATGGGCAGGATGAGTCCCTCACCCGGATGCTGACTGGTGTCGTTGTCGGCCTGCGAGGTGTCCCAGTACGAGACGAGCAAGCCGTCTTGCAGCGGGAAGTGCTCCACCCAGTCCGGGCGGTCGCTCTGCCACCCGAAGTTGTACGGGCCGGTCTTCAGGTACTTGTCGAACGACACGTAGTCGCGATGTGAGGCGACGTAGTAGTTGTCGTAGTCCTGGGTGTACGAGCCGGCGGCGGCGGTGAAGCCGTCGAGCGCCCACCCCTCGTCACCGTCTTCGGCGCCGGACTCGAACAACGTCTCGCCACCGGCCGTCACCGAGATGTCGTCGGCGAAGAAGCCGAGGCCGCCAACGGCGCCGTCGGTCTGGTAGCGGATCCGCAGGCTGACGTCCTTGCCCGCGTACGCCGACAGGTCGAAGGTCGCTGGGACCCAGCCGTCACTCGTACCGTCGATCGCGTTGCGCTTCTCGTCTCTGGTGATCGAGCCGGGAATCGAGACCCAACCGCTGCCGTCGTCGACCTCGACGTACGCCTCGTCGCAGTCGGTGTCGCCGCAGTCTTCGATGTCCCAGTTTGCCTGCATGTCCAGCGTCGACTCACCGGCCGGGAGGCTCACGTCGCGGCTGATCGTATTCGCTAGGTTGTCGCCCGAACCGCTCCACCACGACTTCTCGCCGGCGTACGGATCGACCAGCTCGGTCGTCTTCTCCTTCTTGGGCAGTACGACGACCGCACCCTGCGCCTTCTTCGAGTTGTACTCGTGCGGGCCGAGTACGACCCGACGGTTCTGATCGGGACGCATGATGTCGTAGTCGAGCCAGCCCAGCTGCAGCTTCTCCCATGCGCCGAGGTCGCCGGCGCGCGTACCGATGCCTTCGTCGTGCTTGGCTGCCAACCGGCTCTGCGCCATCAGCGACCAGAACTCGACGCTGTTGTCGCCGCCGAAGCGGTCGTACAGGTCGGGCAGGCCGAGGTCGTGGCCGTACTCGTGGGTGAACACACTGACGCCGCCGTTCTCCGGCTGCATCGTGTAGTCGCCGACCCAGATGCCGGTGTCGCCGATCTGGCTGCCGCCGAGCGGGTTGTCGGCCGGTCCACCGGCGCCGATCGGGGTGGTCTGGGTGTACCAGCGGTGCGACCAGATCGCATCCTCACCCTGGTGCGGATCGCCGTCGGCCTGGTCGCCTCCGGCGTGCACGATCTGGAAGTGGTCGATGTAGCCGTCGGGCTCGTTGAAGTCGCCGTCACCGTCGTAGTCGTAGCGATCCCAGCGGTCGAACGTCTTGAGTTGCTTCTTGATCTGGGCGGGCGTACGACCCTTCTCCTCCTGGTCGTCGACCCAGGCGTTCACGGCGTCCTTGACGAGGTGCCAGACGTTGCCGCAGTTGGTGTCCTGGCAGACGGCCGGGTCGTCGCCTTCCTCGCCGTCGGCGACCGGGTCGTTGCTGCGGCCGTAACGCGCCTCGTTGTACGGCACCTTGACCCAGTTCGTGACCGTTCCGTCGACGCTGTAGCGACCGGACGACTGACGCTCGTAGTACGTCTTGACCGACTCGGTCTCCTTGCCGGCGCCGGGCTTCGCGCCCTCCCCGAAGTAGATGTCCTGGAAGTGCTTACGGCTGTAGTTGGGCTGCCAGACCGTCGAGTTGTCCTCGCTGCGGTCGGGTTCGGGGATCGCGTTGTGCGCCGGGCCCTCGAACGTCGTCGGCCCGGGTGTCGTGGGGTCAAGGTCCTTGTCGGGGAAGTCCTCGTGCCGCTCGTCACCGAACTCCACGAGCACCGCGAAGATGCGGTCGGTCGTCTCCCGGTCGAGCTCGACGTACTGAGCGTTGCTCTGCTTCTTGGCGGTCCGCTTGCCGTTGGCGTTGACCGCGGCGGCGTTCTTGGCGGAGCCGACGCGCATGACCGTGCTCGGGCCGCGTTGTTCGACGCGGTTCTCGCCGTGACCGTTCAGCAACGTCGTGATCGCGCGTTCGCGTAGCTCGCGGCGCTTCTCGTCGAGCGGGTTCGGTAGGTCGTCGGTCTGTGCGACGTCATCGGAGGCGGCGGTCGCTGACTGCGGCGCCGTGCTGGGCGCTGCGCCCGCCGATGCCGTTGTCACCCCGTAACTCGCGCCCAGGGTCGCGGTCATCGCCGCGGCCGTCAGTACGACGGATATCTTGCGCAACTTGGTTGTCCCTCTCCCTGCCTTCGACAGATCGTGTCGAAGCGTGTTCGATGCACGCCGCCCCTGAGCCGGACCCCGCGCATGGTGTTCACCGAGTGCGCGCGGAACTCAGACGTGCCGATCGGTTCAGATCGTCGTCACTATGTCGCAGGTCACACGACCGCGCAAGCCTCTCGTACGAGGATCGGTCGCCGATATGGTCGGTCCATGACATGGACCTGGCGGCTGCAGGACGCGGCCGGTGAGACGGTGACGGCGGGCGTCAGCCTCGAGCACGGCTTCCCGAGTCGGGGCGAGGCGGAGTCGTGGATCGGCGAGGCGTGGCAGGAGCTACTCGATGCGGGAGTCGAGCAGGTGACGCTCCTCGACGAGGACCGCGAGGTCTACGGGCCGATGAGCTTGCGTCCCGAGTGACGTTGTGAAGAGTTCGCGGACTTCTGGGTGTTCCAGCGCGCTCTGAACACCTGAAAGTCGGCGAACTCCGTACGTCGGAGGGTTCAGCCGCCCGGTCGGTGCTCCGGCGAGCTCGACTCGGTGTGCTCAGGGTCGCGTACGACGACGCCGGCAAGCGCGTCGTCGATGGCGCGCATCGTGGCTTCGTCGAGGCGTACGCCCGCGGCCTTGACGTTCTCGGTGACCTGGTCGGGCCGGGACGCGCCGATGATCGCGGCCGAGACGTTCGGGTTCTGCAAGACCCAAGCGACGGCGAGCTGCGCCATCGAGAGTCCGACGTCGGCGGCGATCGGACGTAGCTTCGCGACCGCGTTGAGCACATCGTCGTTCAGCCAGCGGGCGATGTTGGCGGCGCCACCGCCTTCGTCGGTCGCCCGCGAACCGGCCGGCGGCTGCGCGCCAGGCTCGTACTTGCCGGTGAGTACGCCCTGGGCGACCGGCGACCAGACGATCTGGCCGACGCCGAGCTCCTCGGAGGTGGGTACGACGCGCTCGTCGATGACCCGCCAGAGCATGGAGTACTCCGGCTGGTTCGAGATGAACGGGATGCGCAGGTCACGAGCCAGCTCGTGCCCGGCGCGGATCTGGTCTGCGGTCCACTCGGAGACGCCGATGTAGTGCGCCTTGCCCGAGTGCACGACGTCGGCGAAGGCAGACATCGTCTCCTCGAGCGGAGTGTCGTTGTCGAACCGATGCGCCTGGTAGACATCGACGTAGTCGGTCTGAAGTCTGCGCAACGAGCCGTCGATCGACTCCATGATGTGCTTGCGTCCGAGTCCGGCGTCGTTCGGCCCGCCTGGGCCGGTCGGCCAGAACACCTTCGTCAACACCTCGACCGACTCGCGGCGCACTCCGGTCAGCGCCCGCCCGAGCACCGCCTCGGCGGCGGTGTTGGCGTAGATGTCGGCCGTGTCGAACGTGGTGATGCCTTCGTCGAGAGCCCTGCGTACGCAGGCGATCGCGGCATCCTCCTCGACCTGCGAGCCGTGGGTCAGCCAGTTGCCGAACGCGATCTCCGAGATCTTCAGACCGCTCTTACCGAGAAAGCGAAACTCCATTACGCCAGACTAATCCAGCCGTCACGGAATCGGCTGACCGCGCTTCAGTTGCGGCTTGGGCATCCGGAACCTGCGTAGCTGGGTGCTTCGGAGCACGGCGTACGGGAGGCAACCGCGGGTGCTCTCGCCGGGGAACCGCTTCTTCAGCTCGCGGCGTACGCGGATGATCAGGTAGATGGTGTCGAGCAGGGTGCCGATGATGGTGACGATCCACAGCCCGAACAGCGCGAGCACGGCCCATTCGGTCTGCAGGAAGCTCAACAGCAGGATCACGACGAGCAGGGGCAGCAGGAACTCGGCGACGTTGTAACGGGAGTCGACGAAGTTGCGTACGAAGCCGCGCACCTTGCCTCGGTCGCGGGCCGGGAGGTAGCGGTCGTCGCCGGTCTCCATCGCCTCGCGCGTCTTCATCCGCTCTTCGTACCGCTTCTGGCGCATGACCTTCGCGGCTTCCTTGCGGGTACGCGGCGGCTTGACCCGCGCCTTGCGCGCGGCCTCGGCCTCCTTGCGCTTCGGCGTCGCACGGCCCTTTCCGGACGGATCGGGCTCGGGAGCCTCTTCGGGTACGTCTTGGCTGTTGGAGGAGCGTCGGAACAAGGGCATGGCTTTCGGGGCGTCGTGGGAGTGCGTGAACGCGGCGTACGCTCAAGGGTACCGAGACCCGCGCCACATCGGTCGACCGCGTCCGGGCACCGCGAGCTCACGTCGAGCCGCGGAGACCCGTTCCCCGCGAGACCGGGCTGGCCGTAAGGTTGAGGCAGACACTCGACGCATTGGACGAAGGGGGCTCATACCTCTATGAGCATCATGAAGCGGATGAGCGCAATCTTCCGCGCAAAGGCCAACAGTGCCTTGGACAAGGCGGAAGACCCGCGCGAGACGCTCGACTACAGCTACCAGAAGCAGCTCGAGCTGCTGCAGAAGGTACGCCGCGGTGTCGCCGACGTCGCGACGAGTCGCAAGCGCGTCGAGCTCCAGATGAACCAGCTCAACCAGCAGAGCGACAAGCTGCAGGACCAGGCGAAGAAGGCGCTCGGCGCCAACCGCGAGGACCTCGCCCGCGAGGCGCTGACCCGCCGCAGCGGGCTCCAGCAGCAGATCAGCGATCTGCAGGCCCAGCATGCGCAACTGCAGGGCGAGGAGGAGAAGCTGACGCTGGCGTCCAAGCGTCTGCAGGCGAAGGTCGAGTCGTTCCGTACTCGCAAGGAGACGATCAAGGCCACCTATACCGCCGCAGAGGCACAGACTCGGATCAACGAGGCGTTCTCCGGCATCTCCGAGGAGATGGGCGACGTCGGCATGGCCGTCCAACGCGCCGAGGACAAGACCGCGCAGATGCAGGCGCGCGCAGGTGCCGTCGACGAGCTGATCGCCTCAGGCGCGCTCGACGACGTCACGGCCAGCCCCGGTGACGACATCGCGCGTGAGCTCGACGCGCTCGGCGCATCCGGCGACGTCGACTCCGAGCTCGCCGCAATGAAGGCACAGCTCGAGGGCGGCGGCGACACGAAGTCGATCGAGGGCGCGCCGACCCAGCCGGCAGCGCAGCCGGCAGAGGAGCCGAAGACGGAGGGGCAGGCATGATCATCCGGATCATGAGCGAAGGTCAGTTCTCGGTGGCCGACGAATCGGTCGCCAACCTCAACGAACTCGACTCGGCCGTTGAGGCCGCCGTCGAGGCAGACGACGAGGCAGCGTTCAAGCCCGCGCTCGTCGCGCTCCTCGAGGCCGTACGCGCCGCGGGCGAGGCGATCGACGATGAGGAGCTCGTCGACTCCGATCTGATCCTGCCGCCTGCGGATGCGTCGCTGCAGGAGGTCGAGGAGATGCTCGGTGACGAGGGCCTCATCCCGGGTTGAGCCCATGGCGCGGCGTCCCGGAATCTTTCCGGGACGCCGTACGTCTGTATAGGTGAGGCGAGGAGTACGAATGGCGAAGACACGGTTCCGTAGCGACGGCGGACTCACGCTCCGGATGGGGTTCGTGACGTTCCTGCTCGGTGCTCTGTACGTCCTGTTCGGCGGTCTGCTGATCTGGTACAGCGGCAGCATCGCGATCGGTGGCGTGATCGTGGTCGCGATGGCACTCGGCCAGTGGTACTTCTCCGACAAGATCGCGCTCGCGTCGATGCGCGCCCGTGAGGTGACGCCGGAGCAGGCGCCCGAGCTGCACGGGATGATCGACCGCTTGTGCGCGCTCGCCGACATGCCGAAGCCGCGGGTGGCGATCGCCGACACCGATCTGCCGAACGCCTTCGCCACCGGTCGCTCGCCGAACAAGTCCGTCGTCTGTGTCACCACCGGCATCATGCGCCGTCTCGACGGTGAGGAGCTCGAGGGCGTCATCAGCCACGAGCTCGCCCACGTCGCGCACCGCGACGTCGCCGTCATGACCGTCGCCTCGACGCTCGGCCTGCTGGCCGGGTTCATCACCCGGTGGGGAATGTTCTTCGGCGGCGGCAACCGCAACAACAACAACGGCATCGCGTTGCTGGCCGTCTGGGCCGTCAGCCTGGTGGTGTACGCGATCAGCTTCCTGCTCACGCGTGCGCTGTCGCGCTATCGCGAGCTGAGCGCCGATCGGTCCGGCGCGTACCTCACCGGCAAGCCGTCGGCACTTGCATCGGCACTGACCAAGATCTCCGGAGACATGGCTCGGATTCCGACCCGCGATCTGCGGGCGGCCGAGTCGATGAACGCGTTCTTCTTCACCCCGGCGATCAAGTCGGAGTCGTTCAGCACCCTGTTGTCGACGCACCCGTCGACCGAGAAGCGCGTCGAGCAGCTTGCCCGCATCTCCGCCGACCTCGGCCGGCCGATGTGAGAGTCTGACTCGATGGGTTTCTGGAGCTCGATCATGGGGCGGTCGACGCCCGCGAAGGCCGACCTCGATGCGTTGTTCGCCGTGCCCAATGCGGCGCTCACGCTCGAAGCCGGGGGCGGCTTCCTGCCTACGGGGTCGGGTTCGGTTTGCTATCGCGCGAGTGAGGGCGGCGCGTTCAACACCACCCAGAGCGATGTCGTCGAGCTGCTCGACGCCGACGACGGACCGAAGGTCGAGCGCAGCGAAGACTCGTACGGCTTCACCTGGCTGTACTGCCAGCAGGGTCCCGACGACCTCTCCGGTCTCGTCACCGACCTGCATGCGATCAACACCTCGCTGCAAGACAACGGGTTCGGTACCGCGCTGCTCTGCTCCCTGGTGAACTTCCGCGGCACCGACGGGCAGCCGCTCGCGATGGTCTACCTGTACAAGCAGGGCACGTTCTATCCGTTCGCGCCGCGCGGTGCGAACAAACGCGATAACAGCGTCGAGCTGCAGGTACGCGGTCTGATCGAGAACGACGTACCCCTGGAGAAGGATCTCCAACGCTGGTTGGGCGTCTGGGGCGCTCCGGGCCTCTGATCAGAGGAAGTGCGGGCTCGGCACGTACGGCGCCGGCGGCTTCATGAACCGCAGAGCGAGATATCCGCGCTGGTAGACCGACAGACGTGCCTGCATCGCCACGTCGATCGCCCAGTCCTGCTCGCCGGTCAGGCCGTCGACGGTGACCTGTTCACCCTCTGGAACCGCGGCGAGTGCGTCCCACAGCAGGCGAGTCGCCGTGCGTCGGTTCGTCGCTGCCATGAGGTACGTGCCTCCCGACGCCGGGACGTACACGTAACCGCTGCCGGTGGAGTCGTCTATGACGCGCAGAGCGAAGTGCTCGGCCATGAACTCGTGGTCGACCAGATGTGCTGCGCCGCGGACGAGCCGCCCGACCGAGTTCATCAGGTCGATGTCGGCGAGGCTGCCGTCACGTACGTGCTCGATCACCGGAATCGAGGATCGATCGACCACGCCGTGCATCAGCATCTGTGGATGAATCGTGAAGCCGGCTTGGTGATAGCGCCGCACTGCACGCGGATCCTGCGACGCTTCGATCATGCCGCGTACGCAGCCTTGGGAGTAGGTGAGCGCGGCGTCGAGTAGTCGCGCGCCGACGCCCTGACCCTGCGCGCCTCCGCGTACGGCGAAGCTGGACAGGATCCACATCGTCTCGCGCCGTAGCGAGGTCGCGACGCCGACGATGCCTTCGTCGTCCTCGGCGACCCAGCATCCGGCCCCGTCATGCGCGAGCAGATGCGCGCAGCGGTCCCGCCACAGGGCGCGGCGCCGACTGCTTCGCTTCTCCGGCATGGGCCAGTCAGCGGGGTTCGTGGCGACGTCGAGCGCGTGGAACGCTTCGCCGGTCAACGACTCTGCCGCGTCTATGTCGCCGGTGCGCATCGGCCGCACGGTGGTCTCCAACGCCATGTCGTCAACTTAGCGACTGTTCGAGAAGGTGCGCGTGCGAGGATGCGCCCATGCACGTACTGATCGCGCCGGACAAGTTCGCAGGTACGTTGAGCGCCGTCGAAGCGGCGCACGCGATCGCTGAAGGCTGGTCTGCGCAGTCACCCGATGACGTGGTGCGTTTGGCGCCGGTCGCCGACGGCGGCCCCGGTTTCGTGTCCGTACTGCAGGAGTCGCTCGGCGGCGAGCTCGCCGCCGTGACTGTGTCCGGACCCCTCGGCGCCCCGACGCCGGTGACGATCCTGCGCCACGAGCGCACCGCGTACGTCGAGTCGGCGCAGGCCTGCGGCCTGCACCTGGTTGCCGATGAGGACCGTGACCCGGAACGGTCTTCGACCTACGGCGTCGGCGAGGCGGTACTCGCCGCGGCGGACTCGGGTGCCGAGCGGATCGTCGTCGGGCTCGGCGGCAGCGCAACCAATGACGGGGGAGCGGGGCTGCTCGCCGCCCTCGGCGCCGACGCCGACGTACCGCTTGACCGAGGTGTCGCCGGGCTCGCGGGCGTCGGCCGGGTGGATCTGGACGCGGCCCGCAAGCGGCTCGCCGGCGTCGAGCTGGTGATGGCAACCGACGTCGACAACGTGTTGCTCGGGATGTTCGGAGCGACCAAGACCTTCGGACCGCAGAAGGGCGTCGCCGAATCGGATATCCCGGCGCTCGACGCGCTGCTCGACGCGTACGTCGTCGCGGCATGCGGGCCGACGCCGCCCGAGCGCCGCATCGCCGATGCGCCGGCCGCGGGTGCTGCGGGCGGCCTGGGGTTCGGGTTGCTGCTCCTCGGTGCCGAACGCCAGTCGGGCATTGAGCTCGTCGCCGAAGCGGCCGGGGTACCTGCCCTGGCGCGTACCTGTGACGTCGTGGTCACCGGCGAGGGCGCGTACGACTTCTCATCGCGCAGCGGCAAGGTCGTGTACGGCGTCGCACAGATCGCCGCCGAGGCGCTACGGCCCTGTGTCGTGGTCGCCGGCCAGGTGCTGGTCGGCTCGCGCGAGATGCGCGCGATGGGCGTGGAGTCGGCGTACTCGATGGTCGATCTGGTGGGGGAGGAGGCGTCGTACGCGGATCCGGCCGGCAGCCTGCGCGCGCTCGCTGCTCGGGTTGCGCGTACGTGGTCGCGGTAGCGCGTCTCGTACTCCGTTGGTGTGACTACCCGGCTGTCGGGTTCGGCTTCGCTGTCGGCTCATCCGCTGCTTCGGTGCGACTACCCGGCTGCCCGATTTCGCCGCGCTGTCGGCACCTCCGCTGCTTCGGCTGGTGCAAAGACGCGGCGACGCGGGAGCCGCAGGTACGTGGCTCGGGTTGCTTGCCGGCTCACCCGTTCCGGTTGGCTTTTGCGGGGTCGGTGGGTGGTGGTTCACCAAGTAGACATGGTGAAGTACCGCTTTGCATGGCAGGGACACCGTGCAAAGCGACACGTTGCAGTGCCCGTTGGTACGCCCGTGGTCGCCGGTACGGATGTGACGCCGAAGCCGAACGTTACCCCGGTCCCATATTAAGGTGGCGGGGAAGCCGCCAAGCAACCGAACCGAAATGGCGCTCCCGCGCGTCGCCGCGTCTTTTACCCAGCCGAAGGAAACGGCAAAGCCGACAGCGGCGCGGAACCGGGCAGGCGAGATGTCTCCGAGAAGGTATGGAAAGCCGAGCCGCAACGAACCGTCAGCCGGTCCACTCCTCCCGCAGGATCGCGTACGAACAACCGTCGATCCAGCCGTATTCGTGATGCCAGGAGTCCTTGACGCCGTACTCCTCGCGGCGCATGCCGATCTTCTCCAGGATGCGCGCGGACGCGTGGTTGTCGGCGAAGCAACCGGCGGTCACCCGGCGCAGGCCGAGGTCGTCGAAGGCCATCACCAGCAGCTCCCGGGCGATCTCGGTGGCGTACCCGTTGCCGGCGAATGCCGGGTCGAGGATGTAGCCGAGCATTGCCTGGCAGCCCTGTGCCTCGGCGGCGTTGCCCTGGCCCATGCCGTCGGTGATCTCGAGCGATCCGTCGCCGATGACTCGGCCGTCGAGCTCTGCGACGACCGAGTAGTCGCGCGGGTCGTCGATGCTGGCAAGTCGGTTCTTGCGGAACTCGCCCGGTTCGATCTCGGTCTTGATCAGCCATTCGAGAACACGGGCGTCCGTGTGGTAGCCGAGCATGGGTTCGATGTCGTCGTCGCGTACGGGGCGTAGGAGGAGGCGGTCGGTGTGCCGGGTCTGTACGTCCGTTTTCGTCACTGCGACTTGGTATCAACCCGATCCGAGCGGCGGCAAGCGATTTCCACCGGATGGGCCCGCCTGGTGGGCGTCGCCGCAGCGAACCCGTACGATGGGGAATGGAATCGATGGCCGGAGTGTTGGCAACGTCCGGGCACCGGAGTTTCCACCTACGTTCAGGAGAGATGAATGACTGTAGAGGGCACAACAGAGGTCGAAGCGCCCGCCGAGGGCGTCCTGCTCACCGAGGGTGCCGCGGCCAAGGTCAAGAGCCTGCTCGACCAGGAGGGCCGTGACGACCTGCAGCTGCGGATCGCCGTCCAGCCCGGTGGATGCTCTGGTCTCCGCTACCAGCTGTTCTTCGATGAGCGCAACCTCGACGGTGACGAGACCCGCGAGTTCGACGGTGTTGCCGTCGTCGTCGACCGGATGAGCGTCCCCTACCTGCACGGCGCGAAGATCGACTTCGTCGACACCATCGAGAAGCAGGGCTTCACCATCGACAATCCGACGGCGACCGGGTCCTGCGCCTGCGGCGACTCGTTCCACTGATTTCGCCGCACCCGCGCTCGCGTATCCGCGCGCGCTGACGTACGTTGAGGGCGCCTGATCGGCCCGATCGGGCGCCCTTCGTCATGTCCGCCCATCGCTCGGAGACTCTGTGCCGATCCTCGTCACCGGTTCCATCGCAACCGATCACCTGATGTCCTTCCCCGGTAAGTTCAAGGACTCCCTCGTCGTCGACCAGCTCGACAAGATCTCCCTTTCGTTCCTCGTCGATGATCTCGAGATCCGTCGCGGTGGCTGCGCGGCCAACATCGCCTTCGGCCTCGCCGTGCTCGGACAGCGGCCGCTGCTTGCCGGGGCCGTGGGTGAGGACTTCCGCGACTACCGCGCCTGGTTGGAGCGGCACGGCGTCGACTGTTCGCCGATCTACGTGTCGGAGACCAAGCACACGGCTCGGTTCGTCTGCACGACTGACGAGTCCATGGCGCAGATCGCGACGTTCTACTCCGGCGCGATGAGCGAGGCGCGCGAGATCGAGCTCGGCCCCATCGCGGACAAGCACGGAGTGCCTGACGTCGTCGTGATCGGGCCCAACGACCCCGAGGCGATGCTGCGCTACACCGACGACTGCCGGGCTCGTGGCTTTGCCTTCGCCGCCGATCCGTCGCAGCAGCTCGCGTGGGCCGGCGGCGACGTCATCCGCCGGCTCATCGACGGCGCGACGTACCTCTTCAGCAACGAGTACGAGGCCGCCCTGATCGAGCAGAAGACCGGTTGGGGACGCGATGAGATCCTCAAACGCGTCGGTACGCGCGTCGTCACTCTCGGCGCCGCGGGTGCGCGCGTCGAGCAGGAGGGGGAGTCCGACATCGTCGTCCCGGCCATCGCCGCGGTCAACGCCATCGAGCCGACGGGAGTCGGCGACAGCTTCCGCGCGGGTTATCTCGCAGCCGTCGGTGCGGGCCTCGGCCCCCAGCGTGCGTGCGAGGTCGGCTGCACCATCGCTGCGAGCGTGGTGGAGACCACCGGAACCCAGGAGTACACCTTGTCGGCGCACGGGTTCTTCGGCCGCGTCGAGACGGCGTACGGAGCCGACGCCGCCGACGAGATCCGGTCGTGTCTGGCGCTCCCGACACGCTAGAACCTCTACACCGAACCGACCGCACTGCTACGTCGAACGCGTTGGCCGTGGAGTCCACCTCATTGTGGTGAGGTTGTGGCGGGGCCCGAGCCACGCGACGACCGTACCCAGACCAAGATCGCGGTGGCGATTGGAGTATGGTGCGGACTGAAATCGCCATCGCTGTAGTGATGCAAGAAAGGCGCCTCGTGGGTCCCGAACTCCCCCAGAACGACGCGGTTCGCGCTGCCGGTCGGCGTCGACCGTCGCGCACGACGCGCGTCCTGCGGTCTGCCGCTCTCCTGCCGCTGGCCGTCTTCCTCGCGAGCTGTTCCAAGGACAGCGACAACGAGTGGCTGCGGATGGCACTTCCGAAGTCGGCGAGCACCGACGGCGAGCAGCTGTTCGGGCTGTGGCTCGGTGCCTGGATCGCAGTCGGTGTGACGTTCCTGCTGGTGTTCGGACTGATCGTGTGGTCGATGGTCCGCTACCGGCTCCGCTCTGAGAACTACGTACCGGTCCAGATGCGCTACCACCTGCCGATCGAGATGCTCTACACGGTCGCGCCGGTGATCGCCGTCGCCGCGTTCTTCTTCCACACCGTCGAGGTTCAAAACGACATCAACGAAGAGTCGGAGAACCCCGACCACGTGATCACCGTTGTCGGCCAGAAATGGGCCTGGACCTTCGACTACATGGGTGAGGACGCCGTCAACGGCAAGGACGTCTTCGACGACGGTTCGCCGGACGACATCGCAGATCTGTATCTGCCGGTCGGCGAGTCGGTGCGGTTCGAGCTGCGCTCACCCGATGTCATCCACTCGTTCTGGATCCCTGAGTTCTACCGCAAGCTCGATGTCGTACCCGGCGAGGAGAACTCCTTCCAGGTGACGCCCGACACCGAGGGCACCTTCACCGGACGCTGCGCGGAGCTGTGCGGCATGTACCACTCGAGGATGCTCTTCAACGTGCACATCGTGTCGCCCGAGGAGTACGACGAGCATCTGCGCGACCTGGAGGCCGAGGGCAACGTCGGCGCGCCGATGGGCGGCGCCGATGGCTCCACCGTCAAGGGCCTTGAAGAAGCCGAGGAGGAGGCCTCATGACCGCCACCGACATCCCGGGCACAAGCACCACTGTGACCCCGCGGCCGAACACGCTCGGCAAGAGGATCGTCAGGGTCATCACGACGACTGATCACAAGATGATCGGTACGTTGTATTTGGCGACGTCGTTCGGGTTCTTCATCTTCGGCGGCATTCTGGCGTTGTTGATGCGTGCGGAGTTGGGTGCTCCGGGTACGCAGATCGTCAGTGATGAGACGTACAACCAGTTGTTCACGATGCACGGCACGATCATGTTGCTGTTGTTCGCGACGCCGTTGTTCGTCGGTTTCGCGAACTGGATCATGCCGTTGCAGATCGGTGCACCGGATGTCGCGTTCCCGCGGTTGAACATGTTCAGCTACTGGTTGTTCCTGTTCGGTGGTCTGATCACGGCGTCTGGGTTCATCTCACCGGGTGGAGCGGCGAGCTTCGGCTGGTTCGGCTACGCGCCCCTGTCGAATGCGGTTCATTCGCCGGGAATCGGCGGTGACCTGTGGGTGATGGGCCTGTACCTCGCCGGTCTGGGCACGATTCTGGGTGCGGTGAACTTCGTGACGACGATCGTCACGATGCGCGCGCCGGGTATGACGATGTTCCGGATGCCGATCTTCACCTGGAACATCTTGGTGACGAGTCTGTTGGTGTTGATCGCGTTCCCGATTCTTGCGGGTGCGTTGTTGATGCTGGAGGCCGATCGGGCGCTGGGCGCGAACGTGTTCGATGCGGCCAACGGTGGTGCGATTCTGTGGCAGCACCTGTTCTGGTTCTTCGGCCATCCGGAGGTCTACATCATCGCGTTGCCGTTCTTCGGCATCGTGACCGAGGTGCTGCCGGTCTTCAGCCGTAAGCCGGTGTTCGGCTACATCGGCTTGGTCGCCGCCACACTCGGCATCGCGGTCCTCTCGATTGCCGTGTGGGCGCACCACATGTTCGTCACAGGGGCGGTCGACCTCGCGTTCTTCTCCTTCATGACGTTCTTGATCGCGGTGCCGACAGGCGTGAAGTTCTTCAACTGGATCGGCACCATGTGGGGCGGGTCGTTGAGTTTCGATACGCCGTTGATCTTCTCGTTGGGATTCTTGACGACGTTCCTGTTCGGCGGCTTGACCGGTGTCATTTTGGCTTCGCCGCCGCTGGACTTCCAGGTATCCGATTCCTACTTCGTGGTGGCGCATTTCCATTACGTGGTGTTCGGCACGGTGGTGTTCGCGATGTTTGCGGGGTTCTACTACTGGTGGCCGAAGTGGACGGGGCGGATGCTCGACGAGCGTCTGGGCAAGATGCATTTCTGGTTGTTGTTCATCGGGTTCCATTTGACGTTCTTGGTGCAGCATTGGCTCGGTATCGAGGGGATGCCGCGTCGGTACGCCGACTACAGCAGCGCCGATGGGTTCACGGTTTTGAACCAGGTGTCGACGATCGGTGCGTTCCTGCTGGGTGCGTCGACATTGCCGTTCATCTGGAATGTGTGGAAGTCGCGTCGGGCACCGAAGGTCGAATGCGATGATCCGTGGGGTTGGGGCCGGTCGTTGGAGTGGGCGACGTCGTCCCCGCCGCCGCGACACAACTTCGCCTCCCTGCCACGTATCCGTTCCGACAGCCCCGCGTTCGACCTGCACCACCCCGAGGTGGCGGCACTCGATCTGATCGACGACGAGGGCCCGATCGACGCGCCGAACACCGCCGGCCGTGATGACGTCATCGACACCGACACGCAGCGTGACGAAACCTCGAGCACGGAGGACGACAAGTGAGGTTTGAAGCCTGGATCATCGGGTTCTGCGCCATCTTCTTCGCGCTCGTCTCGCCGATCTACTGGTTCATGAGCGAGGACCCCACCGGGACGAGCGCGTTGGTGATGACCACGCTGCTCGCCGCGTTGATGACCTTCTACTTCGCCGTCGTCGCGAAGCAGATCGACGACCGGCCCGAAGACCGTGAGCACGCCGAGATCGTCGAAGGTGCGGGGGAGCAGGGCTTCTTCCCGCCGTACAGCTGGTGGCCGTTGTTCTGCGCCTTGGCGGCGTCGGTGATCGTACTCGGCGTGGTCATCGGCTGGTGGCTGTTCATCATCGGGTCGATCGTCGGCATCGTCACTGTCTGTGGTTTTGTGTTCGAGTACTACCGCGGAGTACACGCTCACTGACGACTATCGCGTCACATCGAGCCGCGGCGCGCCTGGATTGACCGGTCTGGCTTGCTACGCTGTAGCCTGAACCGTTCTCTACCGCGAATCGAATCCGGGACTCACCTGTATGTCGAGTATCAAGTCGCGCCGTCGCCTCCTGGCGACCGCTGCCGCGGTTGCGGCTGCCACCGCTGTCTTCACCCTCAGTGCTTGTAGCGGCAACCCCGTAACCGGTGACGACGGTGACGATGCGTCGCCGGCCGCGTCTGAGCAAGACGATGAGGCGGCGGATCCCGTCAAGTTGACCGCCAGCATCAAGGATGGTGCGGCGAACGTCGCGGTCGACAAGACGGTCTCGGTCTCGGCGGCCGGAGGTTCGATCGACAAGGTCAGTGTGTTCAGCGGGCGAGACGTGCCGAAGAACCAGGTCGACGGCGAGCTGAACGGCAAGAAGACCGCCTGGAAGGCCACCGGATCGCTCGAGCCGGGTAAGAAGTACCGCGTCGTGATGCAGGGCCAGAACGCCGACGGCGACGCTGTCACCGAGCGTTCGTCCTTCACCACCCAGGACCTCACCCTTGACCAGCAGACGTACGCCAGCATCGCGCCACTGGACGGAGCAGAGGTCGGCGTCGCCATGCCGATCATCGTCAACTTCGACATCCCGGTGACCAACAAGGCCGCGATCGAGCGCAACCTCGAGGTCGAGTCCAAGCCGAAGGTCGAGGGCACCTGGAGTTGGCTCAGCGATACCGAGGTGCACTTCCGGCCGAAGGAGTACTGGCCCTCGGGCACCGAAGTCACCGTCGACGCGAACGTCAACAGCGTGAAGGCCGGCCCGAACCTCTGGGGCCAGGAGAACAACTCGGCTTCCTTCACCGTCGGCGACGCCGTCGAGAGCGTTGTCAACGTCCGGGGCCACGAGATGACCGTCAAGGTCAACGGCAAGGTCGCCCGTACGCTGCCCATCACCACCGGCAAGGCCGGCTTCGAGACTCGCGGCGGCACCAAGGTGATCATGGAGAAGCACGACGTCAAGCGGATGGACGCTGCGACGACGGGCATCGATGAGGACGATCCCGAGTACTACAACATCCCCGACGTGCAGTACGCCATGCGCGTGACGTCGACCGGCGAGTTCATCCATGCGGCGCCCTGGTCGGTCGGCTCGCAGGGTGCCGCCAACGTGAGCCACGGCTGCGTGGGTCTGAGCACCTCCGATGCGCTCTGGCTGTACAACAAGTCGAGCATCGGAGACCCGGTCAAGTTCATCAACAGCCCGCGAACGCTCGAGCAGGGCAACGGCTGGACGGACTGGGACCAGTCGTACCAGGAGTTCAAGCAGGGCAGCGCACTCTCCTAGTTGGCGCACCCCCGTCTTCGAGTCGCCACAATCCGTGGTCGGTGTTAGCGTCGCGCTAGTACCTGACTACACGACACCAAGCGTGGTTGGTGCCTGAGTATCCGTCCAATACTACGGGCCTGGGCGCATCATGTCCTCTGGGGCCCGGGTATGAACCTGATCAGGACGCCGTACGGCGGCCGAAACCAGGAGTACTTCAGTGAGGATCCCTACCTGACCGGCGCTATGGCATCGGAGATCGTCAAGGGTATTCAAGCAAGTGGTGTCAGCCAGGCCACGATCAAGCACTTTGTGGCCAACGAATCGGAGTATCAGTTCGAGCGCTGGACGTCGGCGAACCGAGTGCCGTCGCGGGCCATGCACGAGCTCTATCTGTTGCCGTTCGAGATGGCCGTCACCGATGCCGACCCGGCATCGGTGATGTGCGCGTACCCGCACGTCAACTTCAGTTACAACTGCGACAGCTCGCCATTGCTGCAGCAGACGCTGCGGCAGAACTGGGGATTCGACGGGTACGTGTTCTCGGACCGCCGTGCGCAACAGAGCACGGTGCCGTCGGTGCTGGCAGGCGTGGACGTTGAGCTCGACGAGACGCCTGAGTGGTACACGCCCGAGCTCATCAAGGCCGCCATCGTCTCGGGCGAGATCAGTGAGGGAAGCATTGACGATCTGCTGCGCCCCCGATACATCAAGATGTTCGAGTTCGGCGACTTCGATGATCCGCACGACAAGTTCGGGTGGGACCAGATCAACCTGACGCCGGAGGGCGAGCACGCCCAGCTGTCCAAGGAGGCCGCAGCGGAGAGCCTGGTGCTGCTGAAGAACGACCAGGATCTGTTGCCGCTCAACCCGAACGCGGTCGAGTCGATCGCGCTGATCGGTGCCGACTGGTTCGCCGGCGAGGCGGCTCTGCCGCCGCGCAGCGGAAACCGACTGGCCAATGTCAGTGTCGTCGAGCCGTACCAGGTCACTCCGCAGGAAGGCTTGGAGAACGCACTCGAGGACGCGGGCAGCAATGCCACCGTGACATACAACGACGGTGACACGATCGCGGATGCCGACGCGCTGGCGGCCGACTCCGATGCCACCGTCTTGATGATCGGCGATACTCCGCGCGAGACATGGGACAAGAACGGCAACCTGCAAGAGGAGAACCCCGGCGGTAACGCGTCCGGTGCTCCGAACGAGGTGGCCGATCTGGACCTGCCGTCGGTCAACGGGACCAACCAGCAACAACTGATCCCGCGGATCCTCGCGGCGAACCCGAACACCGTTGTGGTGATCAAGACCGAGGGCCAGGTGAACATGCCATGGGTCGACGACGCTCACACCCTGATGGAGGCGTGGTTCCCCGGTCAGGAGGACGGCAACGTTGTCGCCGACGCGATCTTCGGCGCGACCAACTTCTCCGGCAAGCTGCCCATGACGATCGGCAAGACCGATCGCGAGGCTGCCTATCAGCGCAACGAGCAGTACCCGGGGTCCGAGGAGCAGACGGGTACGCCCGGCGGCTACGGGCGCGATCCCATTCCAGGTGAACCGCAGCGTGTGGTCCGATACACCGAGGGTCTGAAGATGGGCTACCGGTGGTATCAGGCGACGGACACGGAACCGCTGTTCCCGTTCGGATTCGGATTGTCGTACACGACGTACGAATACTCGGATCTGTCCGCGAGCACCGTCAAGGGTGCGAACTCGCATCCGGCGCTACGGGTTCGGTACACCGTGACGAACACCGGCGACATGGCGGGTAAGGAGGCCTCCCAGGTCTATCTCACCCTGCCGAAGTCGGCGCACGAGCCCTCGAAGCGGTTGGTGGGCTTCGAGAAGACGGCGCTCGATCCGGGGGAGAGTAAACGCGTGAGCGTGACGCTCGATCCGTCCAGCTCGAACCATCCGTTCTCCTACTTCGTACCCGACGACGCCGACGACCTGACCAAGTGGGCCGACGGCGAGTGGGCACTGCCCGATGGTGATTTCACCGTCAGCGTCGGAGGCTCGTCGGCCGACACTCCGCTGAACTCGACGGTCGAGATGAACTTCTCGAACCGAGCGGCGACGGCGAAGAACGTCAAGGCGAAGACGAAGGCGAATACGTCGAAGGTGATCAAGCTCAAGGCGAATGACCCGGACGGGGACGCACTGGCGTACACCTACGGCAAGCGGCACGGCAACACCGTGACGCCGCTCGGTGACGGGTCAGCGGTCCGCTTCATGCCGAAACGCAACTTCACCGGCAAGACGTCGTTCGAGTACACCGTCGACGACAACCATGGCGGCACCGCTACCGGCAAGGTCACGGTGCGAGTCACGAAGGCGAAGGCCAAGATCACCAAGGTGAAGGTCACCCCCAATCGGATAACGCCGAACACCCGGGCGACTGTGTCGCTGCGAGTGACCTCAGGAGGCGGTGTCGCCGCGAAGGGCAAGGTCGTTGCCCGGGACGGCAAGCGCAAGGTAGGCGGCGCCAAGCTCAAGGCGAACGGGTCGGCGAAGATCAAGCTGAAGCGACTCGGCCAGGGCAAGCACAAGATCAAGCTGGTCTACCAGGGTTCGTCCTCGACGAAGGGCGCAACGAAGACCACGACGATCAGAGTGAGGCGATAACGACTGAACCGCAAACGGTGCGGCTGCCGCAGCCTTCGGGCTGCGACGGCCGCACCGTCCTTTGTGGACGCTCAGCACCCCCGTTGCGGTAGGCGGAAGTTCGCCGTGGTTCGCTTACCGGCTCGCACCCGCACACTTCGGTGCTTCGGACGGAACCCGTCCTTCGCGGCGATGACCTCCAGCGCCTTCTTCGGTGCCTTCAGCCACAGCGCGTACTTGCCGTCGTCGCCGGTGGTGAAGGTCCACGACCGCTGTCCGCGGCTGATGTCGACGGTCGCTCCCACGAGCGGCCCGCCCTTTCCTTCGCAGGGCTTGGTACGTACGACCCCGAGCAGCTTGCCCCACGATGGTGGAGGCGTCGCCGTCAGCCGCACCTTGGCGGGTGCAACCGTGAACGGCGTGTTCTCGACGATGCCGAGGTTCGCCCGGTACGTACCGGGCTGGGTTACCTGGTCGGCATCGAGGGTGACCGTCACGGTCACCGATTCACCGGCAGCTACCGTGCCCTGACGCGGCTTCTCCTTGAGCCAACCGACGTCTGCAGGTTTGCCGCAGTCGGTGTAGCCCGGCAGCTCCTCGGCGAGGTCGGTCGAGTCGAAGTTGCCGAGCGAACCGCCGATCTTGAAGAACCCGCAGGTGCCGGCGCCGCGATACAACGCATTGTTGGACCGCGGCATCGTCACCCACTCGTCGGTGTCGGGCTGGTACGCGTACGACTCGTTCGTGATGGCCGAAGACCCCTGCACGGCTCCGCCGCTGACGATCAGCTGGCCGCCGACCGCCGCGTACGAGCTCGCCCACATATCCGCGGGAAGGTCGGCCTGACGCGTCCACTCCTTCGTCGAGGGTGAGTATGCGTAGGTCGAGGTCGACTCCGAGCTGGAGCTGGTGCCCCCGGCACAGATCACCTTGCCCGCGACGCCTCCGCAGGCGATCCATGCTGTCGACTCGGGATAGTCGGGCAGCTGCGTCCAGCTGTCGGCCGCAGCATCGTAGGCCATCACGGTGCTCGAGCCACATGTGTCAGCACAGCCGCCGACGGCGTACAGCACACCGTCGAGCACCGCTGTGCCCGAGGCCGCCCAGGGATCCGGGTTCGGCGCGCCCTGCGACCAACTGTCGGTCGAAGGATCGTAGATCGCGGTGTCGGCGACCGGGTCGCCTCCCTCGCCCCAACCGCCTGTCACGACGTAGTTCCCGCCGATGAACGCCGACGCGGGCATCTGCCGCGCCTGCGGCATCGGTGCGATCGAATCCCAGGACTTCGCCGTCGGGTCGTAGACGTAGGAGTCGGCAACTGCTCCCGTGCCATCCGGGGTGCCACCGAACGTATATACCTTGCCGTCCTGGTATCCGGCGACGTTGTCCATCAGGGTGGTGGGCAGGTTGGGCAGATCGAGCCACGGCTCGTCATGGACTCCGGCGGCGGTGCCCGTACGCTTGCTCGCCCCGTTCGCCAGCTTCGACACGTCGGCGGGTACTCGTCGTAACGGCGCACCGCGCATGACCGCGATCTCGCGCTTGGTGTCGCGATCGCCGTCGACGCCGAGGATCTCGAAGCCGTTGTCGCGTTCGGTCAGCTCGTACTTCACGGGCTGGTCGCCGTCGTTGGTGAGCTTCAGCTTGCGCTTGACCGAGGTGCCGAGCCTCGCCGAACCCTTCAGCTGCTTCGGAGTCACGCTCAGGTGTCCGGCACCGAGCGCGAAGTCCGCACGACGTGTGTAGTCCGGCTGCACCTTGACCGTGGAGGTGGACGGCGCGTACTCCCCGGATGTCGCGGTGAACGGATGGGACCCCGTCACCGACGAGAACAGGTAGTAGAAGCCGTCGGCGACCTGGTCGTCGTCCGGCGTCGCGACCGTCGTCGCCGTGTCGGTGGGCGCGTCGTCGCTGGTCACGGTCGCATCGTTGACGGGCTTACCGTCGAAGGTGTTCGTCACATTGCCGAGCACCAGTCCGCCGCGTACCGGCTCGCAGCGCGCAGTGCCGACGAGTACGTCGTCGACCTGCCACCACCAGTCGTAGGATCCGACGTAGTGGAAGCGGACCTGGACGGCCGACTTGCCGGCAGCGTCGGGCAGCTCGACCAACTCGGTGTCGGGCCCGCGTACGGGCTCGGCCTTCGACCAGACGTTGGACCAGGTCTGCCCACCGTCGACGGAGACCTCGACGTCGGCAACGTTGTCGTCACCGAGTTGGTAGAAGTCGGTGGCGAAGCTCAGGACGGGATTCTCGTGACCGCTGAGGTCGATGGCCGGCGAGGTGAGCGTGGTGTCTTGGCTCGTGCCCGATCCGGCGAGATCGCTGTCGACGATGGCGAAGCCGTCCTCCCCGCCGGTGAGGTTGCCGCGGCCGCCCGGGTCGTCGAATGCCCACGTCGCGCCGTCCTCGACGGCGGAGGTCACCGTCCAACCATCGGGACCGGCAGGGTCGTCGAAGGTCTCGTGTAGACCGTCGTACGCTGGCTCGTAGCCGGGAGCGGTGCACGCGGGGTCGACCTTCATCGCGAACTGGTGTGCAGTGTCGTCGCCGATCGTCAGCTCTTCTGTCAGGTTGGGATATCCATCGAGCACCGGGTCTACTTCGACCGTGTACGTTCCGCCCTTCGGCAGGTCGAGGTCGTAGCGACCCGTCTCCGGGTTGCTGTACGCCGTCACCGGGGTGTCCTTGACGCTGAGTTTCGCGTACAACGGCCACCCGTGGCCCGAGTCGTCTCGAACGGTTCCCGAGAGCGAGGCGGACTCGGCCGGATCGAGGGCGATGTCGGTGGTCGTGGTCTCGCCGCCGACGATCGCGACATCGGACAGCTCGCTCGTGCCGTACCCGAACAGCGAGGCGGAGACGTTGTACGTACCCTCGCTCAGCCGGATCGAGTAGGTGCCGTCGTCGTCGGTGGTGACCGTACGGGTCGACGAGTCGTCGGACGCCGAGACGGTGGCGTCCGCGAGCGGATCGCCGGAGGCCCCATCGGTCACCGTGCCGGTCAGGGTGCCCGCCTCACCGACGGGAGCCTGGTCGATGAGTGCGAGCGCGTCGAGCTGGCCTTCACCGTAGACGTTGTTGTCGTCCTCGGTGCCGCCACATTGGTCGTCGGCCTTGTCTCGGGCGGTGTCGTCGAGCAACGCGCGCGTGGCGTCAATGTCGCCGACGAGCGCCGGGGCGGCAGACCAGAGCAGTGCCACCGAACCCGACAGGTGCGGGGCGGCCATCGACGTGCCGGAGTAGGAGTCGTACACGTCGCCCGGCACGCTCGAGCGTACGTTCGTGCCCGGTGCCGAGATGTTCGGTTTGGTCTCGCCGTCCGGCGCCGCTCCACGGCTGGAGGTGCTGCTGATGTTGCCGTCGATGTCGTAGTTGCCGACCGAGTACGACTCGACGTAGTCGCCGGGCGAGCCGGTCGTCTCGCAGGCCGATCCCTCATTGCCGTTGGAGAACACGGGGAACATCCCGGCCGCGATCCATGAGGTCACGTAGTCGCGGTACCACTCGTCGCCGCCGGGGCCGCCCCAAGAGTTGTTGACGAGGTTCGGACGCTTGGCAGGATCCGGGTTCTCGTTGTTGAGATCCGTTGGTGCCAGTACCCACTGGGCGGATGCGGACAACGCGGCCTCGCTGCAGGTGCGCGACTCACAGCCCATGGCAGCGATCCAGGTCGCATTGGGTGCGACCCCGATCTGGTTCTCGCCGCCGTCGCCGCCGACCATGGTGCCCATGGTGTGCGTGCCGTGACCGTTGAGATCACAGGGCTCTTCGCCTTCGCACACCTGTGACGGGTCGAAGAAGTTGTACGAGTGGTCGAACTCGCCGCCGCCGAGGTTGCCGCGATACTTCTCGACCAGTGCGGGGTGGTCGTACTGCACGCCGCTGTCGATGCTGGCGACGACGATGCCCTCGCCGCGGTCACCGTAGGTGTCCCACACCTGATCGGCCTTGATGTTCGCGATGCCCCACTCGACGGACTGCACCTGCGCCTTGGCCTTGGCCGGGGTCGGTTTCGGCAGCCGGACGACCTCGGGGGAGCGGATGGCTTTGACGTTCGAGTCGGCCGCCGCCGCATTAGCGAGTTTGGTGGTGCCGCCCTTGACGATGATCGTGTTGTTCACCCAGTACGAGTCGAATGCGACACCGCGTGCCTGCAGGTCGGCGGCGACATCATGCTGGCTGGTACGCGCGGTCGTACGTAAGGCCTTGACGACCGCCGCTCCACGACGGTTCCAGTTGTCGAGCGAGGCAGCCGCGCTCAGGTCGGCGGTCTGCTCGAACTCGATCACCATCGGAGCGCGACCGTCGTCGGCGAGAGCGGTGCGCACCGACTTCGCGATCGGCGCCTTATCTGATGCCGGTGGTGACGCGCTCGCCGCCATCGGCGTGAGCACGAGTAGCGGAAAGAGGAGTAGAGCGGAGATGAATGTGTAGCCGAGACGGCGGATGCGGCGATAACGGTGCGCCACGGTGGGAGCCCCCTTCGAGACGAGCGGCCAGATCGTGGCCGCTGCGATGATCCGATCACGCTCAGTAGTGAGCGTGTGAGGAGAGCCTCGCGGCAGTTGCTCTCTGCAACAAGATCACCTCGCGGGCAGATCAAGGGCAGAATCGAGGCATACCTCGGGGGCGACGGGGTAAGCATCAATGCAAGGCGCACGCCGACAGGGGGCTTGCGTCGACGAGGGAGCAAGCGTGGACGACGGCGCATTGGTCATCATGGTCGGACTTCCGAGCGACGAATGTGCACGGGTGCTGGGTCGGCTCGGTCGGGAGACGCCCGCGGTTGTGGTCACCTCCCGCGAGCAGGCGCGGGCAGTGCTCGCGGCCGCGGAGGAACGGCCGAAACACTCCAGCTCGCCGGAGGCGGCGACGACCGAGGGCCGGCTACGACGGCAGGTGCACTTCGGCGCGCTGCTGCTCGACGTCGACTGCAGGTTGGCTACATGGGACGGCGTGGAGTTCACGATCAGCGCCCGGGAGTTCGATCTGCTCACCCGGCTCGCGGAGGACCCCGGCCGGGTGTGGACGTTCGCATCCCTGACCCGCGCCGTCTGGGACCGCGACTTCGTCGGCGACCGATCGGCGGTCACGAGCGCGGTCAAGCGGTTGCGTGCGCATCTACGCCGCGCGCGCGTACCCGTCACTGTCGAGTCGGTACGCGGACGCGGCTACCGCCTCAGTGAGGCGATAGCCGCGTCCTAGTGCCAACCGATCAGTGCTGGCGGGGGATACCCGTCTCGCTGACGCCGCCGAACTCGTCGTCGACCGGCTCGATCTCGCCATGCGCACCGTGGTGCTCGTTGGCTTCCTCGAGCTCCTCGCGGGTCGGCTTGGCGATGTCGGAGCCGTGGAAGAACCGCGACAGCCGGGCGCGTACCTTCTCGATGCGCGAGTTCGGCGCGTGTACGCCGTTCTCGTCGACGTCTTCGGGTAGCTCGCGCACCTGCGGGCGGTTGTGCGCCGTGAGCTCGTACACGTGCTCGGGATCGAGCGGCGCGTGGCGCTCGGAGTAGGCGCCGTCGGGGGAGCGCTCGATGATGCCCGTCTCGTAACCGTGCAGCACCCGCTCGACGTCCTGGCGTTGCAGACCGATGCAGATGCGCTTGGTCACCAGGAACGCGATCACGGGGCCGACGAACACCATGATCCGGCAGAACCAGGTGATCGCGAAGATGTCGAGATGGAAGACGACGGCGATGATGTCGTTGCCGCCCGCGATCCAGAACACGCCGTAGCAGGTCATACCCGCGACACCGAGCGCCGTACGCGTCGGGTTGTTGCGCGGACGCTCGAGCAGGTGATGCTCGCGCTTGTCGCCGGTGACCCACTGCTCCACGAACGGATACAGCGCGAGCACCGTGAACAGCAGGCCCATCAGCAGCACTGCGGGTAGGAACACGTTCCAGCTGAACGTCCAGCCGAAGATCGTCGACTCCCAGTTGGGCATGATGCGCACCGCGCCCTCGACCCAACCCATGTACCAGTCCGGCTGGGAGCCGGCGGTCACCTGCGATGGGTCGTACGGACCGTAGTTCCACACCGGGTTGATCTGGAACAGCGCGCCCATCAGCGCGGTCGCGCCGAAGACGATGAAGAAGAAGCCGCCCGCCTTCGCGGCGTACACCGGCAGCAGCGGGTAACCGACGACGTTCTTCTCGGTCTTGCCGGCGCCCGGCCACTGGGTGTGCTTGTGGTACACGAGCAGCAGCATGTGCGCGCCGATCAGCCCGAGCAACAGCGCCGGCACCAACAAGATGTGCACCATGTAGAGGCGCGGGATGAGGACATCGCCGGGGAATTCGCCGCCGAAGATGAAGAACTCGAGGTACGAGCCGACGATCGGGATCGATCGAATCAACCCGTCGACGAACCGCAGGCCCGTACCGGAGAGCAGGTCGTCGGGAAGCGAGTAGCCGGCGAAGCCCTCGACCAGACCGAGGGAGAGCAGGCCGATGCCGATCAGCCAGTTCAGCTCGCGCGGGCGGCGGTACGCACCGGTGAAGAACACCCGGAGCATGTGCACGATCATCGCGGCGACGAACAGAGCAGCCGCCCAGTGATGGATCTGGCGCATCAGCAGGCCGCCGCGGATGTCGAACGAGATGTGCAGCGTCGACTCGTACGCGGCCGACATCTCGATGCCGCGCAGCGGAGCGTACGACCCGTGGTAGACGGTCTCGGTCATCGTCGGGTCGAACCACAGCGTCAGGAAGACTCCCGACAGCAGCAGTACGACGAAGCTCCACAGGGCGATCTCGCCGAGCATGAACGACCAGTGGTCGGGGAAGATCTTGCGGAGCTGACCCTTGGCGACCCCGGCCAGGCCGAGTCGGTCATCGAGCCACTGGACCGGGCCGGCTGCCTTCTTGCCGACGCCGGTGTCCTGAATGCGGTCGGATCCTTCGGTGGTGGCACTCATCACGGTTCCTGGTGGATCTCGGGGAAGCTCGGCCCGACAACGTCTTCGAAGTCGCCCATTGCGATCAGGTATCCCTCATCATCGACCCCGAGCTGTAGCTGGGGCAAGGCCCGGTGTGCCGGGCCGAAGATGACCTTGCCGCCGTCGGCCAGGTCGAACGTCGACTGATGGCACGGGCAGAGCACGTGGTGGGTCTGCTGCTCGTACAGGCTGATCGGGCAGCCGACGTGCGTGCAGATCTTGGAGTAGCACAGGATGCCGTCGATGTCCCAGTTCTCGCGGCCCTTGGGCGCGGTGACGTCTTCTGGGGGCATCCGCACCAGGATCACGGCTGCCTTGGCCTTGACCGCGAGCGCTTCGGATCCGTGGATCACCGGCTCGCCGTGCTCGTCGGTCTCGAACAGGATCTCCGGCTCGGCGTTGGTGAGCTGGCCCTCCTCGACCTGGGACGGCCGGATCGGCTGACCGGAGACGTCGTTGGCGATGCGCATGCCCTTGGTCCACACCGTCTTGAACTGATCGTCGCCCGGCAGCGGGCCGAGATCGCGCAGCATCACGATCGCGGGGAGCCCGAGTACGCCGAGAGCGCCGAACAGGCTGTTGCGGATCAGCGGACGGCGGCCGAAGCCGGACTCGTTGACACCGTCGTTGAACATCGCGAGCGTCTCCTCGCGGTCCTCATCGGAGGACCGTGCGGGGTGGCGCATCTCGATGATCTCGTGGTCGGCCATCAGCTTCTTTGCCCACTGGATCGCGCCGAGGCCGATCAGCAGCAGCGCGCCGCCGAGGGTGACACCGAGGGCGAAGTTCTGGGCGGTGAAGCCGAGGAAGGTCGTCGTGGTGTCGAGCGGGACCGCGAAGTAGCAGACGCAGAACGCGAGCGCCAGCAGACTCGCCAGGCCGAACATCCCGGCGACCTGACGCTCGGCACGACGCTCCTGCGCCGGGTCGACATCGGTCGGACGCCACTGGTGCTCTGGAAGGCCGGGGTTGGCCATCGGGTCGGCGGGGTCTGCCGGGTCGATGTCCTTGCGAGGCTCTTCGCCGCGTGGTTCGAGCTCGCTGCTCATGCCGTCGTCCCCGCTCATGCCTCTGCCTTCTTCCGCTTCGAGCGCACGCTCTGCGTCGCGATCCAGGTCGCGGCCAGCACGAGGCCGCCGATGCCGACCAGCCAAGCGAAGACGCCGTCGGAGACCGGACCGAAGCCGCCGCCGCCGATACCTGCCTGCGGTGTTTCACGCATCGCCTCGATGTAGGCGATCATCGAGCGCTTCTGCTCGGGCGTGATGACCTCGTCGGAGAACACCGGCATCTGCTGTGGCCCGGTGACCATCGCTTCGTAGATGTGCTTCGCGCTCGTGTCGGTCAGCGGCGGCGCGTACCGGCCGCTCGGCAGCGCACCGCCGGCGCCTGTGGAGTTGTGGCACGCGGTGCAGTTCGTACGGAAGAACTGGCCGCCTTCGGCGAGCTCCTCGTCGCTGATACCGGAGGTGTCGGTGAACTCCTCGTCCGGGACATCGGGGCCGGGGCCGAGCGATGCGACGAACGCGGCCAGCTGCTCGGTCTCCTCGTCGTTGAACACCGGCTCCTTCGCCGGGGCCTGCGGAGCGGAGTTGGTCATGGGCATCCGGCCGGTGCCGACCTGGAAGTCGACCGCGGCGGCGCCGACACCTGCCAGGGGAGGCCCGTAGTTGCGGTCACCGTTGGTGCCGAGGCCCTCACCGGTCTTGCCGTGGCAGCTTGCACAGCTCACGAGGAACAGTTGACGACCGGCTTCGACCTTCTGTGCGTCGGCGGTCTCGGCGTCGGCCGTACGCGGTGCAGCCGCGTAGTAGACGCCGCCGGCAACGATGAGGCCGAACAGCAACACGACGAGGCCGGCCATCCGGTGCCGACGACGCGTGGACAAGAACCGCACGGGGTGGACCTCGTTCCGTCTCGAGTTGATGGGGCGGGGAGCTGCGATGGAGTTGTGCTGCCTGGTGGGCAGTTACTGAATCAGGTAGATCGTGGCGAACAGCCCGATCCACACGACGTCGACGAAGTGCCAGTAGTAGGAGACGACGATCGTGCTGATCGCCTGCTCATGGGTGAACTTGCGGGCGAGGAACGTACGGCCGATCACGAGCACGAAAGCGATCAGGCCGCCGATGACGTGCAGGCCGTGGAAGCCGGTCGTGAGGTAGAAGACGCTGCCGTACGGCGAGGACGGGATGGTCACGCCCTCATGCATCAGCTCGACGTACTCGACGGCCTGGCCCGCGACGAAGACCGCACCCATCAGATAGGTGAGCACGAACCACTCGCGCATGCCCCACTTGCCGACCTGGAGCAGGCTGCCGACCCGGCCGACGCGGCCGCGCTCGGCGGCGAAGACGCCCCACTGACAGGTGACCGACGACAGCACCAGAATGGTGGTGTTGGCGGTCGCGAACGGCACGTTGAGCTTCGCGGTCTCGAGCTCCCACAACTCAGGTGTGACGCCACGGATCGTGAAGTACGCGGCGAACAGGGCCGCGAAGAACATCAGCTCACTGGAGAGCCACACGATCGTGCCAACCGTGACCATCGAGGGCCGGTTGGGCTGGCCGTGCAAACGGGACGCCGGAATCGCGGATGTTGTCGCCACGAGAGCCATTATGGACCGTGGGTTTCGGCTATCTCCACTCACCCCCGGGCCCGTGTCGCGCGTACGGCTCACGCGGGCGCGGATGCCGTGTCGATGGTGCTTTCCCATACGATGATGGCGTGACCGACAGTACTGACTCCCGACCCCTGAAGGTCCTCGTCTACAGCGACGACTCCGACACCCGTCAGCAGGTGTCGCTCGCGCTGGGGAAGAGGCCGCATCCCGACCTGCCGGCGTTCGAATACGTCGAGTGCGCGACCGAACCCGTCGTCATCAAGACGATGGACTCGGGCGAGATCGATCTCGCGATCCTCGACGGCGAGGCCGTTCCGGCCGGTGGCATGGGTATCGCCCGCCAGCTCAAGACCGAGATCTATCGGTGCCCGCCGCTGCTCGTCATCACCGGGCGCCAGCAGGACGCTTGGCTCGCGACGTGGTCGCTCGCCGACGGGGTCGTCGCGCATCCGATCGACCCGATCCTGCTGGCCGAAGCCGTCATCGACCTGGTCCGGGGCGCCAAGACGCTGCCGGCGTCGTCCTGAGTCGATGCCCGCGCAAGCGCGTACGTGGCCGGAGGTCATCGGAACGCTCCTCGACGGCCGCGATCTGGACCGCTCGGCCGCGGCATGGGCGATGGACGAGATCTTCTCGGGTGCCGCCACCGCGGCGCAGATCGCCGGTTTCGTCGTCGCGCTCCGAGCGAAGGGTGAGACTGTCGATGAGCTAGAAGGCATCGTCGCCGCGATGTACGACCATGCCGAGCCGCTATCGGTGCCGGGTCGCATCGTCGACATCGTCGGCACCGGTGGCGACCGGGCGAAGACGGTGAACATCTCCTCGATGTCTGCGGTTGCCATGGCCGGTGCGGGCGCCGTTGTCGTCAAGCACGGCAACCGCGCCGCGTCGAGTGCCAGTGGGTCCGCAGACGTACTGGAGGCGCTCGGCGTACGTCTCGACCTTCCGCCGAACCGCATCGCCGAGGTCGCCGACGAGGCCGGCATCACGTTCTGTTTCGCTCCGGTCTTCCACCCGTCGATGCGCTACGCGATCCCGGTACGCGGGGAGCTCGGTGTGCCGACGACGTTCAACCTGCTGGGGCCGCTGACGAACCCCGCACGTCCCGATGCCCTCGCGGTCGGGTGTGCCGACGCACGGCTCGCACCGGTGATGGCGGGCGTTCTCGCCCGGCGCGGCGTCGACGCGCTGGTCTTCCGCGGCGACGACGGGCTCGACGAGCTCACCACGTCGACGACCTCGACGGTCTGGGTCGTTGCTCGTGGTTCGGTCGAGCCTGCGTCGGTCGCGCCGGAGGACGTCGGCGTCGAACGTGCGCCGGTTGAGGCGCTGCGCGGTGGCGACGCCGCGCACAACGCGGATGTGTTCCGCCGCGTACTCGCCGGAGAGCAGGGTCCAGTGCGCGATGCCGTCGTGTTCAACGCGGCGGCCGGTCTGGTCGCGCGCGATGCGATGAGCGGTCCGCTGGTCGACCGCATGCGCGGAGCCGCCGAACGCATCCGCGAGTCGCTGGACAGCGGCGCCGCTCGCGGTGTGCTCGACCGATGGGCGAAGGTCACCCAGCGCATCGCGGCCGGCTGAGCCTACGAGTCGGCGCGTACGCCGGCCTCAGATGCCGATGCTGAACGCCGACTCGAGGTCGTGGCGGGAGAACGTCTGGAACGCGATGTGCGTCTCGGTCGAGCTGACGCCGGGCACCTTGTTGACCTTGTCGGCGATGACGGCCGCGATGTCCTCGTGCCGGCGTACGCGCACCATGGCGATCAGGTCGATGTGGCCGGTTACCGAGTAGACCTCGCTGACGCCGTCGAGAGCCGCGATGCGTTCGGCGACCTCGGGGATGCCGGCGACGTCGGCCTTGATGAACACGATCGCAGTGATCACGCTGCCTCCTGGCGGTGCTGGTGCTGGTGGGATACGAGCGTAGTACGTGCCGCTCAACGAGTCGGCTGGTGCACCGTGCGGGGCATCCTGCGCTCGTCGAACGGCACGACGGAAGTGGTCTCGACGTTGTCGTACGTGGCGAGGTGTCGCGTCGCGCCGCGTACCGGGCACTGCCACTCGCCGTCGACCTCGATGAGACGGGTGCCCTCGCCCTCCAGCCAAGCCAGGACTCGTTCGGTCTCCTCGGTCGAGGCGGCGGGTGCCGGCCCGTGACCTGGCAGCACGGTCTCGGCACCGATCTGCAGTTGGTCGACCCAGGTGCGCGCGTCGGCACCTGCGGGGATGACGCCCGCGGCACACAGCCGGCCGTATCGCACCACGTGCACCTCCCAGCGGCCGAGGTCGTCGCGCCGAGCGGCGACGAGATCGCGGCAGGCGGTGAGCGCCGTGAGTCGTTGGGTGCGGGCCGTCGCGCGAAGGAACGACCGCAGCCGGTCGCGTTGTAGCTGTGCGTCCTCGAAACGGGTCTGCTGCGACAGTTGTGCCATCTTCGCGTCGAGCGCGTCGATCACCGCTGCCGGGTCGCGCAGCATCGCCTCGCGTACGCGCGCGACCTCCTTGTCGTAGTCGGCGACGCCGACGGACCGGTCGCAGGGCGACAGGCATCTGCCCATCTCGGCGAGGGCGCACGGCGACCGGTCGGGGTTCTTCGGCATCCGCCCGCTGCACTGTCGGATGCCGAACGCCTCATGCAGCACGGCGACCGCGCTGTCGGCCGTGCGGCGGCTGCCGAACGGGCCGATGTAGTCGGCGCCGTCGTCACCGACGGAGCGCACCATCGACAGCCGTGGCCACGGCTCCCGGGTCAGCTTGACCCAGATCGCGCGCTCGGGGAATCGCGAACGTTTGTTGTAGCGCGGTTTGTGCGCGGCGATGAGGCGCAGCTCGCGTACCTGCGCCTCCAGCGGCGTCGCGCATTCGATCGCCTCGACCCGCTCGGCGAGACCGACCATCTCGCCCATCCGGCTGCGGGTCTCGCTCGACGTGAAGTACGAACGTACGCGCGCGCCGATGTCTTTGGAAGTGCCGACGTAGAGCACGGAGTCTTGAGCATCGCGGAAGAGGTACACGCCCGGCGCGTGCGGCAACCCGTCGGCGAGGTAACGCTTGCGGCGCTGCGTCGTACTGACCCGGCTGCTGAAGGTGGACAGCTCTTCGACGGTGTGCACGCCGACGTTGCCGAGGCGGGCGATCAGGGAGTGGAGTACGTCGACCGTCGCGCGAGCGTCTTCAAGTGCACGGTGGTTCGGAGTCGTGGTCGCCTGGAAGATCCGCGCGAGTGTGGAGAGCTTGCAGTTGGGTGCCTCGTCACGAGTGAGCACGCGCCGCGCGAGCTTGGCCGTGTCGATCACGTCGAACCCCGGCCAGGTGTGGCCGAGCTCGCCGGCGAAATGGCGCAGGAAGCCGACGTCGAACGGAGCGTTGTGCGCGACGAGCACACAGCCCTCGGCGAACTCGAGGAAGGACGGCAGCACGGAGTCGATGGTCGGCGACGACGCGACCATGGCGTCGTTGATGCCGGTGAGGACGGCGATGAACGAAGGGATCGAGGAGTGGGGGCGCACCAGGGTCTGGAACTCCGACAGCACCTCGCCGCCGCGGACCTTGACGGCGCCGAACTCCGTGATCTCCGAGCCGCCCGCCGCCGACCCTCCGGTCGTCTCGAGGTCGACGACGCAGAATGTCGCATCACGCAGGGGAGTGCCGAGCTCGTCGAAGGTGCCTTGGATCGCACGCACTGTCGGCTCGGTCATATTGGCACCGTACGACCGACGACTGACAGAACCGTCGAGACACGGCGGCGGGCGCGCGGTGTCGCACCGAGGAACGGCCGTGGGCATTACGCTCGTAGGAGGAGGCTCTCGGCGGCGGGGTAGGAGCTCGGGAAAAGACACTCGACCGTGAGGAGGCAACGCGTGGCTGCAGATCCAACGCCGACGGACGGGCAGGCGATCGTGTTGCCCGACTCGGTTCGTCACCGCGTCGTCGCGCTCACGTCCGATGCGCTGTCGTCGCTGGAGGCGCGGCAGGTGCCGGCTTCGCTGCGCAAGGTCGCCCGCTTCACGCCGGCGCGTCGCGCACGGCTGGCGGCGACGGCGATAGCGACGGCAGTCGCCACCGACGACGGGTTCCGCGAGCGCGTCGCGGGGCAGGTACGGCGCGGCAACGCAGCGGTCGCGGATGCGATCGAGGCCGACGCGGTCGAGGCGACCGACCCGGTCGAGGTCGCGGCCATCGCGTACCTGACCAGAGTCGACGGATGGCAGCGTGCGCTCGACGCGGCACTCGAGACCATCGAGGCCGATCGCGAGGCGTCGGCGGCAAGCGCAGTCGAGGAGTCCGGCCAGGCCGAGCGCCTCGCTCGTCAGGTCGAGCAGTCACGGGAGGAGCTCCGCTCGGCTCGTGCGGCGCACCGCAAGGAGCTCGATTCGGTGAAGGCCG
Organism: Nocardioidaceae bacterium SCSIO 66511; assembly: GCA_023100825.1. Classification (NCBI taxonomy): domain Bacteria; kingdom Bacillati; phylum Actinomycetota; class Actinomycetes; order Propionibacteriales; family Nocardioidaceae; species Nocardioidaceae bacterium SCSIO 66511. The sequence continues at coordinate 2,824,802 of CP095846.1, read as the reverse complement.
ACAACGCGGACCTGCGGCGCAAGCTCGGAGATGCGCGTACTCGGGCTCGCACTGCGGAGGCAGATCGCGATCGCCTCGAGGCAGAGCTCGATGAGGTCAAGGATCACGAACGCACGCGGGCGAACGAGAACGACGCCGAGGTACGCAGGCTCCGCCAGCGTCTCGAGGCCGCCGTCGCAGAGGCCGGCGACCTGCGCAGGCAGGCCCGTGGAGACCGGGCGCAGGGTTCGATGCGCTCGCGGTTGCTGCTCGACACTGTGATCGACGCGGCACAGGGCTTGCGGCGCGAGCTGGCGCTTCCGCCGTTGGACGCCTTACCTGCCGACCTGGTCGGTGATCCGGCCGGCGACGACGAGTCCGCGAGCGCTCACGCACATGCGACGGTCACGGATGCGCAGCGGCTGCGTTCGTTGCTCGAGCTGCCACGTGCCCACGTCATCGTCGACGGCTACAACGTCAGCAAGTCGGCGTGGGGCGAGACGCCGCTGGAGCGGCAGCGTTCGCGGTTGGTGACCGAGCTCGGCGGCCTGGCCGCGCGTACCGCGGTCGAGGTGACGGTCGTGTTCGACGGCGCCGATGTTGCCGCCGCTCGGCCGGCCGCACGGGGGGTACGCGTGCGTTTCAGCCCTTCGGGGGTCACCGCCGACGATGTGATCGCCCAGCTGGTGTCGGCCGAACCGGAGGGGCGTCCGGTGATCGTCGTGTCGAGCGATGCCGAGGTGGCCGCGCACGCCCGGCGTGTCGGCGGGCGGCCCGCGGTTTCGGCGGCCCTGGTGGAGCTGCTGTCCGGTCGGTGACCGCGCGTTCGATCCGGGTTGTCAGTGCCGGTCTCTAGCGTGCACATCGAGGTTGCCGGTTGCGTTCTTCCCCCACGACCGGCAGAGACGGAGGAACCATGAACGACGACATGCACTCGATCACGATCGACTGCGACAGCTGCCTGGTCCGCGGCGACGCGTGCGGCGACTGCGTCGTCACCGTGCTGCTCGGCGGCCCGCCACAGGGCGTACGTATCGACGACGAGGAGCGCGAGGCGATCGACACGTTGTCCGCGTCGGGGCTGGTCCCGCCGCTGCGGCTCGTGACCGCGATGGAGGAGTCCATACCCGACTCGGCGTGAGCAGTTCGTACGCCGCGCGGGGCCGCCGTAACACGCGCCGACACGCAATTGATCTCCTTGGCCCCGCTCGCTAAAGTAGGCGCTTGCGTGCCACGTGAGACTTTCTCCACCAGGGAGGACACAGGTGCGCCGCCTAGTTCGGTGCGGGAGGGAAGTCTCGTACCGGAGCCGGGGAACCACGCACGTGGGGTGAATCGGTTTCTGTTCGCAGAAGCTGTAGGGCAGTCCTTGGCCCGAACCCGTCAGCTCACCCGGTAGGCGTCGAGGAAAGGGGACCGTCCCTCGTGCGGACTGGCCAGCGCAAGTTCAACCGGGGGCGTGCCGCAGTAGTCGTGTGCGCCACCCTCGCAGCAGGATTCTCCACCGCCGTTCCGGCAGGTGTCGCCGCTCCGGACGATCCGTCGATCGATGAGGTGCGCGACCGCGTCTCGCGACTGAATCACGAGGCCGAGCAGGCCAATGAGCGCTACCTCCAGCTCATCGATCAGATCGGCGATACGCGCAAGGACCTCAAGGCCACCCGCAAGGACGTCCGTGACCAGAAGGCCGCCTTCGCCAAGGTCAAGAAGCGCGTGACCGCCTCGCTCGTCGCAGACGCGTCCGACTCGCCGCTCGGCACGACCGGCGAGTTGCTCACCAGCGACAACCCCGAGAAGTTCATCGACGGCCTCGGCGCGATGCAGGCGTACAACTCCACCCAGAACGACCTGCTCGCCGACTACACCAAGACCTCGGCCGAGCTCGGCAGCCGAGAGAAGCAGCTCACCGCGCAGCTCGACTCGATCGACGACGCGAAGCAGAAGATGGCCGACGAGAAGGCCGACGTCAAGAAGAAGGCAGATGCGGCGGAGGACCTGCTCGACACGCTGGAAGCCGAGCAGCGCGAAGAGGTCCTCAACACCGCCGACGGCCACGAAGACGGTCCGAGCCGTGACGAGGACCGCGATCCCACGGTCGACTCCGGCGACGACTCCACCGACACCTCGGATGCGAGTGGCGCCGCTGCGAAGGCGATCGAGTTCGCCAAGGCCCAGCTCGGTGACCCGTACGTCTACGGCGCTACCGGCCCCGACTCGTGGGACTGCTCCGGTCTGACCAGCGGGGCGTACGCCTCGGCAGGTATCTCGCTGCCGCGCTCATCGAGCTCGCAGGCCGGTGTGGGCACACCCGTGTCGACCTCGGATATGCAGCCCGGAGACCTGGTCTTCTACTACAGCCCGATCAGCCACGTCGGCATCTACCTCGGCAACGGCCAGCTCATCCACGCGCCGCATTCGGGCGCGTCGGTCGAGATCACCGGCGTCAGCGTGATGCCGATCGCGGCCGTCCGCCGGGTCGCCTGAGCCTGCCCGACGCCGCTCTCGGGTGAGTTCGCTCACCCGAGGGCGTAATGGCGTTCTTCGGTTCTGTTGCAGGGGCTATCTGCACCTAGAATTCTTTCGTGAGCTCAACCGTCCGGACGGTGCGTGGCGCCAACATCTGGGTGCTGCTCATCATCGCCGTCATAATCCTCGGATTCATCGTCTGGCAACAGCGTGATTCCAGCCCGCAGGCAGCCGACCCGGGGCCTGTCTCCGCGCTGGGCGCCAGCGCGGATGAACCCGACCCCTCGGAGCTGAGCGCACCGCTCAACCGGCTCGAACGCGCCTGGCGACAGGGCGATCGCAATCGCTTCATCGCGGCCGCGGGAAACACCTCGGCCGCGAGGAGCTGGGGCGCCCAGGCGTACGACAACCTGCAGCGCCTCGGCGTCAAGAGCATCGACCTGAGCCTTGCTCCGGCGACGGCCGCGCAGCAGCCGTATACCCGCAACGACGGCACGTTCACCGCCCAGGTCGAGGTGTCGTGGGTTCCCGGAGCCCGGTCGGGTCTGCCGGCCCGTGCCACCGACTCGGCGACCGTTGCGATGCATGTACGCGCCGACAGCAGACTCAGCGTCGAGGGTGCCGCTGCGACGGAGGACCCGATGCCGGTGTGGCTCGTCGGAGCCCTCGACGTGACACGTACCGGCGACTCGGTCGTCGTACGCGTCGACGGCGGCACCAACGAGCCGAGGATGCGGACGATGCTGCAGCGCGCGATGGCCGACGTACGCCGCGTGTACGGCAAACCGCAGCACGACGCGTTCGTCGTGATGCCGCGTACGGTCTCGCAGAGCAGCGCGATCATCGGCGGTGGCCGGTCGCGGCTGAACCAGATCGCGGCGATCACCACCACCCTCGACGGCTCCAACGCGTCGAACGGCCCGGTGGCCGTCGTGCTCAACCCCGAGGTCTTCACGCCGATGAACGCGCGTGCGACGCAGATCGTGCTCACACATGAGACGACACACGAGGCGACGAACGCGGCCACGGCCGTGCTGCCGCTGTGGGTAGCCGAGGGCTACGCCGATTACGTCGCGCTGAGCCGCGACGAGTTGTCGCCGATCCGCAGCGCATCGCAGATCCTGGCCCGCGTACGAAAGGACGGCCCGCCGAATGCCCTGCCGTCCGATGACGACTTCTCCGCCTCAGCGGGGCTCGGCGCGACGTACGAGTCGGCCTGGATGGCCTTTCGGATGCTGGGGGAGACGTACGGAGACGACGCGGTCACGAAGTTCTACCGACAGGTGCTCGGCGGTACGTCGACAGATGTCGCGGCCCGACGCGTTTTCGACACCGAGCTCGCCCAGATCACCCGCGACTGGCGAGCGAACCTCGAGTACTGGGCCGCCCGCCCCCGCTGACGCTGACACGCGAGAACCACAACGCTGACACGCGAGAAGGCCAGTGCCGACACGTGAGTAGTGCCTTCCAGAAGTCGCGTGTCAGCGTTGTAGAAGTCGCGTGTCAGCGTTAGTCGAAGAGGGACTCGACGTCGTCGCGGAACTCCCGCATCACGACGTTGCGCTTCAGCTTGAGGGTCGGCGTCACCTGTCCGCCTTCCTCGGTCCAGTCGATCGGCAGGATGGTGAACTTGCGGATCGACTCTGCCCGTGACACCGCGGCGTTCGCCTCGTCGACCGCGGTCTGGATCTGCGCGATGACGTCCGGGTCGTCGGCGAGGGCAGCGGGGTCGGGTGACTTACCGTTCGCCGGAGCCCAGTCCTCGATCACCTCGGGGTCGAGCGTGACCAACGCGGCGATGAACGGCTTGCCGTCGCCGACAACCATGCACTGGCTGACGAGTGGGTGCGCACGGATGATGTCCTCCATCACCGCGGGTGCGACGTTCTTGCCGCCGGCGGTCACCAGAATCTCCTTCTTGCGACCCGTGATCCGGACGAACCCTTCCTCGTCGATCTCACCCATGTCACCGGTGTGGAACCAGCCGTCGTCGAGCGCGTCCGCGGTCGCGGCGTCGTTCTTCCAGTAGCCGGAGAACACCTGCCCGCCGCGGAACAGCAGCTCGCCGTCTTCGCCCACCTTGACCTCGGTGCCGGGAATCGGGCGGCCGACGGTGCCGATCTTCGTCTCACCGGGGAGGTTCACCGCGAGCGCCGCGGTCGTCTCGGTCAGCCCATAGCCCTCGAGTACTGGGACGCCGATACCGCGGAAGAAATGCGCCAGTCGCTCGCCGAGCGGAGCACCACCGGAGATCGCGTACTGCGCGCGACCGCCGAGCGCAGCGCGCAGCTTGCCGTAGACCAATCGGTCGAAGATCGCGTGACGCGCCCGCAGCAGCACGGGTACGCGCCGACCGTCGAGCGCTCGGCTGTAGGCGATCGCGGTGTCGACGGCACGATCGAAGATTGCGCCCTTACCGTCGGCATGAGCCTTCTGGCTCGCGCCGTTGAACACCTTCTCGAAGACTCGCGGGACCGCGAGGATGAACGTCGGCTTGAAGTCGTCGAGATGTACGAGCAGATCTCGTACGTCGGCGGTGTGGCCCATGCGTACGCCCGAGCGTACGCAGCCGACCTGGATGATGCGTGCGAAGACGTGCGCAAGCGGTAGGAACAGCAGCGTCGAGGCGCCTTCGGTCTCGAACAGCTCGTCGAGCAGCAGGGTCGCGACACCGAGCTCGAACATGAAGTTGGAGTGGGTGATGCAGCAGCCTTTGGGCCGGCCGGTGGTGCCGGAGGTGTAGATGACCGTGGCGAGCGACTCCGGCGTCACCGAGCTGCGCCGCTCCTCGAGGGTGTCGTCGTCGACGTCGGCGCCGAGGGTCTCGAGCGCCTTGACCGCGCCGTCGTCGAGGCTCCAGACGTTGCTCAGCGACTCGATGCCGCCGCGTACCTCCTGTACGCGCCCGACATGCTCGCGGGTCTCAACGATGCAGGCGACGGCGCCGGAGTCGGAGAGGATCCACTCGATCTGCGAAGGGGAGCTGGTCTCGTAGATGGGCACGGTCGCAGCGCCGACCCACCAGATCGCGTAGTCCAGCAGCGTCCACTCGTAGCGGGTGCGGCTCAGCAGGCCGACCCGGTCGCCGGCCACGACACCGGCAGCGAGCAGTCCCTTGGCGACGGCCTTGACCTGCGACTCGAATTCCGTGGTCGTGACATCGACCCAGCCATCGGCAGAGGACCGGCTGAACGTAACCGCAGTCGGGCGCTCGAGAGCGGCGTTGACGACGTCGTCGGTCAGGTTGCCCTTCTCGGGCACCTGGTACGTCGGTGGCGATGCGTACGCGCGCAACTGGTCCTCCAAGCGGTGGCTCGCGGGCATCGACGATGCGATGCTGCTCCGCAGGTTATCGTCTGTTAGCACTAGCCGGCGAAGGAGCCATCGATCCCGTGTCATCGGTCACAGCGCTCGACATCACCGACGAGACCCTCGTCGTCGCCGCTCCGCAGCGCGTACGCGACGTGCTGTGCGACGAAGCCTTCTGGCAGCAACGGATGCCGGGCGTACGTCTGCGCCGCATCGAAGATCGGGGGCTCCTCGGCAAACGCTGGGCGGTGGACGGTGCGATGCGCGGCAGCGCCGAGGTGTGGCTCGAACGATGGGCGGACGGTGTGGTGGTCCATGTGTTCTGGCAGGTCGACCCGGCCGATGGCCGACGCCTGGATGCTCGCGGACGTCGGCGGTTCGGGCTCGAGGTGAAGGCGCACGTCACTGCCGTGAAGGACTCGCTCGAAGAGGGTCGTGCCCCCGGCACACCTCGAGTCGAGGCAGTGGGGGAGTAGGGTCGCTCAGCGAGCGTCCACCCGGGAGGAATCGATGGCCGAACAGACCACCAGCGATATCGTCGTCGAAGCCGATCCGGGCCCGATCATGGACGTCGTCGCCGACTTTCCCGCGTACCCGCTGTGGGCGACGGGCGTCAAGGAGACCGAGGTGCTCGAGCTCGAGGACACCGGTCGTGCGAAGCGGGTCCGCTTCGTGCTCGACGCGACGCCCATCCGCGACGAGTACGCGCTCGCGTACGTGTGGCAGGGCGATGAGCAGGTGAGTTGGCAGCTCGATGAGTCGGGCAAGATGCTGCGCGCGATGGACGGCGCGTACGTCCTGTCGCCGCTCGGCCCCGGTCGTACGCGCGTCACGTACCGGCTGGAGGTCCAGGTGTCGATCCCGCTGCTGGGCATGCTCAAGCGCAAGGCCGAGAAGGTCATCATCGACACTGCGCTGAAGGGTCTGAAGAAGCGCGTCGAGCAGGGCGACTGAGCGGCTGCGCAAGCGCCTCGTACAAGGTTCGACGGACTCCGACGCAGGGGCGCACGGTAACCTCTGCGGTTGTGCGGATCATCCTGTTCACCGGCAAGGGCGGCGTCGGCAAGACGACCGCTGCCGCCGGTACAGCCACCCTTGCGGGTCGCAGCGGGCTGAAGACGCTGGTGATGTCGACCGATGCGGCGCATTCGCTCGCCGATGCCTTCGGCGTCGCGGCCGGGCCGGAGCCGGTCGAGGTCGACTCGCACGTGTGGGTGCAGCAGGTGGATGCGCAGCGGCGCTTCGAACGTTCCTGGGAGACGGTGCAGGGCTACCTGCGTAGCGTGCTCGATGCGTCGGGAGTCGATCCGATTGCTGCCGAGGAGCTGACGGTCCTGCCCGGCGCCGAGGAGGTAATCGCCCTGCTCGAGCTGCGCGACCAGGCAGCGTCGGGTCGTTGGGACCTCGTCATCGTCGACTGTGCGCCCACGGCCGAGACGCTGCGTCTGTTGGCGCTGCCGGAGGCGCTCGCGTGGTACATGGATCGCGTCTTCCCGACCGAGCGGCGCGTCGTCACGGCGTTGCGCCCGCTGCTCGCCAAGGCCGCGGGGGTGCCGATGCCCCGCGACGACGTCTTCGATGCGATCGAGCGCTTGCACGCCGATCTCGGCGACGTGCACGACCTGCTCGTCGGCCCGGGATGTTCGGTACGACTGGTTCTGACGCCGGAGTCGGTCGTACTCGCGGAGGCCCGACGAGCCTTCACCACGCTGTCGTTGTACGGCTACCGCGTCGACGGCGTACTCGCCAACCGCGTGTTTCCCGATGCCGATGCCGACCCGTGGCGGCAGGGATGGGTGGATGCGCAGCGTCCGTTGCTCGGCGAGGTCGAGGCTTCGTTCGCGCCGCTGCCGGTGTGGCGCGGTGCGTACCGCGCAAGTGAGCCGGTCGGCGTTGATGCGCTGACGGATTTCGCTGCCGAGACGTACGCGGACGCAGACCCGTTTGCGATACCCGACGGTGAGCCGATGGTCGTCACCCGAGAAGGTGAGCGGGTCGATCTGTCGCTCGCGTTGCCGCTTGCCGATACGGGCAATGTGCACCTCGCCCGGCACGGCAATGACCTGGTCGTGACGGTCGGGTCTTACCGTCGCGTGCTCGCGTTGCCTGCCGTCCTCACGCGGCTGGAGGTACGTAAGGCGCGGGTGTCAGCCGGGCGCCTGGAGGTTCGGTTCGGAGCGGCGAGGAGAGAGCGAGGGACGAGCGGGTCGACGAGCGCGACCTCGAGATCCGGTGTGGAGGAGGCAGATGGCTGAGCAGGACGATTCGGTGGGCACCTTGGCCGAGGAGTTGGCCAAGTTGATGGGTGTGGTTTCGGGTATCGCCGACCGTACGCCGCCTGACGCGGAACAGACGGCACGTCCGGAGGGCTCCGCAGACTCCGATGCCGACGGGCGCAGCGGACCCTCGGCCGATCACGGGCCGCACATCGCCGACGGATCGGCATCCTGCCAGATCTGCCCGGTGTGCCAGACGATCTCCTTCGTACGTACGGCGAGCCCGGAGGTACGCGAGCAGTTGACGGCGTCGGCCGCTTCGCTCGCGGCTGCTGCGCGCGGGGTGTTCGAATCGTTCGCTGCCCAGCACTCGAGCCATGAACCGTCGGCGCGTGACTCACGCGTCGAGAACATCGACCTGTCGGAGGACGGGCAATGGGACTGACCGTCGGCGTTGACATCGGGGGCACCAAGATCGCGGCCGGCGTCGTGGACGAGTCGGGCACGATCGTCATCGACGATGTGCGGGACACGCCGGCAACCGATCCGGCCGCGCTGGCGGAGACGGTTGCCGACCTGGTCGACGACCTCCGCCGCAAACGCGATATCGAAGCCGTCGGGATCGGCGCCGCGGGATTTGTCGACGCGTCGCGGTCGACTGTGCTGTTCGCACCGAACATCGACTGGTACGACGAGCCGTTGGCCGCTCGCGTACAGGATCTCGTCGGGCTCAAGGTCGTCGTCGAGAACGACGCCAACGCGGCCGCCTGGGGAGAGTTCAGGTTCGGCGCGGGCGCCGACGTCGATGACCTCCTACTCGTCACCGTCGGCACCGGGATCGGTGCCGGCATCATCCATGCCGGTCAGCTTTTCCGCGGCGGGTTCGGCGTCGCGGCAGAGGTGGGGCATCTGCGGATGGTCCCGGCCGGCATCTTGTGCGGGTGCGGGCAGTACGGCTGCTGGGAGCAGTACGGCAGCGGTCGTGCACTCGTACGCGAGGCCGCCGACCGGATCCGCGCGCGGATGGTCGCAGCGAAGCCATTGGCCGATCTGGCCGGTGGCGACCCCGATGGCGTCACGGGCCCGATGGTCACCGAGGCCGCACAGGCCGGCGACCCGCTGGCCATCGATCTGATCGCCGATGCGGGGTCATGGGTAGGGCAGGGTCTCGCGTCGTTGGCCTCGGTGCTCGACCCGACCACGATCGCGATCGGCGGCGGCGTTGCTGCGGCCGGCGATCTGTTGATGGGGCCGGTGCAGGAGGCCTTCGTACGCCATCTCTCGGCCGGCACGGCTCGTCCGCATGCGGAGTTGCGCCTTGCCACTCTCGGTAACGAGGCGGGGCTTGTGGGTGCGGCAGACCTCGCCCGGATACCGTGAAGGGATGAGGGGGACACATCATGGCTGAGCGCCTTGCGATCGGAATCGACATCGGCGGTACGAAGGTTGCCGCCGGAGTCGTCGATCTGGACGGTCACGTACGCGCCCGTCTGCGGCGGGAGACTCCGACGACCAGCCCGCAGGAGGTGCTGAACACCATCGTCGAGATCGTCGACGAACTGCGCGCGGGGCACCACATCACATCGGTGGGCATCGGCGCTGCCGGGTTCGTCGATGCGACCCGCTCGACGGTGTTGTTCTCGCCGCATCTGGCGTGGCGCAACGAGCCGTTGCGCGATGCCGTACACCGCCGCATCGGCCTGTCCGTGCTCGTCGACAACGACGCCAACGCCGCCGCGTGGGCGGAGTGGCGCTTCGGCGCGGCACAGAACGAAGAAGACCTCATCTGCATCACCCTCGGCACCGGGATCGGCGGCGCGCTGGTCATCGGCGGCCAACTGCACCGCGGCCGCTGGGGGCTGGCGGGGGAGTTCGGGCACATGCAGGTCGTACCGCAGGGCCATCGGTGCGAATGCGGCAACCGTGGCTGCTGGGAGCAGTACGCGAGTGGCAACGCGCTGGTGCGTGAGGCGAAGATCCTCGCGGAGGGCAATTCTCCGCTGGCGCATCGGCTGCTGGACAAGGTCGACGGCGACCCATCGCGCATCACCGGTCCGTTGGTGAGCGAGGTGGCGCGCGAGGGTGATCCCGAGGCGATCGCGCTGCTCGCGGAAGTCGGGGACTGGCTCGGCGTCGGTATCGCCGGTTTGGCGGCGGCGTTCGACAGCGGCCTGTTCGTCATCGGCGGCGGTGTCTCGGAGGCCAACGAGCTGTTGATCGAGCCGGCGCGTGCCGCGTTCCGGCGTACGCTCACCGGACGCGGCTACCGCTCGGAGGCGCGCATCGTACGCGCGCACCTCGGCCCCGACGCCGGCATGATCGGCGCCGCGGACATGTCGCGTACGTTCCGCCGCCGTCGCCGGCGGCGCTCGCCGCGTACCTCGACACGTAACGCGCCGCTACGTTCACGTCTGCGCGAGCCCACTCCGATCTCGTCGCGCTTCTCGACCCGTCGCGCGACATCCGGCGAATAGTCGGGCGCCCGCGGTTTACGGAGTTCACCACGGTGACGGGGTAAACCGAAGCCCGCGGTTTGCTATGGGCCCGTGGTAAACCACGCCGCTAGTGGGCAAATTTGCTGGTGAGTGGCGCGGATTACCATGGGCCCGTGGTATTTCACGCCGGCGCTCAGCGGTCGACCAGGGTGATCTCGAACGTGTAGAGCTCGGGGCGGTAGACATGGGTGCCGTACTCGACCACTCGCCCTGCATCGTCGTACGCCGTGCGCCGCATGGTGAGTAGGGGAGAGCCGCGCCTCTCGCCGAGCAGTCGGGCCTCGCGCGCCTCCGCACGGCGGGCACCAATGCGTTGTTGGGCGACGCGCATGTGCAGGCCGGTACGCCGCAGCGCCTCGTACAGGCCGTGGTTCTCCAGATCGATCGCGTTCAGGTCGAGCGTCTCGGCCGGTAGGTAGTTGTGCATGAGCGCGAGTGGTTCGTCGCCGATGTAGCGAAGGCGTTGCAGCGACCACGCGGGCTCGCCGGGCTCGACCTGGAGTTCGGCCGCGATCTCCTCGGTGGTGACGGCGATCTCGAGCCCGAGAACCTCCGTGCGCGGGCTCTGTCCCGCCGTGTTCAGATCGTCGTACAGGCTGGTGAGCTCGACCGACCGCCGGATTTTGCCGTGTACGACCTGGGTGCCGACACCGCGTTTGCGTACGAGCATCCCCTTGTCGACGAGCACCTGAATCGCCTGCCGCATGGTCGGACGTGACAGCCCCAGTTCGTGTGCGAGCGCCACCTCGTTGCTGATCCGGTCGCCGGGTGCGAGCCTGCCGTCGAGGATCGCCGCCTCGAGCTGCTCGGCGACCTGGAAATACAACGGCACCGGGCTGGACCGGTCCAAGGTGATGCGGGGGTCGTTCGCCATGCAGCCTCCGAGTTCGACACGTACGTTGCGCAGTCTACGGAACCGTTATGTTTCAACGTCAATATGTCCTAACAAAGTGTTGACAGCGCGCGTGGCGCCGCTCACACTGGATTCGCCGCTGGCATCGTACGACCGCACCCACGCGACGGAGGAAGCATGAGAATCGGGCTCGTTGGCGCGGGTCGAATCGGCGCGATGCACGCCGAGATCCTTGCCGGCTTGGAAGATCTCGACGTGACCGTCACCGATGCCGATGCCGACCGTGCTCAGATCGTCGCGAAGAAGGCGGGGCATTCGTACACCTCGTCGGTCGACGAGCTGTTCGAGCAGTCCATTGATGCGGTCGTCATCGCTTCGGCCACAGACTCCCATCCGGTGCTGATCCGGCGTGCCGTTGAGCATCGCATCCCGGTCTTCTGCGAGAAGCCGGTCGCGTCCGACGTCGCCGGCACGCTCGAGGTGATCGCCGCGATCGACGGCACGGGCGTACCCGTACAGATCGGTTTTCAACGCCGGTTCGATGCCGGTTATGTCCAAGCACGCAAGGAGATCGAGTCCGGACGACTCGGCTGGTTGCACACGTTGCGGTCCACGACACTCGACCCCGCTCCGCCGCCCGAGGAGTACGTCGCGAGCTCCGGCGGCATCTTCATCGACTGTGCGGTGCACGACTTCGACAGCGTGCGCTGGGTGACCGGCCGCGAGGTCGTGTCGGTCTACGCGACCGGCTCGAATCGCGGTGCGTCGTTCTTCAGCGCACACGGCGATGTCGACACCGCCAGCGCGACGCTGCGCTTCGACGACGACGCTCTGGCTGTCGTCTCGGTGACGCGTTACAACGCCGCGGGCTATGACATCCGCCTGGAGGCGTTTGGCTCCGAGGGCTCGGTGAGCACCGGGCTCGACGACAAGACGCCGCTGCGCTCGACCGAGCCCGGTGTCACGTTCCCGTCCGGTCCGGCGTACACCGCGTTCCCCGAACGCTTCGCCGATGCGTACGTCGCCGAGCTCGCGGCGTTCGTCCGGCTCGTACGCGAGGGCGGCGAGTCGCCGTGCACTCCGGGCGACGCCCTGGAAGCCTTCTACATCGCCGAAGCGTGCGAGATGTCGCGCGCAGACGACCGTGTCGTCTACCTTTCGGATGTGCGCCGGTAGAGGGAGCGCACCGACAACGAGGAGTACGCCTGCCATGAAGACTCTGCGGATCGCCGCTGTGGCCGCGGCCACAGCCCTGATGCTCACCGCGTGCAGCGGCACGGGCCAGGAGGACGACGGTGCCGAGGACGCGTCCGATCTCGACCTGACGTACGCGGTCGTCACCCACGCGAGGCCGGATGACGCGTTCTGGAGTGTCGTGAAGTCCGGCGCCGACCGGGCGGGCGAGGATCTCGGGGTCGACGTCGAGTACAACTCCGACCCCGACGTCACCAAGCAGGCCGAGCTCGTCGACTCCGCAGTGGCCGACGACGTCGACGGGATCGTCGTCTCGATGGCCGACCCCGACGGTCTCGAGAAGTCGGTGAAAGCGGCCGTCGACGCCGGCATCCCGGTGATCACCATCAACTCCGGCATCGACGAGTCGAAGGCATTCGGCGCCATCACCCACGTCGGGCAGAGCGAGACGATCGCCGGAGAGGCGGCAGGCGAGAAGTTCAGCGAGGTCGGCGCGAAGAAGCTGATCTGCGTCATCCACGAGCCGGGCAACACCGGCCTCGAGCAGCGCTGCGCGGGTGCGAAGAGCAAGTTCTCCGGATCTATGGAGAACCTCCAGGTCGACGGCTCGAACGCGCAGGAGGCCAAGAACTCCATCGAGGCCGCACTGCAGGCCGACGACTCGATCGACGGCGTACTGGCGCTCAACGCCGACGTCGCGCTCGGCGCGCAGCAGGCCGTCGGAGAGGGCGCCGACGTACAGATCGGGACGTTCGACCTGTCCGAGGACCTCATCAAGCAGATCCAGGCCGATAAGATCGCCTTCGCCATCGACCAACAGCCGTACACGCAAGGCTATCTGGGCGTGCAGTTCCTCTACCTGGACGCGATCAACGGCAATCAGGTCGGCGGCGGTAAGCCGGTCTACTCGGGCCCGGCGTTCGTCACCAAGGACAACGCCGACGAGGTGCTCGAGTACGCCGAGAACGGCACTCGCTGAGCGATGTCGGCAACCACAACCACCGACGAGCGTCTCGGCGGTGCTACCACCTTGGTACGCGTGCTGCGCCGGCCCGAGGTCGGCGCAGCGGTCGCAGCGCTGCTCGTGTTCGTGTTCTTCTCGCTGTACACCGATACGTTCCTCACCGATGCCGGATTCGCCACCTGGACGGAGTCGTCGGCCCGGATCGGCATCATGGCGGTCGGCGTCTCGATGCTGATGATCGGCGGCGAGTTCGACCTCTCGACCGGCACCATGATCGGTACGACCGGACTCACCGTCGGCGTGCTCACGACGCACTACGGCGTCAACGTCTGGGTGGCGGTGCTGATCGCCCTCGCCCTCGCCCTCGCGATCGGTGCGCTCAACGGCATCCTGGTGATGCGAACGGGCCTGCCGAGCTTCATCGTCACGCTGGCGACCTTCTTCGTACTGCAGGGGTTCAACCTCGCGTTGGTGAAGGCGATCATCGGCGGCGTCTCCGTGCAGGGCATGCGCGACGTACCGTACTTCGACTCGATCGAGCCGGTTTTCGCCGCCGACGTCTCGCTCCTGTTCGGTGCCTCCGTCAGCATCTCGGTGGTCTGGTGGATCGCCGTGACGGCCGTCGCCACCTGGGTGTTGCTTCGCACGAAGGCCGGTAACTGGATCTTCGCGGTCGGCGGCGCGGCCACCAGTGCGCGCCAGGTCGGCGTACCGCTGTATCGCACCAAGATCGGGCTGTTCATGACGACCGCGTTCGCGGGCTGGCTGGTCGGCATGATCGACCTGTTCGGCTCGGCGAGCGTGACCAGCGCGAAGGGCGTCGGTGACGAGTTCATCTTCATCATCTGCGCCGTCGTCGGCGGCTGCCTGCTCACCGGTGGCTACGGCTCCGCGATCGGCGCCGCGCTCGGAGCCTTGATCTACGGCATGACCGAGAAGGGCATCGTGTACGCCGGCTGGGACAGCGACTGGCTGATGACGTTCCTCGGTGTGATGCTGCTGCTCGCGGTGCTCGTGAACACCTGGGTACGTAAACAGGCGGAGGTGTCGCGATGACAGATGCACGCTTGATCGAGGTACGCGACGTCGGCAAGACGTACGGCAACGTGATCGCGCTGCGCGACGTGAGTACGACCGTCGGTGCGGGCCAGGTGACCTGCGTGCTCGGCGACAACGGCGCGGGCAAGTCGACTTTCATCAAGATCCTCGCCGGCGCCCACGAGCACAGCAGCGGCGAGCTGCTGATCGACGGCGTGGCAAGGCAGCTGAGCTCGCCGCGGGCGGCGTTGTCGCTCGGCATCGCGACCGTGTACCAAGACCTCGCCGTCGTGCCGCTGATGCCCGTGTGGCGCAACTTCTTCCTTGGCTCCGAGCCCACCAAGGGGGCCGGTCCGCTGCGTCGCCTCGACGTCGACTTCATGCGGCGTACGACGAAGAGCGAGCTGGCGGCGATGGGCATCGACCTGCGCGACGTCGACCAGCCGATCGGCACGCTGTCCGGCGGTGAGCGGCAGTGTGTCGCGATCGCGCGTGCCGTCTACTTCGGTGCGCGGGTGCTGATCCTCGACGAGCCGACGGCAGCGCTCGGCGTGAAGCAGTCGGGTGTCGTGCTGAAGTACATCGCGAAGGCGCGCGAGCGCGGGCTCGGCGTCGTGTTCATCACCCACAACCCGCACCACGCGTACCCGGTCGGTGACAGGTTCGTGCTGCTGCGGCGCGGCCGCAGCATGGGCGAGTGGGCGAAGTCCGACATCACGCTCGACGAGCTGACGTCGATGATGGCCGGAGGAGCGGAGCTGGAGGAGCTCGGCGAGGAACTGGCCGCGAGCCTCGGCGCCGACTCCGAGATCGCTCAGGACCTCAAGGCGGAGGCGGCCGACACGGAGTAGTGGCAGCGAGCCTCAGATGACGGCGCCGTCGTCCCAGTCGCCGGGGTCACGGCTGACCGTCATGATCAGGTAGACCACACCGGCGACGAAGCCCCCGACCAGGATCGCAGCGAGCTCGCCGGGGATGTACCAGCCGAAGATCGCGACCAGCACCATGAACACCGGCGTGCCGACTGCGCCCAGCCAGCCGAGCCAGGTGAGCGGACGCATCCGCTGCTTCGGTGGGTCGGGGGGTACGAAGTGGTCGTCTCCGTCGAGCGGGTCCTGGGCGTCCTCGTAGTCCTGGCGCGACATCGGATCGGACATCCGCGGGTCGAACAACGGCCCGGACGTCGGCTGGAGGTCGTCCTCGGTCGAGGTGGTGTCCGGGTCGGACGACTCCGATGACTCCGACGACGGGTCGTCGAAGTCCGGCGTCTCCAGCTCCAGGCCGGCGACGATGCGCTCGAACTCCAGGTCGACGTCGTCCGGGTCACCCGGGCGACGCCCCGTGCTACCCGACACCGGTCGCCCCCGCATGCTCGGCGATGAAGTCGGCCGACTCGGCGAAGATGAGATCCATGTCGTGATCGAGTGTGGCGACGTGGAAGCTGTTGTGCAACAGCACCTCGCGTTTCGAGTCCGAAGTGATGCCGTCGAGGATGATCGGCGCGGACGATGCGTCGACCACGTGATCGGTCACCGAGCGGAACAACAACACCGGCTGGTCGACGCTGGAGAGGTTCTCTCGTACGTCCTTCCACATCTTGGTCTGCGAGTGCAACGCGTGCAGCGGGGTCCGGTCGTACCCGCTCTCCTCGACGCCGTCCTTGCGGATGTCGCTGCCGATGCCTCCGATCGAGGGCACGAAATGTCGTACGAACGGCACCAGGAGCATGTCCTTGCGTTCGAGGTTCACCGCGGGGTTGACGAGTACGACGGCGGCGACGTCGCGGTGGTGCTCGGCGAGCCGGAGCGCGAGGCAGCCGCCCATCGACAACCCGGCGACGACTACCCGCTCGCATCGCTCGCGCAGCTCGGTGTACGCGCGGTCGACCTCGGCGTACCAGTCGGTCCAGCGGGTGCGGTTGAGCTCGCGCCAGGTCGTGCCGTGGCCAGGGAGGCGGGGCACGCGTACGGAGTAGCCGCGCTCGACGAGGAAGTCGGCCCACGGAGTCATCGACGCAGGTGATCCGGTGAAGCCATGGCAGAGGAGGACACCGGTGGGGCCGGCGTCGACTGCGACAGGTCGCGCGAGCGGGTGCACGGTCACGGCATGGCTCCTCGGTGGGGTAGCTGCCGGTCGACTGCCGACAGTACGGATGGCTGTCTCCTATGGTCCCACTCGGGTGGTGACGGGCAATACCCGTCCCGTCAGATGGCGCGAACCTCACCAGTGACCAGCCCGCGAGCGCGGACACAGGTAGTGTTTGCCCGTCGAAGGAGGAGGGTCGTTGTTCTACTGGATGCTCAAGTTCATCTTCTTGGGGCCCCTGCTGCGTCTCGTGTTCCGTCCGTGGGCCGAGGGCACTGAGCATGTGCCCGAGGACGGTCCCGCGATCCTCGCGAGCAACCATCTGTCGTACAGCGACTGGTTGTTCATGCCGCTGGTCATCCCGCGTCGCGTGACGTTCGTGGCGAAGGCGGAGTACTTTGAGGGCACCGGCCTGAAGGGCTGGTTGCAGAAGACGTTCTTCTCCGGATCCGGTCAGGTGCCGATCGACCGTACGAGCGGCCGCGCCGCCGAGGGTGCGATCAAGACCCAACTGCGGCTGCTGAACGAAGGCGACGTGTGCGGTATCTACCCGGAGGGCACCCGGTCGCATGACGGCCGGCTGTACCGCGGGCGTACCGGCGTCGCTCGACTCGCGCTGGAGGCGAAGGTGCCGGTGATACCGGTCGCCGTGACGAACACCGACGTCGTCGCTCCTCCGGGCAAGGTGTTCGGCCGCTTCGCCCGACCGGGCGTGCGCTTCGGCAAGCCGCTCGACTTCAGCCGGTACGAAGGCATGGAGGAAGACCGCTTCATCCTGCGCGCGATCACCGACGAGATCATGTACGAGATCATGCGGCTGTCCGACCAGGAGTACGTCGACATGTACGCGACGACGGCCAAGGCGAAGGCCAAACAGGACGCCAAGGCCGAGAGCAAGCAGGACGACGAGACTCCCGTCGCCGAGGCAGACCCGGAGGACCCGCCCACCGAGCCGACCCAGCGCGCTTCGTAGGGCCGATGAAGGCTGCGGCGGCCGAACGGGCGGTCGACAACCAGTTGTTCCGTGCGCTCGCAGTGCTGCGGGTCGTCACGCTGCTGTTCGCGTGCGGCATCAACGCCGTACGTATCGACGACTTCGACCGCCCCGTCGGTGCGGCGGCCGTCATCGTGGCGATGGTCGCGTGGAGTGCGCTCGCCACCTGGCTGTACGCGAAGCCTGCGCGACGCGGGCCGTTGCTGCTCGGGTCCGATCTGGTCGTGACGCTGGTGCTGCTTCGTACGACTCCGTTCATCGCGACCGACGCCATGATGGTCGAGCACGTCTCGACGCTGACGTCGTACTGGGTGAGCGTGCCGGTGCTCGCCTGGGCCATTCGATGGGGCGTACGCGGCGGGCTCGCAGCGTCGGTCGTCATGTGTGCCGCCGACGTGACGATGCGCCCGGAGGTGACCGCGTCGACGATCGGCAACGTCTTCCTGCTCGTACTCGCAGGGCTCACCGTCGGCTACGTCGCGACCACGCTTCGTACGTCGGCGCGGTGGAGAGCGGATGCCGAGCGACGAATCGCCGCGACACAGGAACGCGAGCGGCTCGCTCGGGCGGTGCACGATGGCGTGCTGCAGGTTCTCGCGCTGATGCAGCGGCGCGGGTCCGAGCACGGCGGCGACCTCGCCGAGCTCGGCCGCCTCGCGGGTGAGCAGGAAGGTGCCCTGCGCGGGCTGATCCAGGCCTCGGCGAGCGAGCGCGCACCCGTACGCGGGCGAGCCGACCTCGTCGCGTCGCTCGGTGCACTCGCGTCGGCGACCGTCTCCGTGGCGACTCCCGCTCGCGCGCTCGAAGCACCGGCCGACTTCGTGGAGACCGTGGTCGCGGTCGTACGCGCCTGTCTGTCCAACGTCGACGTGCATGTCGGTGTCGGCGCGCCCGCGTGGGTCTTCCTGGAGGAGGATTCCGGCTCCGTGATCGTCTCGGTGCGCGATGACGGCCCGGGCATCGTCGAGGGTCGCCTCGAGCAGGCCGCGGGATCCGGCCGGATGGGCGTCGCCCGCTCGATCCGCGGTCGGATCGATGATCTCGGCGGACGCGCAGACCTTCGTACCGCTCCGGGCGAGGGCACCGAATGGGAGTTCACGATTCCGCTCCCGCCCGCCCCGTGAGCCGGACGTACGCGCGGCGACACGCCGGCGCGCCGCACTCGAACGTCATGCTCACGGGGCGGGCGGGGGTACGACGCGTGGCCAGGCATTAGCCTGAGCGCCATGGTGCGGGTGATGGTGGTCGACGACCATCCGATGTGGCGAGACGGTGTTGCGCGCGATCTGGCGGAGTCGGGGTACGACGTGGTCGCCACCGCCGCCGACGGGCGCGAGGCGATTGCGCGGGCACGCGCGACGACTCCCGACGTGCTCGTCCTCGATCTGAACATCCCCGAGCCCGACGGCGTCGCGGTCACGGCGGCGCTCGCCACCGACGTACGCGTACTCGTGCTGTCGGCGTCGGGAGAGCAGTCCGACGTGCTCGAGGCGGTGAAGGCCGGTGCCACCGGCTACCTGGTGAAGTCGGCGTCGAAGGAGGCGCTCGTCGAGGCCGTCGGCAAGGTCGCCGTCGGCGAGGCGGTGTTCACTCCGGGCCTGGCCGGGCTGGTGCTGGGGGAGTACCGCCGCCTCTCCGAGGCGTCGCCGGCCGACGAACCCGATGCGCCAGTGCTCACCGAACGCGAGACCGAGGTGTTGCGTCTGGTTGCGAAAGGCCTTGCGTACAGACAGATCGCGGAGCGACTCGTACTCAGCCACCGCACCGTTCAGAACCACGTACAGAACACCCTGCGCAAGCTGCAACTGCACAACCGAGCCGAGCTCGTCCGGTACGCGATCGAGCACGGCATCGACGACTGAGGATCTACTCCTGCGTACGCACGCGCAGGCCTTTTTGTTGTGACCGACAACGTATAGGCTGCCGCACGACCGAAACGAGACTGAGGAGCAAGCGTGCGAGTTGGAGTCCTGACCGGTGGCGGCGACTGCCCCGGCCTGAATGCGGTGATCCGCGCGGTGGTGCGTAAGGGCGTCGCCGAGTTCGACATGGAGTTCGTCGGGTTCCGCGACGGCTGGCGCGGGCCGCTGGAGAACGACACGACACCGCTGGGTGTCGACGAGGTGCGCGGCATCCTCCCGCGTGGCGGCACCGTGCTCGGCTCATCGCGTACCAATCCGTTCGGCATCGAGGGCGGTGTCGAGCGGATCAAGGCGAACCTCGAGGAGGGCGGCATCGACGCCCTCGTGGCGATCGGCGGTGAGGACACCCTCGGCGTCGCGACCAAGCTCGCCGAGCTCGGCGTCAACGTGGTCGGCGTACCCAAGACCATCGACAACGACCTGTCCGGCACCGACTTCACGTTCGGCTTCGACACGGCCGTGAACATCGCGACCGAGGCGATCGACCGCCTGCACACGACCGCCGAGTCGCACCATCGCGTACTCGTGATCGAGGTGATGGGTCGCCACGCGGGCTGGATCGCGTTGCACAGCGGGCTGGCCGGCGGCGCCAACATCATCTTGATCCCGGAGCGGCCGTTCGACATCGAGAAGGTGTGCGCGCAGGTCGAGAGCCGTTTCGCCACCAGGTACTCGCCGATCGTCGTCGTCGCCGAAGGCGCCACACCGGCCGAGGGCACGATGACACTGCAGGCGGGCGAGAAGGACGCCTTCGGCCACGTACGCCTCGGCGGCATCGGCGATCGGCTTGCGGGCGAGATCGAGGAGCGCACCGGCAAGGAGGCGCGGGCAGTCGTGCTCGGCCACGTGCAGCGCGGCGGTACGCCGACGGCGTTCGACCGCTGGCTCGCCACCAGGTTCGGACTGCATGCGATCCAGGCGGTGCACGACGGCGACTTCGGCAAGATGGTCGCCCTGCACGGCACGGAGATCGAGCGCGTCGAGCTCAAGGAGGGCACGGGCGAGCTGAAGACCGTACGCCCGGAGCTGTACGAAGAGGCCGAGGTGTTGTTCGGCTGATGGCGTCCGGGTACGTCAAGCCGCCGGCGCTGCGGGCGGGTGACCGCGTAGCGGTGGTTTCGTCGTCGTGGGGTGGGCCGAGCGTGCTGCCCGCCCCGCACGAGGCAGGGCTCGGCATCCTGCGCGACCACCTCGGGCTCGAGGTGGTCGAGGCGCGTACGGCTCGGATGCCCGCCGACGAGCTGGCCGGCGCCCCTCGCCTGCGCGCGGAGACGATGAACGAGCTGTTCGCCGACGACTCGATCCGCGCGATCATCTCGACCATCGGCGGAGACGACTCGGTACGCATCCTGCCGTGGCTCGACACCGATCTCGCGGTGGCCAACCCGAAGATCGTGCTCGGCTACTCCGATACCGATGCGCAGCTGGTCGCGTACCACCTGGCTGGTCTTGTCACGTACAACGGTCCGTCGGTGATGTCGGGGTTCGCCCAGCTCGGCACGTTCGGCGATGCGCTGGAACATGCCCGGGCGATGCTGCTCGGCGAGGCAGGTGCCGGGTACGAGCTGCCGGAGTTCGAGCGGTGGACCGAGACGAACTCCGACTGGGCAGATCCCAAGCGGGCGGCCGAGGTGGTCGGCCTGCGGCCGCATGATGGTTGGCACTGGCTCGGAGCCGCGCGTACGACCCGGGGCAGGTTGTTCGGCGGCTGCATCGAGGTTCTGGAGTTCCTCAAGGGAACGCGCTGGTGGCCGAACGCCGACCCGTCCTGGTGGCGCGACCGCGTGCTGTTTCTGGAGACGTCCGAAGAGAAGCCGAGTCTGGCCAGCGTGCGTTACTGGCTGCGCAACTACGGCTCACAGGGTGCGTTCGATCAGCTGGCGGCACTCTGGTTCGGTCGGGCACGTTCGTACTCCGACGACGAGAAGACTCAGCTCGACGCGTCGATCGTCGATGTGGTCGTCGGGGAGTTCGGCGCGACGGACCTCCCGATCGTGACGAACCTCGACTTCGGACACACCGACCCGCAGTGGGTGTTGCCACTCGGCGTCGAGGTCGAGACCGATCCGCTCGGACGTACGCTGAGGTTGGGTGAGGCGCCTACGGCGTGACGTGCCGCTCAGTGGATGGACCGGCCCGGCCGCTCGTCGGTTCTCCCGTAGGCTAGGGGGGTGACGATCCCATCCCTGTCCGACCTGCGCGCGCTCGGCGCTGCGCAGCAGCCGACCTACGCCGATCACGACGCCGTCGAGGCCGTGACCGGTCGTTTGCAGAGCATGCCGCCGCTCGTCTTTGCCGGCGAGTGCGACAACCTACGCGAGAAGCTCGCGGCGGTTGCGGCCGGTAAGTCGTTTTTGCTCCAGGGTGGCGACTGCGCGGAGACCTTCGATGGCGTGACCGCGGAGAACGTCCGCAACAAGCTGCGGGTGCTGCTTTCGATGGCGGTCGTCCTGACGTACGCGGCGAGCGTGCCGGTCGTCAAGCTCGGCCGGATGGCCGGCCAGTACGCGAAGCCGCGCTCCAGCGACACGGAGACCCGCGACGGTGTCACTCTGCCCGCGTACCGCGGCGACGCGGTCAACGGCTTCCCGTTCACCGCGGAGGCGCGTGCGCACGACCCACAGCGGCTCGTCGAGGTCTACCATGCGTCGGCCGCGACGCTGAACCTCACGCGTGCGTTCGTCACCGGCGGCTACGCCGACCTGCGCCAGATGCACGAGTGGAACACCGACTTCGTGCGCACCAGCCCGGTCGGTCAGCGCTACGAGCGCATCGGTGCCGACATCGACCGTGCGCTGGCGTTCATGGAGGCCTGTGGCGCCAACCCCGACGAGTTCCACACCGTCGACTTCCACTCCTCGCATGAGGCGCTGGTGCTCGAGTACGAGCATGCGATGACGCGGATCGACTCGCGTACCCAGAAGCCGTACGACGTGTCCGGCCACTTCCTGTGGATCGGTGAGCGTACGCGCCAGCTCGACGGCGCCCATGTGGAGCTACTCAGCAAGGTGGCCAACCCGATCGGCGTGAAGCTCGGCCCGACGACGAGCGCCGACGATGCCATTGCTCTCGCCGAGAAGCTCGATCCGAATCGCGAGCCGGGTCGGCTCACTTTCATCACCCGGATGGGCGCCGGCAAGATCCGCGACCGGCTGCCCGAGCTGGTGGAGAAGGTCACGGCGTCCGGCGTCCAGGTCGCCTGGGTGTGCGATCCGATGCACGGCAACACCTTCGAGACCGAGAACGGCTTCAAGACCCGCGAGTTCGACGATGTCATCGACGAGGTGCGCGGCTTCTTCGAGGTGCATCGTGCGCTCGGCACCTGGCCGGGCGGCATGCATGTCGAGCTGACCGGCGACGACGTCACCGAGTGTGTCGGCGGCGGGGCAGCCCTGTCGGCCGCCGATCTGTCGCATCGGTACGAGACGCTCTGCGATCCGCGGCTGAACCGCGCGCAGTCGCTGGAGTTGGCGTTCCTCGTCGCCGAGATGCTCGCCCAGCGCTGACACGCGACAACTGTCACGCTGACACGCGACAACGACTACGGTCACACGCGGGTTCCGCACTCGATACTCGCGTGTCAGGCCGATACTTCTCGCGTGTCAGTGTGGTGTTTCTCGCGTGTCAGCGGTCGGTTTGGATGCGCAGAGTCGAGATCGTCGTCGCGAGCGACTCGTACTGACCGCTGAGCATGACCAGCTCGATGCACTCGGGTTCGCTCAGCTGGGTACGAAGTGCCTTCCAGGTGTCGTCGGAGATGTCGCGGTCGGCGGACAGCTCGTCGATACCGCGCAGCAGCGCGCGTTCGCGTTCGCTCCAGCCGTCGGCGTCCGGCCCGGCCTGCACCCGCTCGACGTCGTCGGGGCGTACGCCCGCGCGCCGGCCAAGGCGTACGTGATGGGTGAACTCGTATTCGCTGCCGCGCAGATGGGCGATGCGCAGGATCATCAGCTCGGTCTCGCGGCGGGACAGGCGACCGAACGGCATCAGCTTCGACGAGTACCACATCCAGCCTCGAAACAGGCCGCGGCAGCGTCCGAGGGTGGTGAAGAGGTTCGGCGGGTTCGTACCGGTCACCCGTCCGCTCACCCAGCAGATCGCGTGGTTGACGAGTCCGATGTCGCGGCGTGTTCCGGGTGCGATGCGCGGCGCAGTCATGGGCCGACCGTACATTGTTCTCGTGCAGATCCTCTCCATCCAGTCCGCGGTCGCGTACGGCCACGTCGGCAACAGCGCGGCGGTGTTTCCGCTGCAGCGTCTCGGCATCGAGGTATGGCCGGTCAACACGGTCGCGTTCTCCAACCACACGGGTTACGGCGACTGGAAGGGTCCGGTGCTGCCTGCGGCCGACGTCGCAGCGATCGTCGACGGAGTACGTGAGCGGGGGGTCTTCGGCCGGCTCGACGCCGTCCTCTCCGGTTACCAGGGCGCCGAGGATGTCGGCTCGGTGGTCGTCGACACCGTACGCGCGGTCAAGGCGGCCAGCCCGGAGGCGATCTACTGCGCCGACCCGGTGATGGGCGATCGCTGGTGCGGGTTCTACGTACGCCCGGGCATCCCGGAGTTCATGCGTGACCAGCTGCTGCCGGTGGCCGATGTGACGACTCCGAACCAGTTCGAGTTGGAGTTCCTCGCCTCGCATCCGGCCGAGTCGATCGATGACGTCGTCGCCGCCGCGCAGATCGTCCGCGAGAGCGGACCAAGCACCGTCCTCGTCACCTCCGTCGAGGGTCCCGACATCGCCCCCGACCAGATGGGCATGCTCGCCGTCTCCGATGCCGGCGCGCACCTCGTGCGCACACCGAAACTCGAGATCGCGACGGTCAGCGGTTCAGGCGACGCGACGGCCGCGTTGTTCCTCGCGAACCTCCTGCACGGCCCCGACGTACGAAGTGCGCTGCGAAGAACGGCGTCGGCTGTCTACGGCGTACTCGAGGTCACAGCGAAGACCGGCTCGACCGAAATGGAGCTGATCGCCGCGCAGGACCGGATCGCCGACCCACCTGAGGAGTTCGAGGTCGAGGAGCTCGCATGATCGATCTTCGCAGCGACACCGTGACCAAGCCGACCGATGCGATGCGCGCAGCAATGGCCGGCGCCGACGTCGGCGACGATGTGTATGGCGAGGACCCTTCGGTCAACGCTCTCGAGCAGCGAGTCGCCGAGCTGTTCGGCCACGAGGCCGCGCTCTACTGCGTATCCGGAAGCCTTGCCAATCTCCTTGCCGTACAAGCGGTCTCACCGCTTGGCTCGGACATCCTGTGCGACTCGCAGGCGCACATCGTACGTGCAGAGTCCGGTGCGCACGCGGTCGTCGGCGGTGCGACGACGCGCACATGGTCACACCCGCGCGGTCTCGCCGAGGTCGCCGATATCGAGTCCTTGGTGGCAAGCGGGTCTTCGTACTTCGTCAACACCGCGACGATCTCCGTCGAGACCACCCACAACTTCGCAGGCGGGCTCGTCCACCCGATCGAGTCGCTGCAGGAGGTACGCGCGCTCGCCGACAAGCACAATCTGGCCGTTCACCTCGACGGAGCGCGCATCTGGAACGCCCACGTCGCCACCGGCACACCTCTGCGCGACTACGGCGCTGTGGCCGACGTGGTCGCGGTCTGCCTGTCGAAGGGGCTCGGTGCACCCGTCGGCTCGCTCGTCATCGGCTCGCACGACCACATCGCCCAGGCGCGTGAGTGGCGTCGGCGAGTCGGCGCCGCATGGCGGCAGGCCGGCGTGCTGGCGGCCGCCGGACAGTACGCGCTCGACCACCACATCGACCGCCTTGCCGACGATCATGCGAACGCGCGGCTCATCGCCGAGGCGTGCGGTGTCGATCCCGCGTCTGTCGAGTCCAACGTCGTGGTCGTACGCTGCGCAGACTCGAAAGCGGTCGTTGACGCCGCGCGAGCCGAGGGGGTTCTGGTCGGCGCGATCGATCCCCGCACCGTACGACTGCTCACTCACCTCGATGTGAGCACCGGAGAGGCCGAACGCGCGGCGACGGTGTTGCGGCGCGTACTCCAACAGGGGAGTTAGCCCTACCTCGATTGGGGATTCCGCCCCATCGAAGACGTGACCGGTCGCGAGAAGACTCGGTTACATGACCATCGAATCCGCGCGTACCCGCAGCGACTTCGCCGACCTCCGCGACCGCATCGACGATGCCGGATTGCTGGAGCGGCGCCCGACCTATTATGTGTTGCGCATCTCGGCCATCGTCGTCGCGTTCACGGTCGGGTGGACCGCGTTCTTCACGCTCGGCAACACCTGGTGGCAGCTGCTGACCGCCGCTTTCATCGCCGTCGCATTCGCCCAACTCGCCCTCGTCGCACACGACCTCGCACACATGCAGGTCTTTCGTACGCGCCGGCCGAGCGAGATCGCCGGCCGGATCGTCGGCAACCTCGGCATCGGTATGGGCTACGGCTGGTGGATGGACAAGCACACGCGGCACCACGCGAACCCGAACCATGAGGAGCTCGATCCCGATGTGGCGCCGGACCTCCTCACCTGGTCACAGGACCAGGCGCGTGGTACGAGCGGCATTGCGCGGTTCGTCAGCAAGTACGAAGCGTGGTTGTTCTTTCCGCTACTGACGCTCGAGGGCTTCAACCTGCACATCTCGAGCGTACGAGCGCTGTTCCGGCCCAATCTCAAACGACGCAGGCTGGAAGCGGCGTTGCTGATCGCGCACTTCGCCGCGTACCTGGGTGCGGTGTTCGCCGTCCTTTCACCCGGCAAGGCGATCGTGTGGATCCTGCTCAACCAGGCGTTGTTCGGTCTCTACCTGGGCTGCAGCTTCGCGCCGAACCACAAGGGGATGCCGACCCTCAAGGAGGGCGAACGGCTCGACTTCCTGCGCAAGCAGGTGCTCACATCGCGCAACGTACGCGGCAATGTCGTCACCGACCACGCTCTCGGCGGGCTGAACTACCAGATCGAGCACCATCTGTTTCCCAACATGCCGATGCCCAACCTGCGCAAGGCGCAGCCGATCGTACGTGCGTACTGCGATGAGCGTGGTATCAGCTACACCGAGACGGGGTTGTTCGAGTCGTACGCGATCGCGTTGCGACACATGCACTCCGTCGGTGCACCGTTGCGTGCCGGATAGCCGTCACTGGCCGAGATGAGGGACCTCGGCCTCGATCTTGCGGCGCGGCGCCAACTCGGCGGCGAGCATGGCGGCGACGACGAACGTGCCGCCGATGGCAACCCGCAGGGTGAGCGACTCGTCGCCGAGCGCGATGGCGAACGTCGCCGCGAACACCGGTTCCATCGTCATGATGATCGCCGCCCGGGTCGCCGGCAGATGGGCCTGTGCCCAGGTCTGGGCGAGCATCGCGATCGCGCCGGCGACGACGGCCATGTACACGACCGAGACCCAGTCGGCGGCGTCGTCGGGGAGCACCATGCCGTTCCACCCGGTGGCGGCGAAGCACATCGCGGCGATCACTGCCATCTGGATCACCGCCAGCCCGTACGCGTCGCGGGCCGTCGACCAGGCACTGAGCGCGACGATGTGCACCGCGTACAGGATCGCCGACGCGAAGGTGATGCTCTCGCCGATACCGATCGACAGGCCGCGCAGAGACAAGAACCCGAGCCCGACTGTCGCGACCGCTACCGCGCACCAGGTGACCGCGCCGATGCGGCTGCGGAGCACGACGGCCGCGATCACGGGCGTCAGCACGACGTACATGCCGGTGATGAAGCCCGAGACGCTCGCGTCTGTATGCGCGAGGCCCTCGGTCTGCAGGATCTGCGCCAAACCGTAGATCAGCCCGACGATCACGCCGCGGCGCCGCGTTTGCGACGACAGCCGCGCGATCGCCCGTGGCGCGACGATCATCATTGCCGCTGCTGCGATGGCGAACCGAAGCGCAAGGAAGTCGAGCGTCGGCACCCGGTCGAGCAGATCCTTGATCAGGATGAACGTCGATCCCCATGTGGCGGTGACGAGCAACAGGGCGAGAGTCGCCCACCGGGTCGTACGCATGCTGTGCTCAGACCACGTACAACGTCACGGTGGTGCCTTTGCGTACGCGCTCTCCGGAGTCGGGGTCCTGATCGCGGACGATGCCGGCACCGATGCTGACATCGCTTTCCTCGACCTTGACCTCGAGGCCCTTGTCCTCCAGCTGTTTCGTCGCGTCCTCGACGTCCATGAAGCTGACGTCGGGGACCTCGACGCGTGCCGGCCCACGGGAGACGACGAGCCGGACGGTGTCACCGCGGTACGCGGACCCGTTGTCGGGGTTCTGGGTGATCACCTGCCCACGCGGGACACTGCGATCGTGGGTGCGTTCGATGTCGACCTCGAAGCCGGCATCCTCGAGTGCCGCGCGTGCGTCGCGTACGCGGGTGCCGACCTGGGACTGGACGTCGATAGGGCGGCGGCCCTTCGACACGATGATGTCGACCTTCGTACCGGCCTTGACCTTCTTGCCCGGTTTGACGCTGCCGCGGATGACATCGCCGGTGTCGACCGAGTCGCTGTAACGCGGAATCGTCCTGCCCGCTTCGAGGTTGGCCTTCTCCAGTGCGTTGCGGGCGCCGGCTTCGTCGGTGCCGGCGAGCTTCGGAACCTTGTAGCGCTCCTTGCCCTTCGACAGCGTCACGTCGACGGTGCCGCCGTCGATGATGTTCTCTCCCGGCTCCGGACTGGTGGAGATGACGTCGCCCGCGGGCACGGTTTCGCTGAACTTCTCGTCGGACACATCGAGGTCGAGACCGCGGCTCTCCGCGATCTCTCGCGCGGCCTTCTCCGTCTCCCCGGTCAGGTCGGGTGTCGTGCTGTAGCGCATGACGCCGAAGTAGAAGCCGCCGATCGCCGCGAGGATCGCGAGCACGACGATGATCGCCAGCCAGATCGGGCCCCGCCTGCGCTTCTTCTGCCGAGGGGGCTCGTCAGGTGCGGTCGGCTGCTCCGGGCCAGTCGGCGGCGGACCCTTCGGGCCGACGACGAGAGTGGCATCGGAGTGCTGCGGTGCAGCCGGCGCGGGCGCCTGCGGCGGACGCTGGGGCTGCGGCGACGGTCGGGTCGCGCTCGGCAGCAGGTCGGCCACCAGCTCGGGATCGTCGGCCAGGCCGCGATCGAGCGCGTGACGTACCTGCCGGAGCTGGCGAAGCAGTACGCGTGCGTCGGCGGAGCGCCGGTCGCGGTCGCGGGCGGTCGCGCGGGCGATGAGCGCATCGATGTACGTAGGCATACCCCGCATCCGGAGCGACGGGGGCGGGACGTCTTCGTGCACGTGGCGGTACGCGATCTGGATCGGTGTCTCGCCGGAGTGCGGTTTGAAGCCGGTCAACATCTCGTACAGGACCGCGCCGCAGGCGTACACGTCGGTACGTGCGTCGGCGCCCTGGTTGAGTACGAGCTCCGGAGCGAGGTACGAGACGGTGCCGATGAGCACACCGGTGGAGGCGTTCGAGGCGCCGCCGGTGGCCGATGTCACGGCGCGGGCGAGGCCGAAGTCGGCAACCTTGACCCGGCCGTCCGGGGCGATCAGAACGTTCTCCGGCTTGACGTCTCGGTGCACGATATGCGCTTCGTGCGCGGCCGAGAGCGCGAGCAGAATCTGCTCGAGCAGGGCGAGCGCGCGACGTGGATGCATCGGTGCCTCGTCGCGCATCAGGTCGCGCAGCGTACGCCCCTCGACGAGCTCCATGACGAGATAGACGACGCCGTTGTCGTCGCCCTGGTCGAACACCGAGACGACGTTGGGATGGTTCAGTTTCGCGGCCGACCGGGCCTCCCGGACGAACCGATCGACGAAGTCGACGTCGTCACGCATGCCCGCGTGCATGACCTTGACGGCGACGACGCGATCGAGACGGGTGTCGGTGGCGCGGTAGACGCTGGCCATGCCGCCACGGGCGATCAGGTCGCCGATCAGGTATCTGCCGTCGAGCAAGCGACCCTGCAGGGTCTCGTTGCTCGCGGACACGGAAATCTCCTCGATCTGGGGCAGGCCAGTGGTGCGGCGGAGGTTAAGGCTCGACGCTCGACCCCGTCCGACCTGAGTGGATTCTAGTTGGGTACGGGTGCGACCCCGTGCAGGCGGTGTGTGAGCGCGCCCGGTCGACGTTCCCGCTCGACCGTCGAAGCGTACGATCGGGGCCGTGCCGAACGCGAATCCTGACCACGCCGATGCCGATGACAACGGAGCCGATCCGCTCGACACCCTGATCGACTCCTGGTTGACCCTTGGCGAGGCGGCCGACGAGCTCGGAGTGAGCCCCAACCGCGTACGACAGTGGGCCCGCGAGCGCGAGCTCAGCGTCGTACGCACCGCCGCATCCAAGGAGCCGCGCGTACCCGCCGCGATGCTCGCCGACGGCGCGATCGTGAAGGGTCTCGGCGGCACGCTGACGCTGCTGTCGGACTCCGGCTTCGAGGAGCACGAGGCGCTGGTCTGGCTGTTCACCGCCGACGACTCACTGCCCGGCCGACCGATCGACGCGCTTCGCGAGGACCGCGGCAAGGAGGTACGCCGCCGCGCGCAGGCGATGGCGTTCTGAGCCCGCGCTGACCACTCGACGGGCTACGGATCAGGCGTCGGACGTGGCGAAGCGTCGCAATGCCCGCGCATGCGGAAGGGCCGACTGCCCGCGGGCGATGACGTGCTCGTCGAGCTCCCACATCGCCAGCCTGCCGCCGATCATGCTCGGCCCCGTGCGTACGACGGTCTCGGTCGCCGAGCCGTCGACCGGACCGAGACGGACGCCGTCCCAACCGATCCGGTGGTCGACCGATTCGGTCGGCGCGGCGGCCGAGTCGGCGATCGACATGAGTCTGCCGCTGCGTTGCTCGTCGGCCGCCCCCACGATCCGGTGTTCGAGGTCGGCGGCGCTCAGGCGGATGTCGCGACCGCGCACGGCGTTGAGCTGCACCAGCTCGATCGGTAGCGACGGGACTGCTCGGGCGAGCTGACCGAGCCCGCCGGAGAAGCGAGGATTGAGCTCGGTCGGTCGGAAGCCCTCGGCGGTCACGATGCCGTCGATGCTGAACCCGCCGCGGTAGCCCACGCGCCGGTCGAGCACGCGGCCGACTGCGCGTGCCGCTTCCCGCATCGCGTTGCGGACCTCTGGCGCGGGATCCCACCAGGTCGACATCCCCGTCGAGGCGAAGCGACCCTCGCCGGCGTCGGGTATCTGCACCTGTTCCACCGGCCGCAACGCCGCGACACCGTCGGGCAGGACGAAGCCGTGGATGCTGCACGACGGCCCTTCGAGGTACGGCATCACTCGTACGCGGTCACAGTTGGCGGCGAAGAAGGTCTCCGCGTCGGCGGCCTGTTCGGGCGTACGTACCCATCGCACGTAGTCGCTGCCGCCGTTCAGCCCGTCGCGGGCGTCGCCGGACCACACGGTGCCAGCACCTGTGTCGAGCGCATCGGCCGCGGCACGCAGGTCGGCTGCTTCGGGGCGTACGGACCTGCTCGGCGAGTGCGCAACGCCGGCCTCGCGCCAGAGGTCGGCGTCGAGCGTCTTGTCCTCGAGCGCGGCCCAGCTGGCGGGCCTACCGCCGAGGACGGGACGCCCGAGGCAGTCCGCATTCGACGCATACGGCGTGAGCCACCAGATCGCCTCGCCGTCGGGGTCGTACGACTCGACGGCCGCGCGAACCTCGGGTGGTGGGTCGCTGGCGAGAGCGGTGTTCTGACGTACCTCCTCGGTCATCGTCGGCGGCCGCGGCCCGGCGACTTCGACGAGGTCGTGGGTGTCGGGCGGGGGAACAGGCCCCGTGCCGCGGCCGATGCTGACGAGCAGCGGCCTCTGTGCACCGAACGTACGCAGCGTTTCGATCTGGTGATTCGAAGCGGCAACCAGTCGATAGCCGAGGATCACCTTGCGCCCCCGAAAGGGCTCGGTCAGCCAGCGTGTCCATTCGGTGTCGTCCATGCGGGTCAACGTAAATCGCCGGCCTGCTCGCGTCACCCGGTTTTGTGCTCGCGTTGCGATCGGTTACGCCCAGATCCAGCAGGTTGCGATCCGGGGGTAACCGATCGCAAAAAGCGCCCGCCTGCATACGGCGCACTCAGCTTTGGCGCCGCGTCGCGCGCTCGGCCAACCGAGCAATCGCGTCGCGGGCATCCGGGTCGAGCATCGGCGCGTCATCCAACGCCGCCGCGACGCGGCCTTCGAGCGTTGCGATCTGGTCCTCGACCGCGTCGAGCGCACCCGTCGACGTGATCAGCGCACGCAACCGGTCGACCTCGGCCGGGTCGAGGTCGGGGCGGCCGACGGCATCGGCGAGGATCCTGGTCTGCTCGCCGTCGGCACCCTCGAACGCACGCGCGAGCAGCACAGTGCGTTTACCTTCGCGCAGGTCGTCGCCGGCGGGCTTTCCGGTGACCTCGGGGTCGCCGAACACGCCGAGCACGTCGTCGCGCAGCTGGAACGCCTCACCGAGTGGCACGCCGACCCGCGACAGTGCGGTCAACAGTGACTCGTCGCCGCCCGCGAGCGCACCGCCGATGTGCAGCGGGCGCTCGACGGTGTACTTCGCCGATTTGAAGTGCACGATGCGCATCGCCTGCTCGATCGAGTTCACCCCAGCCGACTGCCCGACGAGGTCGAGGAACTGGCCACCAACGACCTCGGACTTGCACAGGTCGAGGAAGTACGCGCCACGTACGAGCCGGCCCTGGCTCAGGCCGGAGTCTCGGAACATCTCGTCGCACCAGCTCAACATCAGGTCACCGAGCAGAATCGCGGAACCGACACCGAACTGCTGAGCGTCACCGACCCAGTTCGCCGAGCGATGACGCGCCTCGAATGCGCGATGTACCGCGGGCCGCCCGCGACGCACGTCGGAGCCGTCCATCACATCGTCGTGGACGAGCGCGCTCGCCTGCAGCCACTCCAGCGCCGAGGCCGCGCGAAGGATGCCCGGCTCGTCGTCGGCGCCGCCCGCGGCCCGCCAGCCCCAATAGCAGAATGCAGGGCGCAGACGTTTGCCTCCGGATACGAAGGCCTGCGCGGCGTCGAGGAAGGGCGTGAGCTCCGGGCCGAGATCGCGCAGCCGCCCGCGTTGGGCGTCGACGAACTCGTCGAGCTCTGCCTGCACGGTGCCGGCAAGGTCGGATTCGACGTCCTGGGTGGACATGGGCGTCAGCCTATCCGTGCCATCGGGCGACCGAACGTCGACTGTCCGGCGCCGACATCTTGCAGAATGGGCGTGCCGACCAACTGGTGGACCTCTGGCCTAATGTGGTTCGCATGACGACGCCTGCTGCGGATGCTTCGGACTCCGACGCGATCACCCGCGCGCTCGCGTCGGACGCACCGGCGTTCTCGTTCGAGTTCTTCCCGCCGAAGAGCGACGAGGGGGAGCGGCGGTTGTGGACCGCGATCCGCGAGTTGGAGTCACTGCAGCCGACGTTCGTCTCCGTGACGTACGGCGCGGGCGGCTCGACGCGCGACCGAACCGTTCGCATCACGGAGCGGATCGCGCTCGAGACCACCTTGACGCCGGTCGGCCACCTCACCTGCGTCGGGCAGAGCAGCGACGAGCTGCGTGGTGTCGTCGGGCAGTACGCCGCGGCGGGCGTACGAAACATCCTGGCGCTGCGCGGCGATCCGGCCGGAGGTCCCGGCACGCCGTGGCAGGCGCACCCGGGTGGCCTCGACAGCGGCGTGGAGCTGGTCGAGCTGGTCCGTCCGCTCGGGCGCTTCGGCATCGGCGTCGCGGCGTACCCGCGTGGTCATCGCGATGCCGACAGCCTCGACGCCGACGCGCGAACGCTGGTCCACAAGGCCGAGGCCGGTGCGTCCTTCGCGGTATCGGACTTCTTCTTCGACGCCGACGACTACGTCCGGCTCGTCGACCGCGTACGAGAACTCGGGTGCACGATCCCGATCGTCCCGGGCATCATGCCGATCACCAATCTGCGCCAGATCACCCGTATGTCTGAGCTTTCCGGCCATCCGGTTCCCGACGCGGTCGCCCAGCGGATCGCGCCGTTACAGGACGACCCTGCCGCCGTGCGCGCGGAGGGCATCATCCTTGCGACCGAGCTGTGCGAGCGGCTACTCGGGTCGGGCGCACCCGGCCTGCACTTCTACACCCTGAACCGGTCGACGGCCACCAGAGACATCTTCGAGCGACTGACCCGCGCCCGCGTCTGAACGCCGACACGCCACGATCTCGCCCAATCCACGAAAAGTGGCACAAGTCACTGTCATCCTGTAGGTGTGAGTGGACGCCAGAAGCGACTGAAGGCCGAGTTGACGCTCGGCAGCGCTTCTTGTCTGGCGCTGGTCGTCGGCCTGGCCGCGTGGATGGGCGCGGCCGATCTGTCCTTCCAGGCCCACCCGACCCTCGCGGCGGTGTGGTGGGGGAGCCTGCTGCTCGGCTCGGCCTTCGGTGTCGGCGCGTGCCGCATCGATGACGACTCCGACGAGGCGCACTACCTGTCGTCGATCGTGGCGGGCATCCGGCAGGAGTGGAAAGATCGTTCGCTGCGGCACTGAGGCTCTCTGCAGCCGCGTCAGGCCCTGCCGATCGCCGTCGCCACCGCCGCGGCGCCGAGGCCCACCAGCTCGAAGCTCGGTCCCGGATGCGCGGCGCAGCCGACCAGGAACAAGCCCCGGAACGGCGACGCTCCCACCCCGGGGCGGTCGAGCGCCGTACGCCAGCCCTGCCACTGCCATCCGTACGCCGGACCCGCGTCGACGAGCTGGTCGGTCGGTGAGAGGTCGATTCGCTCGACGACGAAGTCGGCGACGTTGAGGCCACGCCGCCGCAGGGTGGCCAGCACGTCTTCGCCCGCCGCGCCGCTGTGCTCGACGGTCCAGGTGCGGTAGCCGAGCGGCGAGCCGCCGCCGGTGTGGATCGTCACGACCGGGTTGCCGTGTACGACAGTGTCGACGGGCAGATCGGGTGCGTCGAGTGTCAGCGCCAGATGGGTGACTGCGGGCGGGATGACGGGGAGGCCGCCGAACGGCTGTAGCGACGGCGGCGGCGTCGGTGCCGCCCAGACGACCAGGTCGGCATCGAAATCGTCGGATTCGGTACGTACGCCGGTGACCGTGCCGTCGTCGGCGCGGAGGTCGAGGGCGCGCACACCGGTACGTACGTCGACTCGGCGTTGCTCCAGCCGAGCCTCGAGTACGTCGACCAGCGCGGGCATCCCGCCGTCGACCTTCCATCGGCCGAATCCGCGCTCCACATGGTGTTTGACCATCGCGAACGCAGGTGTCGACCGGGTCGGCTGACCCTTTGCGCGTACGTCGTCGAGGAGGATCGCTCGGAGCCGGTGGTCCTTGAAGGTCCGCTTCGCCGCGGTACGCGCGGCCTGCCGCGGCCGCAGCGCGCGCAACTGGCGCCGGTCGAGATCTGCGCGGCCGGCGAACGGTCGCTCGAGGACGCGGGTGCGCAATATCTCCCATGCCGGCGCGAGGGAGTCGACCCATGCGGCCCACGGGTCGCCTTGTCCGTCGAGCGCCTCGTCGACGGCGGTGACTTGGGCGCCGCGCGAGCCCATCGGCAGGTCGAGTCGTACGTAGTCGGCGAAGAGGTGGCGACGCCCCGGCTGCAGATGTACGAGGTCGAGCTCACGTTCAAGCGGCCGGCCGGATTTGCGGAACAGATCGCGCAGCATCGCCGGGAGCGTGAACGACTCGGTGTGCCGATCCCAGGAGACCTCGCCCTGCGTACGTCGCCGCAACCGGCCGCCGAGGGTGTCGTCTTGCTCGAGCAGCACGACCTCATGGCGCAGCTTCGCGAGCCGGACCGCCGCAGCGAGTCCACCGAACCCGCCGCCGACGACCACGATTCGTGCCATGAGCAGACCCCTCAACGCCACAGGACGACGGCACCGACGGCGAGTGCGCCGAGCGTGCCGAGCAGGAAGAGCCCTACCCATGCCACTGCGGGTAGGAACGTGAGCCGCGCCAGTTGGTCTGCGTCGGACGCGGTGGATCGCCGGCGACGACGCTCGACCTGGAGCTCGACGACCGGCCGTGGCGCTGCTACCAGCAGGAACCACGTCACGAGGTACGCGAAGCCCGATTGGACGGACTCGGGCGCCCACCAGGTGATCGCGAAGACGACTCCGCCCGAGACGAGCACCGACCAGAGCCCGAACCAGTTACGGATCTGGATCAACAGCAGCGCAAGGAGTACGAGCAGGCCCCAAAGCACGGCGAGCGCGTACCCGGCGCCGAGCGTCAGCGCCGCGGCGAGGCCGATCAGCGCAGGACCGAGGTAGCCCGCTGCCGCCGTCACGACCATGCCGATTCCGGTGCGTTTACCGGACGAGACGGTGACGCCCGAGGTATCAGAATGCAGCCGGATGCCCGACAGGCGTCGCCCGGAGGCGACTGCGGCGAAGCCGTGCGATGCCTCGTGCGCGATCGTCACCACATGGCGGGCGATCCGCCACGACGGCAGGTACAGCACCACGGCGACGGCGACGGCAGCGGTCGTGAGGACAACCGACGTGTCGGGTCGGGCCTGCTGTTCGAATACGGCCTGCCAGGCCTCGCTGAGCGACTCCATGCTGAGGGATCGTCGCGCGGTCAGGCGACGTCGATCGCGGATCCGCCGGTGAGGGTGAGCAGCTCGGCGTACGTGGTCGAGAACACGGCATGCGGATGGCCGGCGGCCGCCCAGACCGTCTCATGACGCTCCAACCAGCGGTCGACGAACGTACGCACGGGTTGCGGATGTCCGACCGGTGACACGCCGCCGATCGCCTGCCCAGTATGGGAACGGACGAAGTCCGGGGTCGCGCGGTCGAGACTGGGGAGCCCTGTGTCGGCGGCGACCTTGGCGGTGTCGACGCGATGTGCGCCGGAGGTCAGGACCAGTACGGCCAGGCCGTCGGCGTCGAATACGAGGCTGTTCACGATCGCTCCGACCTCGACCGAGAGCGCGGCGGCCGCCTCGACAGCGGTACGCGCGGAATCCGGCAGGACCCGCACCGTACCCGAGGCGCCGAGGTCGTCGAGAGCGGCCGAGACCGTACGTACGGCCGGATGATCGGTGATCGTCATGGGCACGACCGTACCCCGCGGTGCGCAGCGTGCCCCCGTAGGCTGTGGCCGTTCCCGACCGTTGGAGAGTGCCGTGCCAGAGAGCCCGTCGTCCGATCCCGGCCAAGCCGCACTTCGTACTGCCGTGGTCTGGGACGCCGTATGCGAGGTGATCGACCGGCTCGCCGGCTCAACGCCGCTGACCATCGTCGATGTCGGCGGCGGCACCGGGGGACTGGCCGTGCGGCTCGCGGAGCTCGGTCACCATGTCGTCGTCATCGACCCGAGCCCCAATGCGCTGGCGTCGCTACACCGCCGAGCCGCCGACGGAGGCGTCGGCGAACTCGTCCGCGGAGTCCAAGGCGATACCAGCGACCTCGGCTCCAGCGTCGACGACGGCAGCGTCGACGTGCTGCTGTGCCACGGGGTGCTCGACGTCGTCGACGATCCGGCGCAGGCGCTCGCCCGGATGCACGCCGCGCTGCGGGTCGACGGGGTGCTGAGCGTGGTCGTACCCGGCCGGGTCGCGGGCGTACTCGCACGTGCCCTTGCCGGACAGTTCGAGCGTGCGCGGACGCTGCTCGACGCCCGGATCGACGACTGGCGCCCCGACGTACACGGCCCGCGCCGCTTCACCCCGTCCGATGTTGCGAACCTGCTCGATCGGGGCGGGTTCGAGGTGGACCGGATCGACGCGACCAGAGTGTTCTCCGACCTGGTCCCGAGCGCACTGGTCGACGGCGAGTCCGGAGGACGACGCGCGCTCCTCGACCTCGAGCGTGCGGTTGCGACCAGCCCCGACTTCGAGGCCCTCGGCGGTCAGCTGCATGCGGTGGCGGTTCGGCGGGGTTAGGCGCTGCTATCGGGACCATCCGCCAGCACGGGTCTTCTTCGCCGTTCGCTTCTCGCCCCTGCCGGCTCCCCGCTTCTACTCTGCGACCACCCGACTGCCCGACTCCGCTCGCTGTCGGCTTTCCGTTGCTTCCGTGTGACTACCCGCCACTCCGGTCCTCTCCGCTGTCGGCTTTCCCTACCTCGTCGGCTGGGCAAAGACGCGGCGACGCGGGAGCCGCAGCTACGGGGCTGGGTTGCTTGCCGGCTAACCCGTTTCAGTCGACTCTTGCGGGGTCGGTGGGTGGTGGTTTACCAAGTAGACATGGTGAAGCGCCGCTTTGCATGGCGGGCACACCATGCAAAGTGGGAGGTTGCCGTGCCCGTTGGTACGTACGTGGCCGCTGTGGCAGGAGTTCACTCACTCGTCCCGCCGCGCGCCGACCGTCGTGCGGTTCGCCTTGGAACCAAGGCAAACCGCGCCCGCAGCCGGACGCCCCAAGGCAAACGGTCACTGTCCCAAGGGACACTGCCCGTGGACAGTGACAACCGCCCTTGGGAAGTTCCAACCTTGCCCCGTGGCCACCGCGAAGTGACGGGAAAGCCGCCAAGCAACCTCGCCCGAAGTAGCGCTTCGGCGTCGCCGCGTCTTTGCCCAGCCGGAGGAGCGAGGGAAGGCCGACAGCGAACCCTAATCGGTGAGCCGGGTGGTCGCCCCGAAGGAAGCGAAGAGCCGACAAGGTACGGAATCCGGCCGCCGGGAGGTCGTACCTAAGACAACGGCCGCCGCGCTGCGAGTGCAGCGCGGCGGCCTTCATGAGTTGGTACTCGGTGACCGAGTCAGTCCCAGGCGCCTCGTACGTGCACCTTGGGCCGCTTGCCCTTGGTCAGCTTCCAGAGCTGGTTGGAGTCCTGGATGTACATGTTCACGCAGCCATGGCTGTGACCGGTGAACGGGTCGACCATGTACGGCGAACCGTGGAACGCCTGCCCGCCCGAGAAGAACTGCGAGTTGGGCATCGGCGAGTTGTAGATGCTGCTGACGTGGTCCTTGTCCTTCAGGAACACCCGGAAGTTGCCCCTGCGCGTCTCGTAACCGCGGTCGCCGCCGCGTACCAGCCACGCGTTGAACAGCCGGCCCCTGCGCCAGAGGGTGACCTCGTGCAGCTTGCGGTTGTAGCACAGGTGCGGCCCGCGGTTCTTATTCGACTTGCAGGCGCGCGGAATGCCCTTGCGGCCGCGGATGGTCCGCTTGATCAGCTTGCGCCAGGTCTTGTGCGTCGCGATGCCGGTGCGCTTGATATGCGTCTTGCGCTGGAAGCGCTTGACCGCCTTGCGGGTCTTCTTCGCGAAGGTGCCCGTGACCGGGCCTTTGTAGACACCCGCCCAGCGAAGGCGGTACTGCAGCTCTCGTACGTGGTTGATGTTCCTCGCCGACGTGTCGCGGTCGCCGAAACGCGTGGTCTGACGGCCGAACCGGCTCCTGAACCACGGCTTCTTACGCGCCTCGTCGGTTGCGAGTGCGCGGCTCTTGGTACGCGCCTGCGCCTTGGTCTGGCCGGGCGTCGGATCGTTGCTGAAGACTTCCTCGCTGGTGATACCGGACCGGTTGTCTTGATCATCGGCGACCGATGGCGATGCGACGAGTACCGACCCGCACATCGCGGTCACGGCAAGCGCCGCCCCCAAAACTCGTTTCATGGTGAAACCCCTCGTGTCGTAGTCAGATCAGGGTAAGGCACTCCGAGGTCGGTTCGAACCGACGACCCGCCTGCGGAATCCACCCGCCTGTCACGAGGTAGACGCACGAACCCGGGTCATGGTTTGCCACCACGGGTTTCGCCGAACCGAGGTGGTGCCTAGACTAGGTACATACGGGTACCTAGCCCGCCGTGCACAACGGGAGGAAGACGTGCCTCTATCGGAGGAAGAACAGCGGCTTCTGCAGCAGATGGAGCAGGCGCTGGCTGCGGAGGACCCCAGCCTCGCTTCAACGCTTCGTGGCTCGAAGATGCGCGCCCGCAACCGCCGTCAGGCGATTGCTTCTGTTCTCGGGTTCATCCTCGGTGTCGGCATCATGATGGTCGGCGTGATCGCAACGCTCACGATCGTGGGCGTCGTCGGCTTCCTGGTGATGCTCGCCACCGCATATCTGTTCATGGTGGCGTGGCGCCGCGGCGTCGGCTCCGCCGATGACGACGATCCCGAAGACGAGCCCGACAAACCTGAGTCGGAGCACCACGGTATTCGCGGCCTGCGGCACTCACGCCCGAGTAGCTCTGGTTCGTTCATGGAGCGCATGGAAGAGCGTTGGCGTCGCCGTCGCGACACCGATATGTGACTCGTCCGTCCGACCGTACGATCGCCGACGCGTGATGGCGTACCGCGCTTTGCCGATGCGGTCGGTTCTGCTCTGATCGCTCCCGTTCTCGGGTTTTCGGACCGTCACGATTTTGTATCTCTGCGTGATAGGTCCAATAGGTTTGTATCTGTCACGCAGAGATACAAAATCGCGAGCCCGGTACGCGCGTGCGTGGCGTATGCCCCGCCGCTACTCCTCGAGAGCGAGCAGCCCCGTCTGAGCCGGACGCTGCGGGTCATCGGTCGACGACGACCGTCTCCGTGACACGCCGAACTCGCCGAGTAGCGAGACGGGCAGCCACAGTGCCTTGCGGCGGGTACGCCGCGACACCCGCGACGAAAGCGCAGCGGCGATCGCCTCGACATCGTCTTGAAGGTCCAGCGGCTCGCTGTGCTCGGCGTAGCGCGACCGCTCAACTGCCAACACGAGCCGGTTCAGCCCGTCTGCCGCGTGCTGACGGGTCTCGACCATCGGGCGAAGCCGGCGTCCTGCGGCGCGTGGAGTAGCGCCGGCGGGCCACGGCAGCCGTAGGTCACGCACGGTGTCGCGTAGCTCGTCCCACGCAGACTCGGCGGCTCGCGCGGGGTCGGTCGCAGCATCCCAGCGGCGACGGCGCACCATCGACCTCAGCGCGCGGGGGACGAAGCAGAGCCCGGCGAGCAGAGCGATCAGCAGGACGCCGATCCCCGCGCCGGCCCAGGGGAAACCGGAGTCGTCATCGCCACCGCCGCCTCCGGCCGCGGCATCGGCCTTGTCGAGGTTCGCCGACGCGGTGTCGTCATCGGTCGGCGTCCGCGACTGGTCGTTCTGGCCGGGCGTGATGGAGGTCTCCGCCTCGTTCCCGCCGGAGTTGAAGAAGTCGGGCGCCGGGCCGGTGCGCTGGCCGGGAGTCGGCTCGAACGCGGTCCAGCCGATGCCGTCGAGGTACAGCTCGGGCCACGCATGCATATCTGTTCCGCGGAAGACGTACGTATCGTCGCCGGACGGCTCGCCGTCGAGGAAGCCCACAGTGACCCGGGCCGGTATGCCGAGCTCTCGAGCCATCATCGCCATCGCGCTCGCGTACTGCTCGCAGTAGCCGACCCGGTCGTCGGTCAGGAAGCTCTCGATCGTCTCCATACCGCTGCCCGATGCCTGCGCCGTCGAGTACGTGAAGCCGCCCGAGGAACGGAACCAGTCCTGGATCGCCTGCGCCTGGTCGAACTGCGAGTCCTCGTCTCCGGCGACCTCTTCGGCCCGTGCCTTCACGATGTTCGGTGTGGACTCCGGTAGCGCGAGCATCCGTTTGAGGTCGGCGGGAACGTTCTTACCCGCGGTGAGCACCTGTCGTCGTGACGGAGTCGTGTAGCGGACGTTCAGGGTGTACTGCATCCCGGATGCGTTCGTGTCACCGTTGCCCGCGACGACGTCGAGGTTGACGCTGTCGGACAGCCAGTCACCGTCGCCGTCGACGTCGGCGAGCGAGACCGGCTGGTAGATCGTCGGTAGCCATGTCGAGTCGAACGCCTTGTTGACCTTCACGTCGTACGTCGCCGTCGACACCGGCACGGTGGCGTCGACACCGGGATCGACCGGCAGCACACCGGACGTCGCAGGGGTCGTCTTGGGTCCGCGATCCGACGCCCGCCACCCTGCGTCGCTCAGCTCGTCGAGAGCCGCGAGCCGAACGTACGACGGCTTGGTGGTACCCGACATGCGCAACAGCTCGGCGGTGCTCTGCCCGGTCAGGTTGCGACGCATATCTGCCATCGGGTCTCCGACTCGCACGTCGCCACTGCCGCCGTCACCCGATCCGCCGCCGTCGATCCCGCCGCTGCCGAAGAAGTTGGTGCTGAAGGTGGGAACGACGATCGGTACGACGACTGCGAGGGCGACCGCGCCGAAGCCGACCCGGCGCCCGGCCGATGCGAGCCCGGAGGAGTAGATGCCGCGGCTGTCGGAGAGTGCGGTGGAGTCGGCGTACGAGATGTTGCGACCCCATCGGGCGATCGTCGATCGTTCTTCCGCGGCGATCAGGAAGACGTACGCCAGGGCGCCCGGTACGAAGAACCACAGCGATACGTGTCCGCTGAGCAGTGCAACGGGTGCCATGTAGACGGCGAGGAAGACCAGGCCGACCGCGGGGGCCTGCTGCAGTGAGCCCGCGAGCAGATCGACGAA
Organism: Nocardioidaceae bacterium SCSIO 66511; assembly: GCA_023100825.1. NCBI lineage: Bacteria > Bacillati > Actinomycetota > Actinomycetes > Propionibacteriales > Nocardioidaceae > Nocardioidaceae bacterium SCSIO 66511. The sequence goes on along the minus strand of CP095846.1, from coordinate 2,782,948 downwards.
GATCGCAATCAGGCCGACTGAGATCGCGAGTAGAGCATGGAGGGACGGGTTGTCGGGTACCGGAGCGGCGTACTGCTGCGCATGGTCGAGGGCAACGGTCAGAATTCGGTCGAACTCATGGAAGGTGTCGGGCGTCGGCACGATCGCGAAGGCGGTCGTCTCCGAGGCGTACGTGAGCATCGCCCACCAGAACAGCGCCACCACCTCGGCCAACAGCGTCACCGGCCAGGGCATGCGCAGCATACGAAGGCCGAGGCCGATGAGCGTCACGAGGCCGGCGGAGATGACGCCGACGACGATGTACGAGCGCGACTCGGTCAGCGGCGCGAGGGCGAACGAGCCGCCGAGGGCAGCGAGCCAGATCCACAGCGCCATCCGGGCCTGGTCTCGTCCATCGCGTTGAAGCTTCATCGCGCCGCCATCGAGCTACCCGTCGGTGCGCCGGACTTGGCGAGCTCGTCCCATGCCGACGATACGGAGTCGGCAGGGCCGACCGGGATCGCCGACCAGCCGCTCGCGCGCATCAGCCGGAGCTGCCGGTCGACATCGTCGCCGGGGACCCGCGGCCCCGTCGTCCAGGACGCGGTGTCGAGCAGCATCAACATCGCCCGGCTGCCGGTCGGGGTCAGCCGCGAGAGATTGCCCAGGTCGTGCGCCGAAGAGGCGCCGAGTAGGGCGATCACGAGTCCGGGTTGGGAGGAGACGTTGGACGCGGCATGGTCGAGGTCGGCGTACGGCGACGGGCCGATGATGGCCAACTGGTCGAGAATCGGCCCGGTCTGCTCGTACGGCTCGACCGCGTTGTCGGCCCAGGCACTGACCTCCACCTCGGGATGGTCGGTGACCAGTCGAACTGCGAATCCTGCGCGGGCGAGGTGCACACAGATCGAGGCAGCGGCGGTGACGCACCATTCCAGCGACGACTCCGAGCCCGACCCCGCGTGTGCGGAGCGTCGAGTGTCGAGGACGACCGTCGCTCGGCTCTGCCAGGGCTGCTCTTCGCGGCGCACCATCAACTCGCCCGCGTGGGCGCTGCTGCGCCAGTGGACCCTGCGAAGGTCGTCGCCGCGGCGGTACTCGCGCACGGTGACGTCCTCGGCGCTGCCGACCGAGAACGCGCGGGGTCGACGCTCGCCCGTGCCCGACCACTCGCCGGTGAGATCTTGTGGATGCAGGGTCACGATGGGGGGAGTGACCATCAGCTCCGAGGTCACCGTGAACGAACGCTTGAGGGCGATGAACCCGAACGGGTCGGATACGCGTACCGACAGCGGACCGACACTGAACTGGCCCCGTACGCTCGACCGGACGGTGTAGGTGAGGTCCTGATGCCAACGCGAGCTCATGTGGTCGACGGTGAACCGCGCCGGACGACCCAGTGCGTACGGCACGTGGTCCTCGAACAGCAGCAGGCCCATCGGCATCCGGCCCTCGTTGACGAGGGCGAGTGAGACGGTGGCGTCCTGTCCGACCGAGATCCGGGTCGGCGCGATGCTGCGATGCGCCATCAGCCGGTAGCGGGCACGGCTGACCAGCACCGCCGTGAGCAGCGGTAGCGCGATCGCAAGGATGCCAACCCGCATGAGGGCATCGAAACCGAGCAGGATCGAGCAGACCGTGGTCGTGATGCCTGCGGCGAGGAAGGCCCGTCCGCGAACGGTCATGGCGGCCAGCGACTCACGCATCCGGTAGTCAGCGCCTCGGTGCGACGTTCTGTGGCCCGGGGTCGCGACCGGACTCGGGCACCGGCACCTGCTCCAGGATCGAGCGCAGTACGTCTTCGTTGCGGCGACCGCCCATGGCCGCGTCGGGAGTCATCAGCACTCGATGGCCGAGCACCGGCAGGACCAGCCGCTGGATGTCGTCGGGGATGACGTACTCGCGCCGGTCGAGAGCGGCGTGCGCCTTGGCAGCGCGTACGAGATGCAAAGCGGCGCGGGGTGATGCACCGAGGCGTAGCTCGCTGGACTGCCGGGTCGCCGTGACGAGGGCGATGACGTATCGCTGAACGCCTTGGGAGACGAACACCTCGGTGACGAGCGAGATCATCTTCGCGACCTCGGCGGCGTCGGTGACGGGCTCGAGGTCGCTGAGTGGATCACGCCCGGCGTGGGAGTCGAGCATCGCCAGCTCTGCCCGCTCGACGGGGTAGCCCATCGACAGCCGGGCCATGAAACGGTCACGTTGCGCCTCGGGAAGGGGGTACGTGCCCTCCATCTCGATCGGGTTCTGGGTCGCGATGACCATGAACGGGTCGTCGAGGTGGTAGGTGGAGTTGTCGACCGTGACCTGTCGCTCCTCCATGCACTCCAATAGTGCGGACTGCGTCTTCGGCGAAGCGCGGTTGATCTCGTCGCCAACCACGATGTTCGAGAAGACGCCGCCTGGGCGGAACTCGAACTCGCGGGTGCTCTGGTTGAAGATCGATACGCCCGTCACATCGCTGGGGAGAAGGTCGGGCGTGAACTGGATGCGTCGCACCGTGCCGTCGATCGATCGCGCGAGCGCTTTGCTCAGCATCGTCTTGCCGACGCCGGGGACGTCCTCGATCAACAGGTGTCCGCCGGCCAGCAGCACGGTGAGTGCGGAGCGTACGACGTCGGACTTGCCTTCGATGACGTGCGCGATCGACTGCTCCAGCCTGGCGGAGACGTCTTCGAGCGCGCCGAGTGCTCCCGCTTTGCGCGCCGGCTCGGGCGGTGTCACGCCGGTGACCGTCACAGGTCCCTCCATCGATCCTCGGATATGACCTCGATCCTCTCAGGGTCTTGCAAACGCCTCAACGACAACCCGTGCGGATGACTCAGATCGTTACCGAGCGTGTATCGCGCCGGCAGCGAAATCCGCTCCACCATCCTCCACCCCGGATTCGGCCCGAGAAACCGGGGAACGTCGGCGCGCCCGTTGCGGCGAGTTGGTTGATCGTGGTGGATCGTGGGGTACAGTGGCGCGAAGTGGAGGAAACGGGGATGAGGTTGGAGGAGCGATGGCCTTCTTCGGCACTCACACCCCGCGCCTCGACGACAAGGGCCGGCTCTTTTTGCCGGCCAAGTTTCGGGATCAGCTGAAGGAGGGTCTGGTGCTCACCAAGGGGCAGGAACACTGCGTTTACGTCTGGAGCCTCGAGGACTTCGCCGCCCTCACCCGCCAAGCGCAGAAGGCGTCGTTCACCAAACGCGCCAACCGTGACTTCCAGCGGATGCTGTTCAGCGGGGCCGCGGAGGAGACGCCCGACAAGCAGGGCCGCATCACCATTCCTCCCGTGCTTCGTACGTGGGCCTCGCTCGAGCGCGACTGTGTCGCGATCGGTGCGATGGATCGCGTCGAGATCTGGGACGCCGGCGCATGGGAGCGATACGCCGCCGCCACCGAGGAGTCGTACGCGCAGATGTCCGAAGAGGTGATGCCGGGAATCGAGTAGCGCTTCGCGCGAGTCGACGTTTCGACGTCGTCCGATGAGGTCTCCAGTCCGCTTGTTACCGCTCTCTGACGCACCTTCCCCGGCGCCAGATCGCGTACTTCCCGGACAAGCGGACGGGGACCTGGTCGGACGAAGTCACACACGTACCGCACTCACAAGGGGTCGAACATGGTGGTCGCAACCGCACTGCGCAGGAAGCGCGAGTGTTCTCGGGGCGGAATCCGGCCTGCCACGCCTGGCGCTGCTGTGCGCGAAGTGGCGAGATGACTTCGCTCATGGACGCGCACGTTCCGGTCATGCTCGACCGGGTGCTCGAACTGCTCGAGCCCGCCGTTACGAGCACGAGTTCGCCCGTCGTCGTCGACGCGACACTCGGCCTCGGCGGGCATGCCGAGGCGGTGCTCACCCGCTTCCCGGACGTACACCTGGTCGGCATCGACCGGGATCCCGCCGCGCTGGCCCTCGCCCGCGAACGGTTGGCCCCGTACGCCGACCGGCTGACGACCGCCGAGACCACGTACGACCGGATCGGCGACGTGCTGGAGTCGAACGGGTTCGACGCGGCCGACGGCGTGCTGCTCGACCTCGGGGTGTCGTCGATGCAGCTCGATCGACCTGACCGTGGATTCTCGTACGCACAAGATGCCCCCCTCGACATGCGGATGGGCGACTCGTCGCTGACCGCGGCCGAGGTGCTCAACACCTACTCCGCGGTCGAGCTTGCCCGGATCCTGAGGGAGTACGGCGAGGAGCGGTTCGCTCGGAGGATCGCCGATGCAGTGGTGCGCGAGCGTGCCTCCGCGCCGTTCTCCACCAGTGAGCGGCTCGTGACGCTCATCCGCGAGCAGATTCCGGCGCCTGCCCGGCGTACGGGAGGCAACCCGGCGAAGCGAACGTTCCAGGCTCTGCGAATCGAGGTCAACGACGAGCTCGCGGTGCTCCGACGAGCAGTACCGGCCGCACTCGACGTCCTCGCTCCGGGCGGACGCGTCGTCTCGATGGCGTACCACTCTCTCGAGGACCGCATCGTCAAGCGCGCGTTCGCGGCCGTGACCGAGTCGCAGGCGCCGCCGGATCTGCCGGTGGTGCCTCCGGAGCTCAAGCCGGCATACCGGTTGGTGACCAGGGGAGCGGAGCAAGCAGCCGACGCCGAGGTCGACGAGAACTCTCGTGCCCGTTCGGTGCGAGTACGCGTGGCCGAACGGATCGCCGAGGTCGATCGGGGGTCGCGATGACTCCGCTGCACGGACCCGCGAGGGCTCGGCCGTCGAGGCAAGCGCCGGCGCCGCGCCGCCCGTTGCGCATCGTCCGGTCGGTGGGTGCTCGCCGGCCGCGGGCGCCGTTCGTCGTACTCGTCGTAGCGCTGCTCGCGGTCGGGTTGGTCGGCCTGCTGCTGATCAACACGAGCATGCAGCGGCGCGCGTTCGAGCTGACCGCCATGCAGGAGAAGGCGGCGGACCTGCAGACCCGTGAACAGGCGCTGACCCTGGAAGTGCAGGGCCTGTCGAGCCCGGATCGGATCGCGAGCGAGGCCGCCAGGTTGGGGATGGTCCCGAACGCCTCTCCGGCGTTCCTGCGTCTTCCCAGCGGGGAGGTGAGCGGCCATCCGAGTCCGGCGCTGCCGGGTACGAACCTTCCCGGTCTCACCGGCACCGGGCACGAGAACGACGATCCCGTCGGGCAGGACGGCGACGAGAACGACAAGCCCGAGAACAAGAAGCCGGATAACAAGAAGCCGGATAACAACAAGCCGGACAACAAGAAGCCGGACGACAACCAACCCGACCGTGGGTCAGACCGCAGAGGAGGCCGCCGATGAGCCCGCGTACGAACAGCTCCCGGCCGCCTCGGGCCACGGTCACGCGGCTGCGGCTGTGCCTGGTCGTCATCGCCATTCTGCTGTCGGTGTTCGCGGCGCGGTTGTTCCAGCTGCAAGGAGTAGACGCCAACGCGTACGCCGCCAAGGCGGCCGAGGAGGGCACCCAGAGGATCGCGCTGCACGCGGAACGCGGTGAGATTCTCGACCGCGACGGCGCGGCGCTCGCTTCGAGCGTCGATGCACGGGCGATCACCGCCGATCCGACGATGACCGATGATGACGCGACGGCGATCGCGAAGATCCTGGCCCAGCGCCTCGATCTCGACTACTTCGACCTCGTCGAGAAGCTTCGCGCTCCCGACACGCAGTTCGTCTACCTCGCGCATCAGGTGCCGACGTGGAAGGCCGATAAGGCCGTCGAGGCGGTGGAGACCGCGGGACTGACCGGTGTGTTCACCCAACGTGAGCCGCTGCGTACGTACCCGGGAGACACCCTCGCGGCGAACACGCTCGGGCTGGTCAACGCCGACGGCAAGGGCGGCGCCGGGCTCGAGCGCCAGTACGACGACGAGCTCCGCGGCGAGGACGGCGAGGCGACCTACGAGGTCTCGCCGTCGGGTGAACGGATCCCGCTCGCCGACAGCACGGTCAAGGAGCCTCAACCCGGCACCGACGTCGTCACGACGATCGACCGCGATCTGCAGTGGTACACCCAGCAGCGGTTGAAGCAGGCGATTCAGGAGACCAGCTCTGACTGGGGAGTCGCGATCGTCAAGGACGTGAAGACGGGGGAGGTGCTGTCGCTGTCCCAGCTGCCGACCTTCGATGCGAATGACCCGTCGTCGATCACGTCGGAGAACATGAACGCGCGCGCTGTACAGAACGTCTACGAGCCGGGCAGCGTACAGAAGGTCGTCACGATGGCCGCCCTCGCCGATCAGGGTCTCGTCAACGCGCGTACGAAGGTCAAGGTGCCGGGGTCGATGACACTCGACGGCTTCACCATCGGTGACTACTGGGCACACGGCACCTTGAACATGACCGCGGCCGGGATCATCGCGCGTTCGTCGAACATGGGCACGGTGACGCTGGCGCAGCAGATGAGCAACGCGAAGATGCATTCGTACCTCGAGGACTTCGGCTTCGGCGAGCCGACCGGAGTCGGGATGCCGGGCGAGTCCGGCGGCATTCTCGCCGACCCCGACGACTGGAGCGATGCGCAGCACGCGACCATCGCGTTCGGCCAGGGCATCTCGGTGACCGCGATGCAGGAGGCATCGGCGATCGAGGCCATCGCGAACGGCGGTGTTTACAACGAGCCGAGCATCGTGTCCGGGTTCGTCGACGCCGACGGCGAGGAGACGCCGGCGCCCGAGCCCGAGCAGCATCGGGTCGTCTCCGAGAAGGCGGCCAAACAGGTCACCAAGATGATGGAGAGCGTGACGAACCCCGGCGGCACGGCCACCGACACGAAGATCGCGGGTTACCGCACTGCCGGTAAGACGGGCACGGCGTGGCGAGTGGATCCCGATACCGGCAACTACGTTCGCGGTCAGAACACCGTCTCGTTCGCCGGGTTCGCACCGGCCGACGATCCGCGGTTCCTCACCTACGTCGTCCTCGACAACCCGGCCGGCGGAGGGTCGGGAAGCGGTGACGCGGGGCCGGTCTTCCACGATGTGATGCGCGCGGCTCTCGAGCGCTACGGAGTCGCTCCGACGGGTTCCCGGACGCCTCGGACGCCGTTGTACTGGTGACGATAGGCTCGGGCGCTCGGAGAATGGCAACCGCGTAGTACGGCACCCCGTCCGCAGGAAGGTAGTCGATGACCCCGGAGTCCGCAGACCTGGCGAGTAGCCGGCCTCGTCGCGTCGAGCCGGTGCCGCTGAGCGCGATCTGCTCGGCGCTCGACCTGCCCCCGGTTCCGGGGGAGGTGACGGGAGTCAGCCTCGCCTCGAATGCCGTCGCACCCGGAGACCTGTATGCCGCGTTGCCCGGCGCTCGTACGCATGGCGCGCGGTATGCGACCGACGCCGTCGAAGCGGGCGTTGCAGCGATCCTGACCGATCCGGACGGTGCCGAGATCATCGGAGAGACGGCCGTACCCGTGCTGGTGATCGAGACACCGCGCGCGGCACTCGGCGACCTTGCCGCGCTGGTGTACGAGCAACCGGCCGCGGCGATGCTGACGATCGGCGTCACCGGTACGCAAGGCAAGACGACGGTCACCCGGCTCGCCGAGCCCGCCCTGGTCGCCGCCGGTCACACACCAGCGGTCGTCGGCACGATCGGCACCCGGATAGCCGGCAGGGCGGTACGTACGGCCCTCACGACGCCGGAGGCGCCCGCGTTGCACGCGCTCTTCGCCGCGATGCGAGAGCAGGGCGTGACGGCATGCGCGATGGAGGTCTCCAGCCACGCACTCGTCCAGGGGCGCGTCGACGGCATCGTGTTCGACGTCGCCGTCTTCTTGAATCTCGGACGCGACCACCTCGACTTCCACGGCACCGTCGAGGACTACTTCGCCGCAAAGGCGACGCTGTTCACCCCCCGCCACGCGAGCCACGCCGTGATCAACGTCGGCGATCCGTACGGTCGGCGGCTCGCGGCGAGCACCTCGCTTCCGGTGACGACCTATTCGACGGAGGGCGCTGCCGACTGGTCCCTCGTACATGCAGAGCCGGGCGCCTCCGGCACGGTCGCCGTTTTCGCCGGACCCGACGGATCGGAGGTCGAGGTCGACATCCCGTTGCCCGGCGCGTTCAACGTGGAGAACGCCCTCGCCGTCGTCGCCGCTGCTGCGGCCGGCGGGCTCGACCCGGCCGCCGCGGGCTCCGGCATCGCCGCATCTCCGGGCGTACCCGGGCGGATGGAGCGGGTCGACGCCGGTCAGGACTTCGAAGTCGTCGTCGACTATGCGCATAAGCCCGACGCGCTGGAGGCGGTCCTCGGCACGCTCCGGCCCGTGACGTCCGGTCGGCTGATCGTGGTCGTGGGCGCCGGGGGAGACCGAGACACGGGCAAGCGGCCGGTGATGGGCGAGATCGCCGCCCGGCTCGGCGATGTGGTGATCGTGACCGACGACAACCCCCGAAGCGAGGATCCCGCCGCAATCAGACGCGCCGTGCTCGAAGGAGCCGCCGGCGCGGAGGCGGAGATACACGAGACCGGCGACCGGGGCGCGGCGATCAGCGCGGCGGTGTCGCTGGCTCGGCCGGGTGACTGTGTACTGATCGCCGGCAAGGGACATGAGCAGGGCCAGGAGGTCGCAGGCACGGTGCATCCGTTCGATGACGTGACGCATGCGCGTACCGCTCTGTTGTCGCTCGACGGAGCGGGCACCCGATGATCCCGATGCGAGCCGCGGAGATCGCCGATGCCGTCGGCGGGCGGCTGCACCGCGCCGATCCTGAACTCCTCGTCACCGCTCCGGCGCAGGTCGACTCGCGGGCGGTCGAAGCGGGCGGGTTGTTCGTCGGGGTAGTCGGAGAACGCGTCGACGGCAACGACTATGCGGCCGGGGCGGTACGCTCCGGTGCCGCGCTCGCCTTGACCTCACGCGAAGTCGATGCGCCGTGCGTCGTCGTCGACGACACCATCGAGGCTCTCGGGCTGTTCGCCGCCGAGGTCATACGCAGACTTCCGTCCGCGCGCATCGTCGCGCTCACCGGTTCGCAGGGCAAGACGAGTACGAAAGACCTGCTGAGCCAGATCCTGGAGACCGACGGTGCGACGGTCGCCACATCGGGCAACCTGAACAACGAGCTCGGCGTACCCATGACTGTGACCCGCGCCGACGAACAGACCCGCTACCTCGTGGTCGAGATGGGGGCGCGCCATGTCGGCAACATCGCGTACCTGTGCGGAATCGCGCCCCCCGACGTCGCCGTCGTCGTCAACGTCGGCGTCGCGCACATCGGCGAGTTCGGCTCGAAGGAAGCCATCGCAACGGCCAAGGGCGAGCTTGTCGAGGCGCTGCGGCCGGATGGTCACGCGGTGCTGAACGCCGACGATGCGCTCGTCTCGGCCATGTCGAGCCGGACCACCGCTGCCGTGCACACGTTCGGGGAGTCCCCGGACGCCGAGCTGCGGCTCGAGGGAGTGCAGGCGAGTGCCGACGGCGAGCCGACTTTCGATCTCGCGTACGACGGCGATCGGGTGGGTGTGCACCTGCGGATGCTGGGGCTCCACCAGGCGGCCAACGCGGCCGCCGCGGCGTCGGCCGCCATCGCGCTCGGACTGCCGCTCGAAACCGTCGGCGGTGCGCTCAACGCAGCCACGACGGCATCTGCGGCCCGGCTCGAGCGTCATCAGCTGCGCGACGGCGTCGTGCTGATCAACGACGCGTACAACGCGAACCCCGACTCCATGCGGTCGGCGATCGCGACCTTGCGTACGGTCGCCGACTCGCACGGCGGAAGGGCGGTCGCCGTGCTGGGCGAGATGCGTGAGCTGGGCGAGTCCGCGGCAGCTGAGCACCGCCGGCTCGGCCGGTTCGCGGCGGAGTCCGGTGTCGACGAACTCGTGCTGGTCGGCGACGGGGCCAAGGCGATCACGGAGGGCTGGACCGGCGCAGAGATCCACCGCGCCGGCGACGCCGCGGAGGCCGTACGCGTCGTCGAGGAGATCCTTCGCCCGCGCGACGTCGTCCTGGTGAAGGCGTCGTTGACGATCGGCCTGCAGCGAGTCGCTCGCGAACTCGTCGAGCATGCAAGGCATACTGCATCTGGTCCGACGCCTTGCGGGCACCTGGGAGCCGACGAGAGGACTGGGCACTAAATGAGGGCCATCCTGCTTGCGGGCGGCATGGGGCTGCTGGTGACGCTGCTCCTCACGCCGATGGCGATCCGGCTCCTGGTCGCCAAGCACTACGGTCAGTTGATTCGCGACGACGGCCCCACTTCGCACCACACCAAGCGCGGCACGCCGACGATGGGCGGCCTGGTGATCATGGCGGCCGTGCTCATCGCGTATGGCTTCGCGATGGCGGTCACTCGGACCGAGCCGAGCACATCTGCGCTGCTGCTGTTGTTCCTGTACGTAGGACTGGGCCTCGTCGGGTTCCTCGACGACTACATCAAGATCTCCAAGCAGCGCAGCCTCGGCCTGCGCAGCAAGGCGAAGATGGCCGGCCAGACCGTCGTCGCCCTCGCGTTCGCGATCCTGGCGCTGAACTTCCCGGACACCGACGGCATCAAGCCGATGTCGCACAGCATCTCGTTCATCCGCGACTTCAGCTGGGAGCTTCCGGCAGTACTCATCGTGATCTGGGTGCTGATCATGGTCGCGGGTACGAGTAACGCGGTGAACCTCACCGACGGCCTCGACGGACTCGCAACCGGCGCATCGGGCATGGTCTTCGGGGCGTACGTCTTCGTCAACATCTGGCAGAGCAACCAGTCGTGCTCGTTCGACCAAGACCTCGCCGGCTGTTACGAGGTGCGCGACCCGCTCGATCTCGCCGTCGTGGCGGCGGCACTCACCGGTGCCTGTTTCGGCTTCCTGTGGTGGAATGCCTCACCCGCTCAGATCTTCATGGGCGACACCGGCTCGCTCTCGCTCGGCGGCGTGATGGCCGGGTTCGCGGTGATGACCCGTACCGAGCTGTTGCTGCCGATCATCGGCGGTCTGTTCGTCCTCCAGGCGGTCTCGGTAATGCTGCAGGTCGGCTGGTTCAAGGCGTCGAAGGGCAAACGGCTGTTCCGGATGGCACCGCTGCACCATCACTTCGAGCTGGGCGGCTGGGCCGAGATCACCGTCGTCATCAGGTTCTGGATCATCTGCGTGCTCTGCGTCGCGCTCGGACTGGGCATCTTCTACGCGGAGTGGGTCGCAGGCGTATGACGGCACGACCTGACTTCGAGGGGCTCGACCGCACCTCGTCGTGGGAGGGCGTACGCGCGGTGGTGTGCGGGTTCGGCGTGAGCGGGTTCGCCGCCGCCGACACCCTGACGCATCTTGGCGCAAGCGTCGTCGCGCTGGATGATCGCACCGACGACGCGATGACCGAGAAGGCGACGCTTCTGCAGGTGCTCGGCGCCGATGTACGGCTGGGTCCGGGATCCACCGACTCGCTGCCGCCGGCAGATCTGGTCGTCACGTCGCCGGGCTGGCGACCGAGTGCACCGTTGCTGGTCGAGGCGGCGGCACGGGGCGTCCCGGTGTGGGGGGAAGTCGAGCTCGCCTGGCGGCTGCGCACCGATGGTGACGCGCCGTGGCTCGCGGTCACGGGCACAAACGGCAAGACGACGACGGTCCAGATGCTCGACGCGATGCTCCGCGCCGCAGGCAAGCGCTCCGTCGCCGTCGGCAACGTCGGCAAGCCGATCATCGAGGCGGTGATGGACCCCGAGCCGTACGACGTACTCCCGGTCGAGCTGTCAAGCTTCCAACTGCACTGGTCACGCAGCATGTCCGCGCAAGCCGCGGCCGTACTGAACATCGCCGCCGACCATGTCGACTGGCACGGCTCGATCGAGGCGTACGCCGCCGACAAGGGCCGCATCTACGAGAACGCACAGATCGCGTGCGTCTACAACGTCTCCGATCCGGTGACCGAGCGGCTCGTACGCGAGGCCGACGTGGTCGAGGGTGCGCGGGCGATCGGGTTCACGTTGGGAGTGCCCTCCGTCGGCATGGTCGGTGTCGTCGACGGTGTCCTCGCCGATCGTGCGTTCGTCTCCGAGCGGCAGACGTCCGCGGCCGAGCTCGCGACGATCGACGACATCGCACCGGACGGCGAACACAACGTCGCGAACGCCCTCGCTGCCGCCGCGCTCGCCCGTGCACACGGCGTGCCTCCGATCGCCGTACGCGAAGGCCTGCGAGGATTCCGGCTCGACGCCCACCGCGTCGCCGAGGTCGCGACCGTACGCGAGGTCCGGTACGTCGACGACTCGAAGGCGACGAACACGCATGCGGCGCAGGCGTCGTTGCTCAGCTATCCGAGCGTCGTATGGGTCGCCGGAGGGCTCGCCAAGGGTGCCACCTTCGACGACCTCGTCACCGCGGTGCGCGATCGGCTGCGCGGGGTCGTCCTGATCGGACGTGACCGAGACCTCATCGCGGATGCGCTGCGCCGACACGCGCCAGAGATCCCCGTAGTTGAGGTGGATTCCGGCGAGACTGAGGCGATGGACCGCGTCGTGGACGCGGCGGCCACGATGGCGCAACCCGGCGACACCGTGCTGCTCGCACCAGGATGCGCGTCCATGGACATGTTCGCCGACTACGCCGCACGCGGTGACGCGTTCGCCGAGGCGGTGCGCCGGTTGTGAGTGGCGGCCGCTGAGGCCGAGAGACTGTGAGGAGGGCCCGTCGTGAGCACCACAGCACCGAAGCGGCAGGCCCGCCGGAGCAATTCCTCCGAGGACGGCGGCTGGTTCGCCGCGTGGCATCGGCTGCTCGACCGGCCGCTGACCTCCTACCAGCTCGTGCTCGGGGTCAGCGCTCTGCTGCTCGCCCTCGGAATGGTGATGGTGCTGAGCGCGAGCTCGGTCCTCTCGCTGCGGGCGTACGGCAGCTCGTACTTCATCTTCGGCAAGCAGGCGATCTGGGTGCTCGTCGCTCTGCCGTGCGCGTACATCGCATCGCGGCTGCCGATCAACGGTGTGCGCATGCTCGCGTACCCGCTGCTGTTCGTCGCGATCGTGCTGATCGCGCTCACGTACGTGCCGGGCCTCGGCGTCGAGGTGAACGGCAACCGCAACTGGCTGTCGTTCGGCGGCCCGCTGCAGGTGCAGCCGTCGGAGATCGCCAAGCTCGCGCTGGTGGTCTGGGTCGCCGATCTGTACGCCCGCAAGGAGAAGCTGCTCGGCGACTGGAAGCATCTGCTGATCCCGATGCTGCCGGTGACGTTGCTGGTCACGATGATGGTCGTCGGTCAGCGCGACCTGGGTACGGCGCTGGTGATGTTCGCGGTCATCCTCGGCATGCTCTGGGTCGCGAACGCCCCGATGCGGCTGTTCGGCGGCGCGTTCCTCGCGCTAGGTGGGCTGGTTGCGTTCCTCGCGGCAGCCGACGAGGGCCGCGTACGACGACTCACGGGCTTCATGGACCCGTTCTCCGACTACAGCGACGGCGGCTGGCAGGCCGCACACGGGCTGATGGGGCTGGCGTCCGGACAGTTCTGGGGCGTCGGCCTCGGCGCGAGCCGGCAGAAGTGGGGCACCCTCCCGGAGGCCCACACCGACTTCATCTTCGCCGTGATCGGTGAGGAGCTCGGCCTCGCCGGAACCCTCGTCGTGCTCGCCTTGTTCGTCGTACTCGCGTACGCAGGGCTGCGGATCGCGCAGCGAAGCCGAGACCCGTTCGTCCGCTTCGCATCGGCGGGCATTACGGTGTGGTTGCTGTCGCAGACGGTGATCAACATCGGGATGGTGCTGGGGTTCCTGCCGGTCATCGGCATCCCGCTCCCGCTCATCTCGTACGGCGGTTCCGCGTTGTTGCCGACCGTCATCGCTCTCGGGCTGTTGGTCTCGTTCGCACGTACCGAGCCCGGAGCGCAGGCGGCGCTCAAGGCACAGAAGGATCGGCGCGCGAGGATGCGCCGGCAGGGCCGCGAACGTGCGGTCCGGAGAGGGAACTGAACAAGTCGTGGCTGCTTACTCGACGTCGATCAGCGAGCGCGTCTGCGCGCCAGATCCCGGCAAGGCGCGGGATCGAAACAGTAGTCGGGCCCACCGTGAGTGACCGCAACGCAGCCGGTCGGGATGCGGAGGCGGGCGAGCCGGCGGTGAGTAGGAAGACACGCCCTGGGATGCGGGTCCTACTCGCTGGTGGCGGAACTGCCGGCCACACGTCTCCGTTGCTTGCGACCGCTGCGGCACTGCAGCGCGTCGATCCCGAGTGCGAGATCACCTGCCTCGGCACCGAGCGCGGCCTCGAGGTGACGTTGATCCCCGAGGCGGGATACCCGCTGGAACTGGTCCCGCCGGTGCCCATGCCGCGCAGCGTCGGGGCCGATCTCGCGAAGGTCCCGGTGCGGTTGCGCAAGTCGGTTCGCGCCGCCCTGGAGGTGGTCGACCGGGTACGCCCCGACGTGATCGTCGGATTCGGCGGGTACGTATCGGTTCCCGCCTACTTCGCCGCTCGACGTCGCAAACTTCCGCTCGTGATCCACGAGGGCAACGCCTTGCCGGGTATGGCGAACAAGCTCGGCGCCCGATTCACCCGGCACGTCGCCACCAGCTTCCCCGACACAGAGCTTCCGCATGCGACGTACCTCGGTCTGCCGATCCGACGTGCGATCTCGACGCTCGACCGGGCAGCGTTGCGCGCCGAGGCCAGGGCGGAGTTCGGCCTGGCCGCGTCGCGCCCGACGCTACTCGTCACCGGAGGGTCGCAAGGCGCACGCAGCGTCAACCATGCGGTCTCCGGCGCGGCCCGTACGCTCGCCGACGCCGGCATCCAGGTGCTCCATGCGGCCGGACGCCCCGAGGAGGCGACCCCTGACCGTCGCGAGGGCGACCCGCCGTACGTCGTTGCGCCGTTCATCGAGCGGATGGATCTCGCGTACGCCGCGGCCGATCTGATCGTGTGCCGCTCCGGTGCAAACACCGTCACAGAGGTCGCGTCGGTCGGCCTGCCGGCGGCCTTCGTACCTCTGCCGCACGGCAACGGCGAGCAGGCGCTCAACGCGTACCCGGTCGTACAGGCCGGGGGTGCGCTGCTGATCGATGACGAGGCGTTGACCTCCGACTGGATCGGCAACGTCGCCGTACCACTGCTCGGAGACACTGCACGACTGGAGCGGATGTCGAAATCCGCGGCGGAGCTGATGCCCCGCGACGCCGATGAGCGCCTTGCCGCGATGGTGATCGAGGCGGCACGGGGCTCGCGATGAGGCTCGACATCCCCGACGACATACCGCCGGCCCACGAGCTCGGCAACGTTCACTTCGTCGGCATCGGTGGTGCCGGGCTGTCCGCGATCGCCCGCATCATGGTCGAGCGGGGCATCACCGTGTCCGGCAGCGATGCCAACGACTCGACGCTGCTGCGCTCACTGCAGGAAGCTGGCGCCGTCTGTCACGTCGGGCACGATGCGTCCCACGTCGACGGCGCGGACACGGTCGTCGTGTCAACGGCCGTGCGGGAGACCAACCCAGAGGTCGTCGCAGCTCGCGAACGCGGACTCCGGCTGCTGCCACGCTCCGCCGGTCTGCAGTCGGTGTTGCTCGACCGCGATGTGATCGCGGTTGCGGGCACGCACGGCAAGACCACCACGACGTCGATGCTCGCGATGGCCCTCGACGCTGCCGGTGCTGACGCCTCGTACGCGATCGGTGCCGAGGTGGAGACGCTCGGCAGCAATGCGCATGACGGCTCCGGGCAGTTGTTCGTCGCCGAGGCCGACGAGAGCGACGGAGCGTTCCTCGTCTACACGCCGCTGTACGCGGTTGTCACCAACGTCGACGCCGACCACCTCGACAACTACGGCACCGAGGAGGCGTACCACGAGGCGTTCAACACGTTCCTGGGACGCATTCGCGAGGGTGGCGCACTGCTGGCGTACTCCGACGACGCGGGCTCGGCCGCGCTCGCCGATGAGGCCGATCGGCGTGGGATCGAGACGATCCGGTTCGGTGACCACGCATTTGCCGACGTACGCCTCACCGACCTGACCATCGACAGCGGCGGCTCGACCTTCACGGTGTGGTCGCGACTGTCAGGCACCGACGAACGCCTCGGCACCGTGCGGCTCGCCGTACCCGGCCGGCATTACGCGGTCGATGCGCTCGGTGCGATCGCAGCGGGGCTGCGGTGCGGCTTCGCGTTCGACGACCTGGTCGCGGGCCTCGCCGCGTACGTCGGTGCTCGGCGCCGGATGGAGTCGGTCGGCGTCGCGGGTGACGTGCGGGTGTACGACTCGTACGCACACCATCCGGTCGAGATCGCCGGTGACCTCGAGGCGGCGCGTGCCCTCGCCGGCAGCGGACGGCTGGTGGTCTGTTACCAGCCGCATCTGGTGAGCCGTACGCGGATCTTCGGCGCCGCGATGGGTGCCGAGCTCGGTGCGGCGGACGAGGTGGTCGTCACCGAGATCTACCTTGCCCGCGAGGATCCCGATCCGGATGTCAGTAGCGAGATCGTGGCCGGCCACGTCAGGCTGCCGCCGGAGAACGTGCATCGTGTCCACGACCTGGTGGCCGCCGTGAAGACGCTCGGGGCAATTGCGCGCCCGGGTGACCTCGTGCTCACCCTCGGCGCGGGTGACGTGACGACGGTCGGCCCGGCGCTGCTGTCGCTTCTGCGCGGTAGGTCCGACGGGCGGTCCTGATGAGTGCGGGCGAAGCCGACGAGAGGTTCCGGCGGCGCCGCTGGCGCTCACGGGGCAGGCGGCTGCGCCCGTACCTCGTTGCGTTCACGCTGATCGCGGTCGTCGCGGCTCTCGCCTGGGTCGTGCTCGCATCGTCGGTTCTCGGAGTCCACGATGTGAAGGTGCAGGGTACGAAGAGCGTTTCGGAGACCAACGTGCTGCGGCAGGCCGGGATCGACGACGGTGCGCCGCTCGCCACGCTGGACACCGACGCCATCGCAAGCCGGGTCGCGGAGCTGCCGCGGGTCGCGGAGGTGTCGGTCGAACGCAAATGGCCGCGTGGTGTCGTCCTCGACATCGATGAGCGTGAGGCGGTCGCGGTCATGGAGGTCGACGGCAACCTACGCGGCATCGACGAGTCGGGCGTCGCGTTCCGGTCGTACTCCTCGCGACCGAAGGGCGTGCCGGTCATCAGTCTCGACCCGGCCGTCGGCGACGACGAACAGACCGTGCTCGCCGAGGCGACCGAGGTCGTCGGCGCACTCGATGACGACCTCGCCGAGCGGGTGAAGACGATCGAGGTCGCGAGCATCGACTCGATCGAGCTCCTGCTGCGCAACGGAGATACGGTGCGCTGGGGGAGCGCCGACGAATCGGAGCACAAGCGGGAGGTGCTCGAGGCGCTCCTCGAGACGCCGGCGCGCGTGTACGACGTGACCGCTCCGGACCACCCCGCCACCTCCGGCTGACGCCGAGCCGAGCGGGTCCGTGCCGGCTTCCC